>CAZGZL010000100.1:0-7439 GCA_964530595.1 uncultured Prevotellaceae bacterium | reverse complement strand
TCGCCAGACCCACGATGACCAAAAGAGCTACCGAGTGGTTTCTGATTCTTTGTAAAGTTGCCATTTTTGTTTTGAATGTGTTTTTTATTTTATTTCGATTACTTTTCGGCTCTAATCGGCGCGAAGATACTAATTATTTCATAAGGTGTAGCTCCAACAGTCACAAAAAGTCGCTGTTTTGGGCTAAATTGTCCTATTGAACGCCCTTTATTTGTTGATAGTCAGCTTTACAGCGTCGATTTTGGATGCAGAGGTCTTGATGATTTCCACCGAAACCTCTCCGTCTAAGAGGTCGAGCTTGTCACCGACATGGGGCAAACTTTGCGTTTCGTGGAGGATTAACCCTGCAAGGGTGAGGTATTCTTCCGACTCAGGGAGATTTAAGTCCAGACGCTCGTTGATTTGTTCTATTTCCAAGCGTGCTGAGAGTTCATACTCATGTTCTGCCGTCTGACGACACGTGAGCTCCTTGTGGTCGTGTTCGTCCTCGATGTCGCCGATAATCTCTTCGAAGAGGTCTTCCATTGTGATGACTCCGGCTGTTCCGCCGAATTCGTCCACGACAGCAGCGATGCTCTTCTTCTGATCCATCAACATACGCAGCAACTTGTTGGCTGCCATCGTTTCGGGTACGATCGGGATGGGGATGATCTTTTGCGTCCACTGACGGGGCTTTTTGAACATCTCGGACGAATGGATGTAGCCAATCAAGTTGTCGATGTCCCCCTTATACACGGGGATCTTGGAGTAGCCCGTTTCGACAAAAAGTTTGTTGAGTTTGGCAAACGAAGTGTCGTAGCTGACGGCGGTGAGCTCCGAACGGGGGATCATGCAGTCGCGCACTTTGACGTTCGAGAAGTCCAAAGCATTCTGAAAGAGGATCAGCTCCTGTTCCGAATCTTGTTCCTCCCCTTGGCGGTCGAGCCCTTGCTGCACAAAGAAGTCCAAGTCTATCTTGGTGAGCGCCTGTTGACGGTCTTTCTCCACCCGAATGCCAAAGAGATGCAACAACCCGTGCGAGAGCAACGTCGCCAACGAGGAGATGGGATAGAGTAACAGGTAGATGACGAACAGCGGCACAGCACACGACCGCAACATCAGATTGGGGTTCAGCTTGAAGAGGGTTTTGGGCAAATATTCACCCGTGAAGAGCACTACGATGGTCGAGAGGATGGTCTGCATCGCGACGACAAACGCCTCATTGTCCCACAGATAACGGGTGAGATAAGGCTCCAAAAGCCGTGCGAAGAAGATGCCATAGACGACCAACGCGATATTGTTGCCGACGAGCATCGTGGAGATGAATTTCTCGCCGTGTCCGTAGAAAAACTTCAGAATTTTGGCGGGGAGATCTCCGCGTTGATTGTCCAACTCTAATCGGACACGGTTGGCGGAGAAAAAAGCCATTTCCATGCCCGAAAAGAATGCTGAGAACAGCAACGAGATCAATAGAGGTAATATCGTGTCGGCAAACATCTCTGTTTTGGTATTTATTCGGTATGCTGTACGTCGGAAATGCTATCTACCATGGGTTGCAGCAGGTAGTTCGGCGTGTCGCGCGGTTCGACGCTCTGCATCGGGAAGTCTCCGACCGGGCTCATAATTACGTAGTCGGTGAAGTGATCGTCCGAACGGAAGCCGCGTCCCATGAGGGTGGCGTTGGGACGTTCGATGCGGATCAGCGAATCGGAAAATACCCGGTGTCGATTGACGTCCCAGTGTAACTCCTCTGTATAGAAATGCTCCTCCGCATTGTTCAGAATATGCACGTGCCCCACCAAACGCCAACGCTTGGAGGTCTCGTAATTGTAGGCGGTGTCGGCTTGGATGCTGGCGACGCAATTAAAGGTGGAGTCCATCTGCTCCAAGTAGATTCCTTCGGGAAAGTATTGGTATTGTTCGCCGACCGTCGGTTTATAGCGGATCCAGAGGTCAGTTGTGGCTTTATAGCGAATGACGCCAGAGTCGGACACCAACATGGTGACATTGTGCGTCACCATTTCTGGCACTTCCCCCTCGCCGTCGTCGGCGATCGTCATGGGGGCATCGTGCTTGCAGCTCGACCAGATCGAGGCGCTGACGGCGACCATTATTCCGTATAATAGCTGTCTCATTCGATGCGAATCGTAGATATTCATGAGCGGCAAAGATACACATATTTCTGTGCTAAATGTCTCAAAGTACACAACTTTTCGCCTCTTGGGGCTACAAACGCCCCTTAAAATCTTGGGTTTAGAAAAAAGTAACTACTTTTGCGGTGAAAAGTATAGAGCGATTATCCTGAATTTTTATGAAACAATATTTAGACCTGATCCAGCGAGTGCTGAACGAGGGCGTCCGTAAAGAGGATCGTACCGGAACGGGGACGGTGAGTATTTTCGGGCATCAGATGCGCTTCGACCTCTCGGAGGGCTTCCCCTTGTTGACTACCAAAAAACTACATCTTAAGTCCATCATTTACGAACTATTGTGGTTTATCCACGGCGATACTAACGTGCATTATCTGCAAGAGCACGGCGTGCGCATTTGGAATGAGTGGGCAAACGCCGACGGCGAACTCGGTCCCATTTACGGTCATCAATGGCGCTCTTGGCCCGATTATGACGGCGGAACGATCGACCAACTGAAGGAAGCGATCGAGACGATCAAGAATCAGCCCGATTCACGTCGTATCATCGTCAGTGCGTGGAATGTGGCCCAAATCAAGGATATGGCGTTACCCCCGTGTCATGCTTTCTTCCAATTCTACGTGGCAGACGGCAAATTGAGTCTACAGCTATATCAACGTTCGGCAGATATCTTCTTGGGGGTTCCCTTCAACATTGCCTCGTATGCGCTCCTGCTGTTGATGGTCGCGCAGGTAACGGGGCTGCAACCGGGAACTTTTGTACATACTTTGGGCGACGCGCACATTTACCTCAATCATTTAGATCAGGTCAAGATGCAATTAGAGCGTACCCCCTTCCCCTTGCCGCAGATGCAACTCAATCCTGAAATCCATGACCTCATGGACTTCGACTACGACGATTTCACGTTGTTGAACTACCAAGCACATCCGCATATCAAGGGCATCGTCGCTGTCTGAGCTTCGCCACTCCGGACGCAGCTCCGTCATTAAAACGATTATCATGAAACAACTTTCCCAAATACCGGCGTTGCTCAAATACCTGATGTATCTGAGCGAGCTCTGTTGGATCAATTTGATCTTCTGGCTTTTCTTTGAGTTTCATCTCGTCGAGAGGAGCACGCTTCCTCCGTTGCCCTCTTCGTTCTATCCGACGACGGCGATTCTGATAAGCCTTTGTTACCTTTTGAGCGTTTGGCTCTGTCCGTTATCCTTCTTCTATCGTTCTTCGCGCGCCGGCTCGGTGGTGCGCAACGTCTTGACGGCGCAAACGTATGCTTTCTTAGCCTTCCTGTTAGCACTGAACCTGACCCACCGTTTGGAATACCTTCGTCCGTGGGGTTTGTTGGCGCTGTGGGTCGCCTGTTGCGTCGTTCTGACGCTTTGGCGCTTCGCTGCCAAGCTGATGATACGCTATTTGCGTAGCAAGGGGCGAAATATGCACTACGTTGTGATGATTGGCAATACCGAGAACATCCCGGAGCTTTATCGCGAGATGTGCGACCCTTATCAAGGCTATCTCGTCAAAGGATACTTCTACGACCAACCTGTAGCGGGATTCCCGGAGGGTTTGACCTATCGGGGCACACCGGCACAGGTCATCCCCTTCTTGGAGCATGAAGATATCAGCCAGATCTATTGCAGCCTCCCCTCGGAACGTGATCGGGAGATTCTGCCTATCTTGAGCTATTGCGAACAGCATTGCATCCGCTTCTTGAGCATTCCGGACATACGCAACTACCTGAAACGACAGATGAATCTCGAATTTTTCGGTAACGTGCCGGTTTTGTACATGCGCGAAGATCCCCTTGCTCAGGTGGACAATCGCTTTTTTAAACGGGCGTTCGACGTCATTGTTTCGCTGCTTTTCATGATCCCCTTTTGGCTCATTATCTATCCCTTGGTCGCGCTGATCACCAAGTTAACCTCTCCCGGTCCGGTATTTTTCAAACAGCAACGCAACGGGTTAGGTGGCAAAGTCTTTTACTGCTATAAATTCCGTTCTATGCGCGTAAACGCCGACTCAGACCGATTACAAGCCACCGCCAACGATCCGCGCAAAACGAAGTTCGGCGAATTCCTGCGACACACCAGTATCGACGAATTGCCGCAGTTCATCAACGTTCTGAAGGGAGAAATGTCTATCGTCGGACCGCGTCCGCACATGGTGAAGCACACGCAGGAATATTCTGCCCTCATCGACAAATATATGGTGCGTCACTGGGTCAAGCCCGGCATCACCGGATGGGCGCAGGTCAACGGCGCGCGAGGAGAGACCAAACGCCTCAGCCAGATGGAAGATCGCATCGTGAAAGATGTCTGGTACATCGAACACTGGTCTTTCTGGTTGGATCTTAAAATCATCTTTCTCACCGTCTACAACGCCTTGAGGGGCGACAAACAAGCCTATTGATTTCCTCAGAGGGACACTTCGAACCGCGTGAACGCTATTTGGGAGGCGTTCACGCGGTTTGTTTGTTGGACTAAGGTACGCGGATGATCGCCGTGCGGTTATAGATCGTGTCGGTGAACGGCGGGTTCTGAAGATTGCCTACCGTTGCCTTCAGTAGAGCCGGATTCACCCCATACTTATTCACCAACATATTTACCACCGCTTCGGCACGTTTCAACGCTAATTTCTCGTTGTACGCCAAGCTGCCGGTCTGAATGTCGGCGTAACCTACGATCAGATAGGGGCAGCATGCCGCCTTGATCGCGTCGGCATAGAGTTGCAGTTGCAATGTCTCGCGTGCTGAGATTTTAGCACTATTGATGTCGAAGAAGACCGCCATTTCGGGCATATAGCGCTGTTGCTGTCCATCGCCGTTGCCTTTCTGACCGCAAGAACCACCTCCGCAAGCCCCGCCGCACGCTGCACTCTTGGGGGCACATTGCGGACAGCCTCCCTTGGGCAGACACGCTGCGCCGCCGTTGCAGGTCACTTGCTTCTGTCCTGCGGGTGGGTTCATCGCGCATCCGGATGCTTGAGTTTGGGACGGAGCGGGTTGAGGTGGATTGTTGCGGGCGTGTTGCAGCTCCTGCTGATAGCGGCGCGATTCCTGCGAACAGTTATTCAGCTCGCGTTCCAACTGAGTGATGCGCTTCTGATGCTGTGAGCAGTCGCTGCGCGTTACCCCCTTGAAACCGCGAGGGCCGATGGTATAAGACAGACCTACCATCAAACTGAGTTGCCCGTGGGGGCGCCAGCCGCGCGTTGCCTCACCCTCGATCTCTTTGGGCATCAAAGCACCTTGTAGCTCTAAATTGAGGTGCCACGCTTTGGAGAGGCGAAAGCTGTTGACCAAACCGGTGAAGAGTGCACCCTGCGTAGCTCGCCGATCTCCGTCACCGACTCCCGCGCCCCACGAATGCTCGGCACCGATACCCAAGAAGGGGCTGATCTGATAGATGCGATCGGGGCGATAACCGCCAATGATGTTTGTCAAGTTGAAAAGTACGTCGCCGTGCCACGTGAACGACGAGAACTGTTGATTGCGGTATTCAGAGGTGTGCTCCGAGGTTTTGAAGCGTCCCATCTCGAACTTTAGTCGTGTGGAGAAGAACGGATTCCACCATTTGCCCATCTGAATGTCCACATTGTGGCGCAGGGGCGACAACTTACTGTTGCCCCAGATGGTTTGCACGCCGCCATCGACGCCGACGTACACATTCGCCCAAGCCGGCGTGCTCTCGAACGGGCCCCAAGAGGCATCTTGAGCCACAGCCACTCCGCTGCCAAGTGTCAGCGCGGCGAGCCAAACTATAGATTTTTTCATATCACGTAAGGTAGTTATTGAGGATAATACATATATTATATAAGGAATAGTTTGCAGACCGTACGCTCGGCATCATTCGCCCGACCCGCCGGAGTGTCCGATGTAGAGAAACGAAGTGGTGAGATCCAAATACTGTGTGACGTTCACCGTTGCTGTCGCGCCGTTGCCCAACGTGAATGTATAGACCTCCGTGCGGTAGTTCTGCGTGCACGTCATGCGTAGAATGCTACCTGCCGAAACGTTCACCTGTTGCGTGCGGCTACGTTGCGTCACCCCGGCGTCACAGCCCTTGTAGGCGGTGATGAGGTGGGTGAGCACCGCCTCTTGAGCTGGAGAGGAACATGCAGTCACCTTCCAACCGGCAGTCACCGTGTAGGTCACGTTTTTGCCGCGTAGCGTCGTTTCGTTACCGCTATTGTCGATGTCGATATTGCTCTGCGTATTGTCGGTGCTGTAAGCCACGCTGAAGGGGACGGTAAATGCCCAGTTAGAGAAGTGCGAGACTTGAGCTTTATAGGCATCCGCTATCGAGTCGTAAGTGGTGGTGAGGGTCTCCTTGCCGCTGCTGTTCACCAACTGTACACTGCTGAAGGTGGTGCCGCTCAACGGATTGCTGGCGCTCATCCAAACCTTTTGGTTGGAGGTGAATGACGAGATGTCCGGCGTGATGTTGACCGCCGAAAGGGTCAGCGTGCCGCTACCGCTCGAAGCGCTGCTGACCGCAACACTTGGATTATAATAAGAGATCGTTACCTGCTGATTGATGGCTCCCGGAGGGATATTCAGTGTGACGGCGCTCTCGCTCGTCGGGATGTCGCTGTCGGGCAGAGCTCCCGCCTCGGCTTGGGTGCCGACACTGGTTGCTACGATGTAGGTGGTGTCGATGGTCGACGGAGAGATCGCGCTCAGAGAGATGGGGTAGAGCACGGCATTCAGTGGCACCTCCGTATAGGGACCGGCTCCCGACGGGACAGTGACGCCGATTACCTGCGTCAGATAGCCGTCATGACCGATTGTGACGTTGTGTGTTCCTGTTCGCTTCAGGCTCAACGAGAAGTAGCCCGTGCTGTCGGAGGTGGTTGTTGCGTCGCCGGAATAGATTGCCACCGACTCTACGGGGCTTCCTTCGGCGTCGGTCACGGTTCCCGCCACAAAGTAGAGCACCTGATCGACCGGCGCAATCGTGGCTGTCTGATTGGATCCGATGTTGTCCGCGCAGCTGGACAACCACACGCCCGCGCCGCAGAGCGCAGCGAGTTTGAGGCATAGCATTTTTCTGTTCATAACATACGTTTTGAGGTTGAATGATTCACAGCTCAAACGCCCTCGCCTCCCGAATGGTTTGAAAATAGCTTGCTTGCCCCTATGTTTTTAGCAAATAGCATAGAGACAAAAAATCGGCTCACGACACAGATTGTCGTGAGCCGGTTGAAAGTTTTCAATGTGCAGGTCGTGATTACTCGCCCTGAATAGCTGCGATGCCGGGGAGCACCTTGCCCTCGATAGCTTCGAGGAGGGCGCGGCCGCCCGTTGACACG
>CAZGZL010000099.1:0-7575 GCA_964530595.1 uncultured Prevotellaceae bacterium | reverse complement strand
GAAGTAGGGTGCGCCGAGGGGCAAAATGGGTGACCCAAAAGGGCAAAATGGGTGCCGTAGAGGGGCAAAAAGGGTGCGCGAACTGTTAAAAAGGGTGCGCCGAGAGGCAAAATGGGTGAGGTGAATTTAACGCTTCCGAGCTCGCGCTGCTGCCGAAAGTGCAGAATTTTAGCGAGTAAGGCATTAACAATTCCATTTTAACACGAAAATTCTTCCCTAAAACAAAAGTATGAAGTTAAAAAAAATAAGGGGTTTTAGGGGGTGAAATGTCGTCATCATGCATTTACGGTTTTAGAGAGTTTCGGGCGATTTTTGTTTGGATCGCAAGCCGTCGGGGGTGTGATCCCGAAAACAAACCCTCCCGCCCCGTTTGGGGCACAACTTTTCTTAACTTTTCCCCCGAAATATTTGCAAAAGCCAAGATAAATCACTATCTTTGCCGATGTGATTAGGGCGTGTCTGCCTCCTTCGCCCTTGCGGGGTAATTCGTTGTGGAGCTGCCTCCGAGGGTGACGACACGGACACCATCCGCGTGGCGCCCCGGCGCTCCGGATGCACGACGCCCGCACCATGCGT
This sequence comes from uncultured Prevotellaceae bacterium, assembly GCA_964530595.1. GTDB lineage: Bacteria > Bacteroidota > Bacteroidia > Bacteroidales > UBA3663 > Liminaster. Next base: position 6,999 of record CAZGZL010000099.1, on the reverse strand, counting down.
CACCTATCATTCGCCTCCCCGAAGGCTCAAAAACGCCCGCGTGCATGTTGATCAGTTGGATCGTCCCCTACTATGACTTGGAGCCTTGGCTCTTGGAGCGTTGCCTGCGCAGCATCCTCCGAGCCTCCGCCTCCTGTAGCTACGAAGTGATCGTAGTGGACGACGGCTCTATCCGCTACCGACCTGCCGAAGTGGTGGCACAATTTTCGGAGGCTCCGATACGCCTGATCCGTCAAGCCAACGGCGGGCTCAGTGCCGCACGCAATGCGGCGTTGGAGGTGGCTCGCGGCGACTACCTCGGATTCGTCGATGCCGACGATGCCCTCGCTGACGCCACCCTGCCACTCGCCCTCGGACTGTTGCAGAGAGAACATCCCGACCTCTTGGTCTACGAGTGTCGGAAGTTTCACACCCGCACCCTGCCCGACGTGACGTGCCCGGCGCCCCCGCTGACCCGCTATCCGACGGCGGCGCAGATGATGGCGGAACGCAACTTGGCGGGTGCTGCATGGCTCAACCTGATACGTCGCGACCTGCAACAACGCTATCAGTGGCGTTTCCCCGTCGGGATGTTGCACGAAGATGGTCCCTTCACGACGCGCCTCTACTACGCTGCGGGGCGGACCCTCTACCTCGAGGCGCCAGTCTACCTCTACTACCAGCGTCCCGGCTCGATCATGAACGACACGACGCCGGAGCACGTAGAACGTCGACTGGACCACTTCTGTCACTACATTCGCTCGGTCTATCGGCTGAGCGAAGAACACGCTGCCGACGCCACGCCCCTACAGCGACGTGCCCTGCAACGTAAGCTGCGCCTCTTGGCGGGCGACTATCTGCGCGCTATGTTGCGCCTCTACTACCCTCTGCGGGAGATCGAGACGCGCCTTGCCGCACTACGTCCCATGGGGCTGTACCCACTCCGAGCCGCCGACCGTGGTCTGAAGTACCGCGCCCTCGCCGCCTTGGGTAACCACCGTCTCGGCATCCTCCTGCTCTACGCCGCGGAAGCCCTGATGAAGTATCACTCTAAACTGTGAATCAAACAAGTAAATAATATCAACACAAGAAAATACAGCGATTAAAGAAAATACAGCGATCACTGAACTCCGATCGATTACTACTATTATCACATGCAAGAGGCGAGACAGCGCATCCTCTATTTCTTTTCATCCTACCGAAATTTCTTTTCATCCTATCGAAATACATAAACAGAGTTCTTTTATCTCTTTCGTGTCTTAATTTATAGCATCAACAATGAAAGCCTGCAATCTTTTAGGTATCTCTTTCTGTGGAATGCTTTCGACCGCCCTGCTGAGTACGTGGGTCAGCTGTACCGATTTGGACAGCGTACACGACCGCTTGGATCGTCTGGAAGCCGATGTTGCCACCTTGCAACACGTCACCACATCGTTAGACAGCGCTTATCGCGCCGGTTGTGTGATCACGAACATCACTCCGCTCTCGACGGACGCCGGAGGGTGGCAACTCACCTTCTCCGACGGCACCGCTATGCAGCTCCCCAACGGTGCATCGGGAATCACCCCTTACCTCAAGGTCGATGCCGCAGGGCAGTGGTGCGTCTCATACGACGGCGGCACCACCTTCGACCTCCTCCTCGGCGACGATGGTACCCCTATCTCCGCCTTGGGTGTACCGGGCAAAGATGGCGCTGACGGTGCCGACGGTGCTGATGGCGCACCGGGCAAAGATGGCACCGAAGGTCTTTCGCTTCGTGTCGTAGTCAATGACGAGGGCTACTACGTTCTACAGTCCTACTATCCCTCCGACACAGCTACCGTCGTCACCGAGATCGTCACTCCCTACACGGCTCAGCCTTCGTTGATCTTCTCTGCCATCGAGCAGAACGACCGAGCCCACACCCTTACCTTCACGATGGCGGACGGTCAGAGCTACACGTTGGCTCTGGCGCGCGTTCTACCTACGGGCATCGTCTTGCTGCACGACACCCCGCTCACCCTCACCATGGGTGGTAAGGTCGAGGTGGACTTTCGCGTCAATCCCTCGACAGCGCTCTTCAACTACGACGTCAACGCCTCCGACGTCGAGATACAGTTAGACGTCGTGAGCTCCACACGCGCCTCTTACGTCACACAGCCCCAAGCCTACCGCCTCACGGAGGTGCAGCCCCTCAGTAACGAACAGGGTGAGCTCTTAGAGGGTCAGTACCGCGCTACGATCCAAGACCTCGAACAGTCCATCTACTACGACGACTGCGTAGCCTTGGTGCTCTCGTACACCGACGCCTACGGACAGACCACCCAAGTCTCGTCGCCCCTATTCCATCTGGCACAGCTTCAGTACGACAGCCTCCGCACGGGGCTTCCCATCGTCCTGATCAACACCCCCGATGCACAGCCCATCACGAGCAAGGAGGTGTGGACCTCCGACGTCACCATGGCGATCTACGATGCCGACGGATCGTTGGACTACAACGGCTCTCTCAGCATGAAGGGACGCGGCAACTCCACGTGGGGTTACCCCAAGAACCCCTACAGCCTCAAGCTCGACAAGAAGAGTAAGGTGCTCGGTATGCCCAAACACAAACGTTGGGTGCTCCTTGCCAACTGGATGGATCGCACCTTGATACGCAACGCCGTAGCCTTCGAGATAGCTCGCCACACCGATCTGGACTGGACGCCCGACGGTCGTTTTGTCGAATTGGTGCTCAATGGCGAATACAGCGGCAACTACTACCTGTGTGAGCAAATCAAGGTGGACGAGAACCGCGTCAACATCACCGAGCTGGATGCAAAAGCAACCTCCGGCGATGCCATCACCGGAGGTTATATCTTCGAACTCGATATCAGCTATGACGAGGCGTATAAGTTCTATTCTTCTCTCTACAACTTGCCGTGGATGTTCAAGGATCCCGACGAGGTTAACGAGGCGCAATTCAATTATGTGCAGCAGTATGTCCGACAGATGGAGGAGTCCCTCTATGATTCAGTCCAATTTGCGGCACGTGCCTTCGAAGATTACATGGATTTAGGTACTTTTGCCGACTATTGGTTTGTCTACGAGCTTACCGGTAATTGGGAACCTGAGCGCCCGAAAAGCGTCTATATGAATAAAGATGTGAATGGCAAGATGAAGGCTGGTCCTGTATGGGACTTCGATTACGCCACCTATTCCAATCGTTCGATTCATGGTTATACTGCCAATTTGACCCCCTATTGCGAACGTCTCTTCCAAGACGCCGCTTTCCGTCGGTTGGTCAAGCAACATTGGCAGCAGCACAAGCCGCAGTTTGAGGCGGTGGCAACATATATAGACTCCCTTGCCCCCACGTTGACGGCGAGCAATGCAATGAACTTAGCGAAGTATCCGATCACGATTAGTGTCAACGAGGATGAGGAGCTCTCGTATGCGGACGCTGTAGCGCGTTTGAAGGGTAACTACCTCGCCAAGCTCCAGTGGCTTGACGCCGAGATTGAGCAGTATTAACTACTTTATAAGTTCGGACACACACGCTCAGACTTTTTCTTAAGTGGATAAAAAATCTAAACGATAGATTAATGAAATATTTTCGCCTTCGGCACCTCCTCCTGTTGGGATGTACCACTTGTGCTTGGAGCGCATCCGCTGAAGATTACTCTCAGCTGACTGACTTGCCGACACTCTATATCGACACCGCCGACTCTGTGCCCATCACCAGCCGCGAAGACTACTTGCGTGCCACCCTCCGTTACGTGGACGCTCATGGTATCACCCTCTACGACGCCTTGGGCATACGTGGACGCGGCAACTCGACGTGGTCCTTCGACAAGAAGCCGTATCGACTGAAGTTCGACAAGAAGCAACGTCTCTTGGGCAAGACCCGCGCCAACGCCAAGAGTTGGACGTTGCTCGCCAATCATGCGGACAAGACCATGATTCGTAATGCCGTAGCTTCGCGTATCGGCGACTTCATGGGGCTGCCCTTCACCGCCGCCGCACAGTTTGCCGACGTGGTGTTGAATGGCGAATATCGCGGCTGCTATCAGATCTCCGACCAAGTGGAGGTGCGCGAGAAGCGCGTCAACATCACCGAACAGGCTGACAGCATCACCGACGCCTCGGACATCACCGGCGGCTACCTGCTCGAAGTAGATGGCTTCGCCACGCAGGAGCCTGTCCACTTCAATACCACACGCAGCGTACAGATCACCGTCAAGTCGCCCGACGACGATGTTATTGCCCCTCGCCAGTTGACCTACATTCAGAATCACCTCAACAAGTTCGAGGACGCCCTATTTGCCGACAACTTCACCGACAGCATCGAGGGTTACCGCCCCTATGTGGACGCCGAGACCTTGGCGGGGTGGTACCTCGCCTCCGAGCTGACGGGTAACCCCGACTGCTTCTGGAGCACCTACATCTACAAGGAACGTGGCGACGACAAGATCTATTGGGGACCTCTCTGGGACGATGACATCGCCTTCAACAACTGCCTCAACAAGGGCAACGACGGCGACGTCACCGAGTGCCTGATGGCAGACATCGCCTACGACCGCGACAACCTGAGTAGTGGCGACCTCTCGAAGTTGTGGGTCAACCGTATGTGGGAAGATCCTTGGTTCCGCCACCTGATCCATGACCGTTGGCAGTCGCTCATCGCCTCCGACTTCGAGGCTCGCCTGCTCTACAGCGTCGACAGTTTAGCCGCCGTCGTAGAGCGTGGACAGCAGCTGAATTATACCCTCTGGCCTATAGATCAGCGCACCTATGTCGAGGTGGAACTCTACGACAATTATGCCGACGGTGTAGCCTATCTGAAGGACTACATTCATCGTCGTTGTGCCTACCTCACGCAGCTCTTGGAGCAAGCCGATCAGCCCCTCACGGCTTTTGTGCCCCAAGAGGGTTGTTACCGCATCCTGAACGTGCAGAATCACCACAGCGCCCAGTCCGTGGGTGACGCCTTAGTGACATGCACCCCACAGCCTGACGACACGACGCAGCTATGGCGCTTCCTCCCCGCTGACGAGGGCTATTATTACATCGTCAACGAGGCTACGCAGCAGGCTGTCACAGATCCCTCTGTGCTCCTAAGTAGTGGTTATGATCGTGGGTATCAGATGGCGTTATCGCCGTTGGATGCTGCCCGCTATGCGCAACAATGGCAGCTCAAGCCCCTCAGTAGGGGGCGTTATATCATCGTCAATCGTCAGAGTGGTCTGGTGTGGAATAATTGCGGCGGTAGCGCTCAAGAGCAGAATGTAACCATCAGTTGGAACGAGAATCGCGATTATTCGTATGACTTCAATAACTATTGGACGCTCCAGTGGGTTGCTGCGGACGCCCTCACGGCGATTCAGCACCTCGCGGCGCCTGCTGATTGCCGCATCCTCTATACGCCCGCTGCAGATGCCCTGCATCTCGTGGCTCGCGATGGCGGAACTCTCTGTGGCACTGTGACGCTCTACAACCTCAGTGGTGTTGTCGTGGCTCAGCTGCCCGCCGCCACAGAGGTAAGCCTCGCGCAGTTGCCGCGCGGAAGCTATCTCGCCCTGTGGCGTATGGGTGACTGTATGACTCTCTGCCGCCTCTGTCGATGAGTGTCGGCTTCAAGCTTCGCTCAGAACAGCTTGGGCTCCTCGTGCAGGAGCAGCTCGATGATCTTGGTGCAGGCGTCCTTCAGTGCGTTGGACGCCATCTCCAAGTTCTCGTGGAACTCCTCTTCGGTAGCGCGACCTCCGTCGCAGAGGTCTGTGACGCTCTTCACGCAGAGCAGGGGGGTCTTGTAGAGCGATGCTACATAAGCTATGGCGCCCGCCTCCATGTCCTTGAGTTGTCCGCCGTTGTCGCGTATGATGCGCAGGTCGGTCTCCGTCATGTCGAGCGACGATCCGGTGGTACACTTGCCCTGCTTCAGTCCTAACGCCTGCGCGATCTCCGTCGCGTCGATACAGGGATAGTTGCCCAACCCCATCTCGTGCCATCCGCCGTCGTCGCCGACACGTCGGTCGTGGAACATCACGCCCCCCCGACTGAGGTAGACGTCACCGATACGCGCCCCGTCCGCACGGAAGGCGCCGCACGTCCCCGCATTGATGATCAGGTCGGGGTGTAGGTGGCTGATGGCTAACTGGGTGGTCAACGTGGCGGCTTCGCAGCCCACCAAGTCCAGCCCCTCGTGTTTGCCGTTCAGTACGATGTTGAGCTCCTTGCCGTTGATGATGCCGGAGTAGAGCTGTGTCGGCAGGTCGCCGAAGTACCATTCTATCTGCTGCAGTCCGAAGCGCTCGATGAGCGGCTTGGCTTCAGCCATCATGGCTATGATGAAACAAATCTTTTGCATATCTCTCTGCTGTGTGTGTAGTCTGTATTTCGGAGATCTCTCTCCTCTGTTTTAGAATTCCGAGGTGAAGTGGAAGCGTATGTGCGGGAAGTCCTGCTGCGCCATCTGGAGCACGTAGCCCGAGTCGGCGAGGAAGACGTCGCGTCCCTCCTTGTCTAAGGCGATGTACTGCATCTTGCGACGCTTGAAGTCCTTCATCTGCTCCTCGTCGTCGCTCTCGAACCAACAAGCCTTGTAGAGCTTCACCGGCTCCCAACGGCACTTGGCGTTGTATTCGTGCTCCAAGCGGTATTGGATCACTTCGAACTGGAGCTGTCCCACCGTGCCGATGATCTTGCGTCCGTTGAACTGGTTGGTGAAGACCTGCGCGACACCTTCGTCCATCAGCTGGTCGATGCCCTTGGCGAGCTGCTTGGCCTTCATCGGGTCGGCGTTCTCGATGTACTTGAACATTTCGGGCGAGAATGAGGGGATGCCCTTGAAGTGCAGGTTCTCACCGCTCGTCAGTGTGTCGCCGATCTTGAAGGTTCCGCCGTTGTCGGGCAGACCTACGATGTCGCCGGGATAGGCTTCGTCTACCACCTCCTTCTTCTGCGCCATGAAGCAGGTCGGCGCCGAGAAGCGCATCTTCTGATCCTGACGTACGTGCTTGTAGTAGACGTTGCGTTCGAACTTGCCGGAGCATACCTTGACGA
>CAZGZL010000098.1:0-7664 GCA_964530595.1 uncultured Prevotellaceae bacterium | reverse complement strand
CCATAGTAATTCACCAAACTTGAATTACCCTTGACAGCGGCGTACAGACCGACGCGCATACTGCCCAAATCATCGGATGTCTTGATGGCTTCCGACATCAAGACGCCGTTGCTCGGCAATAGGTCGAGCCAATTATCACCACATGAAGAGGTGCCGACGGTCAACGCCACAACAGCGGCAGTTGTAGAGATATATTTCAAAATCTTCATAATATCCATTTATTTTTAGAAGTTCAATTCCAAACCAAATGTATAAGTTCTCAACGACGGAGTTTCGAACGTACAAACACCACTGACAGGCATCTCGGGATCTACGTAGAGACTCTTCTGCTTCCACGTCAAGAGATTGGAGCCTGAGAAGTAAACGCGCGCCTTGCTTAAACCGAGCTTGCGTGAGTATTGTGCCGGGACAGTAACGCCCAAAGTCAAATTCTTCAAGCGGAGGTAGTCCGTCGGCATCAACCAGCGTGATGAGGCAACGGCAGAGCTTCCGTACTCGAATTTCGGCAGTGTGCCGTTCGGATTCTCTTCTGTCCAGATCTTGGAGATGTCGTAGTATGCAGGAACTGCACCATAATACAAATAATTGCCACCGTTAGAGTGCTGCCAAGTAGCATAGTCGTAAGCTTCGCCGCCGATCGAGTAAGTGAATGTGAAGCCGAGATCGATCATCTTCCAGCGCAAGTTGTTGGTCAAACCGCCTTCGAGCTTGGCTTCGTGCTTACCAACGATGACTTTGTTCGCTTCCGAAACGTTCGTCGTCGTGTTGCGAGCGTTCTCTGTGCCGTCGTTGATATAGTACGACTCCAAACCTGTCGTGGGATCTACACCGGCGTATTCATAGAGATAGTATGAATAGTACGCCTTACCGACGCGGTGAATGAGCGGACCGGAGATGATCTCGTCACTCTCGCCGTCGAGCTGAGTGAGCTTATTGGTGTTGTGCGCCATGTTGAGCGTAGTCGTCCATGTGAAGTCCTTCGTATTGAAATTCGTCGAAGTGATGGTCAACTCGAAGCCGCGGTTCTTCATTGCACCGATATTCTCCGGCTTCGTGTAGCTGTAGTTGCTGTCATAGTAACCACCGACCTGCGAAACGGGAATGTCGTAGATCAAGTCGGAAGTCTTACGCTCGTAAACATCCAATGTCGCAGCGATGCGATCAATGAAGGTCAAGTCGAGACCGATGTTCCAAGTCTTGTTCTTCTCCCACTTCAAGTCGGGATTGGCAATGCCGACGATCGAGAGACCACTCGTACCATTGTACTTGATGCCGAATGTATAGTAGTCCAAGTAAGCATAGTAGTTTGAAGGCTGCGTACCGTTGACGCCGTAAGAGAGGCGCAACTTACCGTCGGTGAGCACCGACTGCGTTTCCTTCACAAACTTCTCGTCGAAGAAGCGCCATGCGCCTGAAGCTGACCAGAAGGAACCCCAACGCTTGTCACGAGCGAGACGTGAACTACCGTCTTCGCGGAAGCTGACACCCAAGTAGTAGCGATTGGCGAAGTTGTAGTTGACACGACCCAAGAAAGAGGTCAAGCGGTATGCCGAGTAACCGGTCTCTGCACTGGTCTCGCCGGCATTCTGAATCTCGTAGTGCTCTCCGGGATAGTCATCACCACTCATATAGTTCCACTCGTACTTGTTATCTTCTGTTTCGAAGCCGAGCAATGCGTCTACGTTGTGCTTGCCGAAGTTGTTGATGTAACTCAACTGCGTTTGAGTGTTGGTCTGGGTGTTGGTGTTGAGGGCGCGCTGCAACAAACCTCCGTAGCTGCTGCCATTGCTTGAATAACGATCCCAAAGCACATCTTCCTTACCGTTGGTGAGATCATAAGCGATCTTTTCGCTCAAATTCAACTTGTCCCAGATGTTCCAAGTCAACTTGACGGTCGAAAACGCCTTGTTGATCGTTGCGGTGTTCTTGGAGTGCTGCTGCTCATACAACGGGTTGACATCAAACATACCGCAGGCGTCTGAGATAGATCCATCTTCGTTATACGGCGTGTCCGAGGGGCTCTGGAAGAAGCAATAGTTAGCCAAAGCACCATCGTAAGAGGTGCTTTCGTTGCTCTTCTGCTGCGCCATCTTAGAGATCTGCGTCGTAGCCTGCAACTCGAAGTCGCCGAACTTGTGCGTTATGTTGGCATTGCCCGTGAAGCGCTCCAAGCCCTGATTGGCAATGATACCGTCCTGATTGGTGTAGGAAAGTGAGGTGTAGAACTTGGTGCGATCCGAACCGCCCGAAACACTGAACTGATAGTTCTGGTGGTTGCCGGTCTTGAAGAGCAAGTCCTTCCAGTCGGTGTAACCATTCTCCGGGACAGGTGCATAGTAGTCAATGTATGCAGCGGCAAAGTTTGCGGCATCTGCGGCATCATAGCCGATTGTTTTGCCGTAGTTTTCCAAACCTTGGGTCAACAGGTTGCGACGATCATCACCGCTCAGCTGCGGACGGTAGTTGATAGCCATCTCCGAGAAGCCCCAGTCGCTGGAGAAGCTAACGTGCGTCTTGCCTTCACGACCGCTCTTGGTCGTGATCACAATGACACCGTTGGCAGCGCGCGAACCATAGAGTGAAGCCGCTGCGGCATCCTTAATCACGGTGATAGACTCGATGTCATTAGAGTTCAGCGTCGCCAAGATGTCGGTTCCCGCGTCGTTGTATGCGTCACCGAAGTCGGAGATGTCTCCGCTGGTAACAGGCGTTCCGTCGATGACATACAACGGGCTGTTGCCGGCATTGATAGAACCCATACCACGAATGCGGATGCTGCTAACGGCGCCGGGGTTGCTCGACGAAGAACCGAAGGAAACACCCGGTACACTACCTTGCAACTTCTCGGTCACCGAGACGACCGGCACATTTTCGAGCGCTGCGGTCGAAACCGTCGAAGCGGAACCCGTAAATGAGCTCTTCTTGAACGAACCGTAACCGGTAACGACTACTTCGTCGAGCATCTCCTGATTGGAGTGCAATACGACAAAAACTTTGGGTTTGACAGAGACTTCCTCCTCTTTCATACCAATGTATGTGATCTGCAAAGCCGTAGCTGTGCTCGGAAGATTAGTCAGGATAAAGCGTCCGTCAAGATCGGTGACTGTTCCGATCTGCGTACCCTTCACACGAACTGTTGCACCGGGGACGGGCGATCCGTCCTCGTCCGAAGTGACAACGCCTGTCACTGTCTGAACTTGGGCAAAAGCTAAGCCTATTCCAACAAACAGGGATAAGCATAACAGCAAAAGTTTCTTTTTCATTGACGTGAATATTAACAATTAGTTTACTAACAATCCTTGAGATTAGCTGCTGCCTGTCGACGCTTTTTGTAGATGATAATAAGTGAAGATGTATTGCGCACTCTCTTACGACTGAATAACACGTTGAATAATCCAAGAATAGACAACAGCGTTGCAAAGGTAGAACGCGCGCAGAGGATTACACTGACAGTTTGCTATTTTAATTTGTATTTTAACGGAAATCTGCCATTTTATTTTAATTATTCGTGGCACGGAGATGAAAAATCTGCCATTTTTTGTAAATTCTCTGCTTTTCGGTGAATTCTTCTGATGAATGGGTTGAAAATCCGATTTTTAGCGTTTCCCGTCCCTTCCGTCACCACGCAGCGAGCGCGCCGAACCGGGGCCTCGATGGGGACTTTCCGGTTCGGCGCGCTCGTGTCAGGGAATAGATGGGTCGCGCTCAAAGCGTCCAAGTGGCACCGTCCGCTCACGCCCCCAATGTGGAAATCGGGACGACCAACACTCCGTCTCTCCGACGATAGGCAAACGCGCCGACAGCCGTCAGCACCATCATAAACGAAGGGGCGCTCATGTGGTCAAGATCAATCTTAGAGCCTAAACGCTTCAAGGTGGTCGCCCCCTCCTCAATAGCCTTTTCGCCCCCTATTTTGATTTCGATTAACCCATAATGACCGTTGGGCAGATGAATCACAGCGTCACACTCCAACCCATCCTTGTCGCGATAGTGGTAGACCTCGCCTCGCATGGGCTGTGCGTAGACGCGCAGGTCGCGGACGCAAAGGGTCTCAAAAAGTAGCCCGAAGGCTTTCAGGTCGTTCATTAAGTCACCCGGACCAATGCCTAAAGCCGCCGTAGCGATGGAGGGATCAACAAAGTAATGGGTGTTGGATGTGCGAATAGCCGTACGTGACTTCAGATTGGGATTCCAAGCCGGCATATCCTCGATGACAAACATGGACTGAAGGGCGTTGAGATAGTTGCGAACCGTCTTGTCTTCCATTGTTTCTTTGTCACCTCCGTTCATATCTTCGACAATCTGGCGCACCGAGGCTTGCGTCCCTTGCAGTCGCGCATAAGAGCGCATGAGGTTCTTGGCGCGTGCTACGCTGCGATCCACACCGTCTACCTGCCGAATGTCCACATTGACCACGCCGTCCAGATAATCTATCGCCGGTGATAAGGCGTATTCTTCCGAAAGGTCTATCGAGGCAGGCCAACCGCCACGACATACCCAGAAGGCTACGCGCTCCAAGTCCGATTGCGCCTCGCAAGCTATCTCGCCGTCAGGATTGGCAAACAACGCGGACAGTGAGACAGCGCCACTCGAATCTCCCGATTCGCTCAAGGACATCGGGCGCATCTTGACCCAAGCGAAGCGTCCTGTGCCGGAATGGTAGATCTGCTGCCGATCGGCAGGCTTGGCGGAGCCGGTCAAGATGAATTGACCCATTCCCTCTCGGTGATCCACCGTGAAGCGCACAGCGTCCCACAAGCGCGGCGCCAACTGCCATTCATCGATCAGTCGCGGCGTTTCGCCCCGTAGAATGAGGTCTGGATTTTCGTCGACAAAGAGTTGGTATTGCTCACGTCGTTGGGGATAGTCCATAAAGATCTGGCTCCGACTGTGTTGCTCGGCTGTGGTAGATTTGCCACACCACTTGGCACCTTCGATGACGACTGCTCCGACAGATTGCAATCGCCGCTCCAATTCGGCGTCTAACACACGCGGACGATAGTGATTAGTCATAAGTATTTGATTTTGTGCGACAAAATTAAACTTTCAGATGCGAATTACCAAATTTGGCGGGTTTTTATTACCAAATTTGGCGCTTTTCCATTGCTTGGTTCGGCGAAAATCGTGTCAAATCCTCCACACATAGCGAGGGAAGGGTATAGTGGCGGGGATAAGAAAGCGCCTTGAAACCGAAGACGGTGGTTCGTCGTCGGTTTCAAGGCGCAAAGTGGAGATGTTTCCGGGAGAGTGTGTGGACTCAAAGCGTCCAAGTGGCACCGTCCTTGGTGTCCTTGACGGTAAAACCGAGCTCTGTCAGGCGGTTGCGAATCATGTCGCTGGTAGCCCAGTCTTTGTTGGCTTTGGCTTGTGCGCGGAGGCTGAGCAGCAGGTCTACGGCGCCGCCAAAGGCCTCGGCGTGGCTGTCGGTAGTAGCTGCGCCGCTCTCGTCCTTCATGCCCAAGAGCTCGAAGATGAATACCTTCAATACGGCACTCAGTTTGTCAAGTCCGGCGGCGTCGATCACTTCGCTGCCGTCGATCAGCTTGTTAATCAAGCCGACGCACTCAAACAGATGGCTGATGACGATCGGCGTGTTTAGATCGTCGTCCATGGCCTCATACATAGCTTGCTCCTCGGCGTTTACCTTCTGGAGGGTAGCTTCGGTGCGGGCATCGGCAGCGGATACCTTGATGCGTGACAAATTATTGTAGCCCTCCATCAGGCGCTTCATGCCCTTTTCGGCGCCTTGCAGCGCTTCATTGCCGAAGTCTACTGTGCTGCGGTAGTGTGCCATCAAAATGAAGAAACGGATCGTCATAGGCGAATATGCCTGCGTCAACTTCGGGTGCGAGCCTGTAAAGAACTCGTCCAACGTGATGAAGTTGCCATAGGACTTACCCATTTTCTTGCCGTCGATGGTGATCATGTTGTTGTGCATCCAATAGTGCACGCAGGGGTGTCCTTGTGCGGCGACGCTCTGCGCGATCTCACATTCGTGGTGCGGGAAGAGTAGATCCAATCCGCCGCCATGGATGTCAAATTCCTCGCCCAAATATTTCTCGCCCATCGTTGAACATTCCAAATGCCATCCGGGGAAGCCGTCGCTCCAAGGCGAAGGCCACCGCATGATGTGTTCGGGCTGTGCCTTCTTCCAGAGGGCGAAATCGCAAGCGTTACGTTTCTCCTGTTGTCCGTCCAAGTCGCGTGTCGTCTCGAGTAGCTCCTCCACGTTGCGTCCGGAGAGGCAGCCGTAGTTATACTTCTGTGCATACTTCAGAACGTCGAAATAAACGGAGCCGTTGCTCTCATAAGCATATCCGGCGTCGAGAATCTTCTGTACGTAAGCGATCTGTTCGATGATGTGTCCCGAAGCATGGGGTTCGATGCTCGGAGGCAATACGCCGAGGGCATCCATCGCTTTGTGGTAGCGATTTAGATAATATTGCACCACTTCCATGGGTTCCTTTTGTTCCAAGCGTGCTTTCTTAGCAATCTTGTCTTCGCCCTCGTCCGCGTCGTGTTCCAAGTGTCCCACGTCGGTAATGTTGCGTACATAGCGCACTTTGTAGCCAATGTGCTGCAAATAGCGGAAAAGGATGTCGAAAGTGATGGCAGGCCGCGCGTGACCCAAATGACCGTCGCCGTAAACGGTGGGACCGCAGACGTACATGCCCACACGCCCCGGAGTGATCGGGACGAACTCCTCCTTCTTGCGATGGAGTGTGTTGTAGACAAAAAGTTTGTGTTGCATCTTAATTATATTATTGTATAGAGATTTCCTGATTGGATGGATCCTCCGGTTCGGGGGCGACGATTCTTCCGTCCGCGATGTGGATCACACGGTCGCTCATGGCTGCCAAACTCTCGTCGTGGGTCACGATGACGAACGTCTGCTGCCAACGGTCGCGCAGCTCGAAGAAAAGGCGGTGCAGATCCTGCTTATTCGCGCTGTCCAAGCTTCCGGATGGCTCGTCGGCGAAGATGACGTCGGGGCGATTGACGAGGGCACGTGCCACAGCGACTCGCTGCTTTTCGCCGCCGGATAATTGATCCGGTTTGTGGTTGGCGCGAGCGGCGAGTCCCAACTCGTCGAGCAGTTCCTCTCCGCGGCGGCGCGCCTCAGTGCGCGATGCTCCGCCGATCAGGGCGGGGATCATTATATTCTCCAACGCCGAAAATTCGGGCAACAGCTGGTGAAATTGGAACACGAAGCCGATGTGTCGGTTGCGAAACGCCGAAAGGTGGCGGTCGCGTAACGTTGCCACGTCGGTGCCGGCGATGACGATGCTTCCGCCGTCGGGACGGTCTAATGTGCCCAGCAAATGCAGCAACGTGGTCTTGCCGGCGCCGCTACGCCCGACAATACTGACAATCTCGCCACGGTCGATCGTGAGATCAATGCCGCGCAGCACTTGCAGCGAGCCGAAAGATTTGGTGATGTTGTGTGCCTCAATCATGAGACAAAAGTACAAAGAAAGATTCAGATAGCGCGCAAAAGAGCCACATTTTCAGCAGATCGGTTGATTTTCTGCTGTTTTGCCCCTATCTTCGCGCCGCAAATTTCGGAGATAGCATCAAAAAACGAGTGGAATAGGTCACGATACCCGAAGAAAACGAAAGCAAACCGAATCCCTTCGCCTTGCTTTCTCAAACGGAAAATTTTC
>CAZGZL010000097.1:0-7753 GCA_964530595.1 uncultured Prevotellaceae bacterium | reverse complement strand
CGCGGTGGCGTCTACAACCTTGTCACGAAGCGTGCCTTGTGCCACGGAGACTTCTCGAAGATCAGTTGGACACAGGTAGAGACAGGCTCAGCCATCACATGGAAATATCCCAGTTGCGTACTACGTGGAGACAACTCGCAGGGAGAATTCTATTCGGTGGCTGTCACCAACAATTACCAGCAAGCCGACACCGGCACCAAGATGATTCACATCGGCAAGAACACCCGCAGCCGTATCGTCTCGAAAGGTATCTCTGCGGGGCATAGTCAAAACAGCTACCGAGGCTTAGTGAAAGTCGTCCCCGGCGCCGACAATGTGCGCAACTATACACAGTGCGACAGTCTTTTGCTCTCCGACACCTGTGGCGCTCATACCTTCCCCGTCATGGAGGTACAGAACCCGACGGCAGTGGTTGAGCACGAAGCGACAACATCCAAGATCAACGAGCAGCAACTCTTCTACTGCAACCAACGTGGCATCGGCATGGAGGAGGCTGTCAGCCTGATCGTGGGCGGCTACGCCAAAGAGGTCGTTTCCAAGCTCCCGATGGAGTTCGCGGTCGAGGCACAGAAATTGCTCTCGCTGAGCATTGAGAATTCGGTAGGATAATTCACAATCTAAACAATATGTCACTCTTAGAAATCAAAGGCCTCCACGCGACCGTGGGCGGCAAAGAAATACTTCGCGGCATCGACCTCACCATCAATCCGGGCGAGATCCATGCCGTCATGGGACCCAATGGTGCCGGCAAATCAACACTTTCGGCCATTCTGACAGGCAACCCGGCGTACACCGTGACCGAAGGCAGCATCACCTTCCGCGGCAAAGACCTGTTGGCGATGCCTCCCGAACAACGAGCTTGGGAAGGCATGTTCCTCAGCTTTCAGTACCCGGTAGAGATCCCCGGCGTTTCGATGGTCAACTTTATGCGTACCGCCGTAAACGAACACCGCAAATACAACAACCAACCGGCACTCTCTGCCACGGAGTTCTTGAAGCTGATGCGCGAGAAGCGCGCCTTTGTTCAGCTCGACAACAAGTTGGCGAACCGTTCGGTGAACGAAGGTTTTTCCGGCGGCGAGAAGAAACGCAACGAAATCTTCCAGATGGCAATGCTCGAACCGACGCTCTCCATCCTCGATGAGACAGACTCCGGTCTCGACGTCGATGCGCTACGCATTGTGTCGGACGGCGTGAACCGTCTGAAATCGGCAGACAATGCCTCGATCATCATCACGCACTACAAGCGTCTATTAGACTATCTTCAGCCGCAATTTATCCACATCGTCTACAAAGGTCGTATCGTGAAGAACGGAGGTCCCGAATTGGCTGAAAAGATCGAAGCTGAAGGCTACGATTGGATCAAGCAAGAGTTGGGCGAGTGATTACGCGCTGTGGAGTGAATGCTTTAGTGTTTTAATCAATCCCTATTTCGATTATGAGTTCTGCTGTTCAGCAATACATAGACTTATATCAAGAGAATCGCGCTTTGGTATGCGATGGCGCTCCGGCGGTGATGAATGGGGCTCGCGAGGCAGCGTTGAGTTACCTCAGTGCCCACGGAGTGGCGAAGTCTAAGGATTTCACCGCTACCGACCCCGAAGCGCTATTGGCGCCGGACTTCTCACTGAATCTGTGTCGGCATGAAGTCCCGTTACAGCGCGACAAGCTCTTCATCTGTTCTGTGCCGAATCTCAGCACAGAATTGCACTATCTGGTCAACGAGCAATACGCCTTCGGCAAGGAGCGTGAGAACGAGATCTTTGCCGGCAGTCTACGCGAATTTGCTCAGACACACGCCGAGATAGCGCAACAATATTACAACCGCCAGGCGAGCGGCGAAGTGCAGACTTCGGGCGCCGCACCGGGCGAGGCTGCCCTCAACACCCTATTGGCGCAAGATGGTTTCGTACTCTACGTTCCGGATGGCGTTCGCTACGAACGCCCCGTGCAGCTCATCAGTATGCTGCGTGGTGTAGAGGATTTCATGGCTTGCCAACGTCTGCTCATCATTGTCGGACGCGAAGCACAAGCTACCCTGCTGCTCTGTGACCATGCGACGGAGACAAGCGCTCAGTTGCTCAACCTCCAGACCTTAGAGGTGTTTGTCGAAGAGGGTGGCTCGTTCGACCTCTACGAATTGGAGGAGGGACATGCCCATGTGAGCCGCCTCAGTCAGCTCTACGTGCATCAAGCGGCGCGCACGCACACGGCTATCGGGCTCTTCTCACTGACGGCTGGACAGACTCGTTGCCGCACCCAAATCATCTTGGACGGCGCCGACGCCGAGACGCATCTCTTCGGCATGGTCATTGCCGACAAGGAGCAACACGTCGACCACTTGACACACATCGAGCACCGTTACCCTAACTGCACGTCACAGGAGCTCTTCAAATATGTGTTGGATGACGCTGCGCAAGGCGGCTTCGTAGGGCGTATCTTGGTACAGGAAGGTGCCGTTGGAACCGACGCACACCAGACGGTGCGCAACCTCTGCCTCACCGATCGAGCACGCATGATGGCGCGTCCGGAATTGGAAATCTATGCCGACGACGTGAAATGCTCGCACGGTGCTACCGTGGGGCAGTTAGATGCCAACGCATTATATTATATGCGCACGCGCGGAATACCCGAAGCCGAAGCCCGCTTGCTGTTGATGTTTGCCTTCATGGGTGACGTCATCGACTTGGTGCGTTTGGAGCCGCTACGCGACCGCTTAAAGCAGTTGGTCGAGAAGCGTTTCCGCGGCGAACTTTCGCGCTGTAATACATGTCAAATTCATCGTTAAACAGATTGGGGATGAAACCTCTCGGAGCTATTTATCGTAGAGGTTTCATCCCTTTAGATATACATTCAGACGGAGCACCTTTCTCCATGAAACATTTCTCCCACCTCCCCTTTCAGCCGCTCGGACGACTATTATCTTGGGCGTTGCTGTGTGCGGCATTGACGGCTTGCGGCGAAACCGACGGTCCGGCTGCGGGCGAGCAATTCACCCCGCTCAATCGTTTGGTGCGCGACTACAAGCACCTCGTCTCTATCAATTACTCCGGAACCTCGGTTTCGGTGAGCGGCGAAGGTGCCTCTATGATCTCCATCACTACCGATGCTGACAACAGTGCGCGCCTCTCCATCGAGAGTGACGCGCGCGGCATTGCTTACTTCGTCACAGGCAAGAGCACAGACGGCTGTCTGCACATCGAAAGCACGCAGCCCTATGCCCTCTATATGAACAATCTGACGCTGAGCAGCAGTCAAGGTCCCGCCGTAGACAGTCAATGCGACGAGGCGGTCTATCTCGTGCTCTGCAACAAGAGCACCAACACGTTGAGCGATGCCGACAACTATCCGTTGCATTATACCGCCGAAGGGATGTTGGCTGAAGACAACGGTTGTTTCTACACACGCGGCGCGCTGATCTTCACCGGCGAGGGGACACTGACCGTGCAGTCGAACGCCACAGCGCGCTATGAAGCGACGTTGGGCGACACATTGCGCATCCACGGCATCAACGCCTTGGGGGGCATTGAGTCGGCTTATGGGATCACTCTGAATGTCGCCGCTGCCGGCGGTGACGGACTGCACGTCGAGGACTCCAACATTCACTTCTCGTTGGGTAGCTATACGATTGCGGGGGCGCGTCATGGGCTCTGCAACTTGGCGGGCGACGTCCTGCAAGAAGGGGGCACTCTGAGCGGCACCGCCGGTCTGTCGAGTTATATCTACACCCCGATGGGACATGGCTATCAACTGCAGAGCGGCACCTGTTTCGCGGCGGCAGCTACCCCTACGACGGTGTTAGAAACGCCCACGCAAGAGGGTGTAGCATTAGATCAGCAACAAATCGTCTGGCAGGCACAAGTAGACAGTCTGACGCTCGTAGCAGACTCCACAATCACGGCTTATGCCGGCGCCACTAAGATTGCGACATTGACCGTCGCTCCATTTATACACCTCGCGTCGCCCTTCGTCTTGGTATCGTCAGAACAAGTCACCAAGGAGAGCCAAGTGAGTGTACGATAATTTTTCACCCAAACATTTTCTTAAAACTTTATGAACGCCAATCTTTTAGATCCAGAACACGACCCGATGGGCGCCGCCATTGCCGACTACTTTCACCACCGTCGCCGCTACAAGTTGCGCGTCCTATCGTCGCAGTTCGACGAGGATGAGATTCCGGTGAAGACGTTGTTTCGTACCTTGGCGGAAATGCCTCCGTTGGAACAACAAGCATTACGCTTGGCACACGGCAAGATCTTAGACGTCGGCGCCGGCAGCGGGTGCCACACCTTGGCGTTGATGGAGATGGGGCAGAACGAGGTGACAGCCATCGACATCTCCCCCCTATCGGTACAGACGATGCAGGAACGCGGCATACGCGACGCGCGACAGATCAACCTCTTTGACGCAAGCTTTACGGAACGATTCGATACCCTCTTGATGTTGATGAACGGTTCGGGCATCATCGGCAAGCTGCGCGGCATGAACGACTTCTTCAGCCGTCTGCGCGACCTGCTCCTGCCGGGTGGATCGGTGTTGCTCGATTCGAGCGACTTAAAATACCTCTACGAAGAGGAGGACGGTAGTTATGACATCGACCCCACAGCGCCCTATTACGGCGAAGTAGATTATCAAATGCGCTACGGCACCGTGTCGGGCGAACCGTTCGATTGGCTCTACGTGGACTTCGCTACGTTACAAATGTACGCCGAGGGCAACGGCTTCACTGCCGAACTCGTGGCAGAGGGGGAACACTATGATTACCTCGCCCGGCTCAGCGTGCGTTCCTAATATCTTGAAACGCTCAATACCTCCATTCAAAGCTCTAATAATGCACTTCAAAATCGAAAACTTCGGACTCCTGCCCCGCATCATCTTTGCCATCGCGTTGGGCATTGCTTTGGGCAACTTCTTACCGGGCGGGCTCGTCCGTTTGTTCGTCACCTTCAACGGACTCTTTAGCGAATTTTTAGGGTTCATCATTCCCCTCATCATCGTAGGCTTAGTCACACCGGCTATTGCCGACATCGGCAAGGGGGCGGGCAAGATGCTCGTCGTCACGACTCTGATAGCCTACGGTGCGACCCTTTTTTCAGGGTTCTTGGCATACTTCACCGGAGCCGCATTATTTCCTACGATGATCGTCCCCGGAGCGAGCATCGAGCAGATCAGCGAGGCGCACGACGTCACCCCCTTCTTCAGCGTCAGCATTCCACCGGTCATGAACGTCATGACGGCGCTGATCATGGCATTCACACTCGGCTTGGGCATCGCCCATTTAGAGAGCACTGCGCTCAAGAACGTTTGCTGTGACTTCAAAGAGATCATCGTGCGCACGATCCAGAGGGTCATTCTCCCGCTGTTGCCGCTCTACATCTTCGGCATCTTCCTCAACATGACTCATTCGGGACAGGTCTTGAGCGTGCTCACCGTCTTTGTACAGATCATCGGAGTCATCTTCGTGCTGCACATTCTACTTCTCGTATTGCAATATAGCGTTGCGGGGCTCTTGGTACACCGCAACCCTTTGCGTCTGTTGGGACGTATGATGCCCGCTTACTTCACCGCCTTAGGCACACAGTCGTCGGCGGCAACCATCCCCGTGACGCTGCGGCAGACCATCCGCAATGGGGTGAGCGAAGGGGTCGCAGGCTTTGTCATTCCCCTCTGCGCCACCATTCACCTGAGCGGCAGCACGCTGAAAATCGTAGCCTGTGCCCTCGCCTTGATGATCATGCAGGGTCTCCCCTTCGATCTGCCCATGTTCGCCGGCTTTATTTGTATGTTGGGTGTCACCATGGTAGCGGCGCCCGGCGTTCCCGGTGGAGCGATCATGGCGGCGTTAGGCGTTTTGGCATCGATGTTGGGATTCGGCGAAAGTGAGCAAGCCCTAATGATTGCCCTCTACATTGCCATGGATAGCTTCGGCACCGCGTGCAACGTGACGGGTGACGGTGCCATCGCGTTGATCATTGACAAGTATTTCAAACATTAGTCCGCAGAGGCATATAACTTCCGAACCGGAGCGGTTAAAAGTTAAAATCTCTCCGTTGTTTGTTATTATATCTATCTTTCCGCTATCTTTGCGGTCGTAAAGACAAAGGGGTGCCCCCGTATCACCGAGGGGCTGAGATCATACCCTCATAACCTGATGCAGACAATGCTGCCGAAGGGATTGAGACTTACTATCCACACTACCACTTCCTGCCTGTCGGCGATACGCCGCACCTCGTTGTCTGAGCTTGATTAAAACACATAGACAACGACATGAACATCACGATTAACGACCGTCCGGCGCAGAGCGATGCGCCGAACTTGGCTGCTTTGGCTGAAGAGCTCGACCTGCCCGCGACAGGCGTCGCCATCGCCATCGGCAACCAAATGATACCGCGCCCCGAATGGCGCAACACCCCGATCAGCGAAGGAGCTACCTTGCTCATCATCCGCGCAGCGAGTGGAGGATAACGCCATGATCGACCTCAATTCCCTCTCCGTTCAATTTATTGCCCACCCTACACCGCGCTACGACTACGTGGCGGGGATTCAGCTTGCCCTCGAAGGAGGTTGCCGCTGGATCCAACTGCGCATGAAAGGGGCTGACACCGACGAGGTGCTCCACGTGGGGCGCATCGTCGAGCCACTGTGTCGGCGCTTCGGCGCAACGTTCCTCGTAGACGATCACGCCGAATTGGTGCAGGCGTTGCACGCCGACGGTGTGCATTTGGGCAAGAACGATCTGCCCATCCGCGAAGCACGTCGGCTGTTAGGGGCTAAGTACATCATTGGCGGCACAGCCAATACCTTCGAAGACATCCGCCGCTTGGCACACGACGGCGCCGACTACATCGGGTGCGGTCCGTTCCGTTTCACCACGACCAAGAGCAATCTCAGTCCCTGCCTCGGTCTGACAGGCTACGACGAGTTGCTGCAACGGATGCGGGAGGAGGAGATCCGACTACCACTCGTCGCCATCGGCGGCATCACACGCGCCGATCTCCCCGACTTGATGGCGCTCGGCGTGGAGGGCATTGCCCTGTCGGGCAGCGTGCTCAGAGCGGATGATCCCAAGTCGGAGATGCAACAGGTGGTACAGACGGTGCGCCAAGCACGTGCCAGACGTGACACAAAACAAGATTTCCAAGAACAACACAAATAATGATCCAACCACAAAACATGGAAAAACTTACGATCGCCGGACGCACCTTCGAGTCGCGTCTCTTTTTAGGCACCGGCAAATTTGCCTCCAACGAAATCATGTCTCGCGCTATCGCCGCCTCAGGCACCGAAATGGTGACTTTGGCAATGAAGCGCATCGAACTCGGCAATAGTGCGGACGATATGTTGACGCACGTACAGCGCCCCGGTCTGCAACTGCTACCCAACACCTCGGGTGTACGCACCGCCGAGGAAGCGGTCTTCGCAGCACAGATGGCACGCGAAGCCTTCGGCACCGAATGGCTGAAGTTGGAGATTCACCCCGATCCACGTTATCTGTTGCCCGATTCGATCGAGACACTGAAAGCTACCGAACAGTTGGTAAAGTTAGGCTTCGTCGTCCTCCCCTATTGTCAAGCCGACCCCACATTGTGCAAGCATTTGGAGGAGGCGGGAGCGGCTGCCGTGATGCCGTTGGGCGCCCCGATCGGCACCAACAAGGGATTGCAGACGCGCGACTTCCTGCGCATCATCATTGAGCAAGCCTCTGTCCCCGTGGTGGTCGACGCCGGCATCGGCGCCCCCAGTCACGCTGCCG
>CAZGZL010000096.1:0-7777 GCA_964530595.1 uncultured Prevotellaceae bacterium | reverse complement strand
CGGTGAGGGCGGCGGAGCCCCCGAAACCGTGGGTGGGAATCCCGTTCATATAAAAAGGAACGCAAGCCGTTTGGTTTGCGGTCACATTTTTTGCGTCGAACCCCCGGCGTTCCTCCTTCCCCATCTGCCATACACTTTCCCCCGCCCCCCACACACGAAAGCGGCGGGCAATTTCTTTCACAAGAATGCGCCCGCCGCACGTCTATTGAGAAACAGCGATTAAGAAATTCTGCGATTAAGTCAGAGTATGAAAGCCATTTTTTAGGTTGTATTTTTTGATTTTTTACTCCCCCGCGAGCGAATATTGCCTTCGCAAGCGGGACGGACTCCTCGCGCGAACGCATATCGCTATCGCGAGCGGAGGCTCGACCTCGGCGAACGGACATCTCCGCCGCCGACGGAGGACTGAATATAGTGGATAGATCTTCCCCTTCACGATGCTCTCGCGCGGCAAATCATCCTTGCACATGTTCCGCGCGAGAGATCTATTCCCCAAGCCGTTGTAGTGGTTTGCTGTTTCGTTGATTGATCGAAAAGATGATTTATTCGAAGATGATGTCGTCTGCCACCAGTTCCTGCCAATTCAAGACCTTGTAACGGATGTGCATACGTTCGACAGAGAGACCTACGGTGTAGTCGTAGATGTGATTGCGCAAGATGTTATACGGCGTGTCGAAGGTGCTGGCAAGGGTGTCGCCGGTCGCAGAGTCAATGCTGTAGTCGTAAGAACCTAACTTCAGGCTGTATTTCTTACTGTTCAGCTTGAAGTTGATGTACATCTGTGCCGTATCGGCTTGATTCACGTTGCGATATTCAGGCACATAGATCTTGTAGTTGTACATGTAATTACGACGATTCAGATCGTTGGGGTCGGAATCTATCGACATCAGGGTGAACGGCGCGTCGTATGCCAATCCCGGGTCTATGTCTGGTGCGTACGATTCGCCGGGGATGTTCAAGGTGTTATCCGTGATTGTCTTATCAACCACTTGCTCATAGAACCCTTTCGGCTGTGCGAAGCCGCGCGTGTAGCAACGGTTGAGGGTAACGTCGGTCAACGTGTCGTTGCTGCGGATGATGATCTTAGCCACAGAGCGGATCAAGTTCAATTTGGCTAAATTATTAATCGTCAAATCAAGCATCGTATCAGAGGCATATTTCCCTACATTCGATGAGAGGAATCCGGAATACATGGGGATGGGATGCTCCGCAGAGGGAAGTGTGCCCTTAGGCCATGAATAGACGAAGGAGGCATATTCGATATCGGCATAGGTAGATATACCTTGCACCATCTTCATCGAGGGACATTCCTCCGAATAGTTTGCCCAAACGTTCCAGATACAAGTCGTCCAACTGTCGTTGAGAAATGTAAATTTGTTATTGCTTTTGCTGTACGTAAAGGGGAACTTGGCGTGACCGGTGATCAAGTAGGAGCCACCATCGTAGGCAACGCTTCCAGCCGTATATTCTACCTGATCGACTGCCACCTCGTCCACAAATACCTCGCTTCGACCGAGCGCATTTGAACCCGTCACATTGTTGGTGAAGATGAAGGGGTGGAATAGGTTCGGATCGATCAGCACCTCCTCCGCGCACGATGCCTCTACGCCTGTTGTCCCGGTGCGGGTATCTCCCGTCGCGGCACGCGTAGCGGTAGCGTTATCGACGCTCAATTCGAGTTGCACTTTGATGGGCTTGACGGTATCGCCCGCAGTCACCTCGTCTGCGAGCTCGTCGATATCGGAGCGGCAGGACGTTCCTACACACATCATGGCTACGCTGAGTGCGAGCCAAGTTTGGACTGAATGTTTCATAACTTAAAGTCTGTAGGGTTGGAGGTTTCAGAGTGCTTTGTCTTGCAGGATCACTTTCCACGAGTTGATGTAGACGTAGGTATGCAGCCAGTTGCCGCGTTCGTCGATAAAGAAGACGAGGTTGTATTCATCCTGTCGATCCAAATATTCTTGTAGCGCCATGCCGTTGTTCTCGTAGCCCATCACCAAGCGCATATAGTCGATGATCGGGATGTCGATGACGGTACTGTCGTTGGCGTTGTTGACCACGCGGAGGCGCGGTGAGTGATCCGCAATGAGGCGGGCGGTAGTCAGTTCGGCGATGACGGCGTTGCCGTTGATGGCGTCGTCCGAGTCGTCAGCGGGACTGAGGGCGCTGCTGTTGTTGAGGGCGGACGAGACCGTCCACGGCTCGTAGACCATCGGCTGAGTGCTGATGACGCTGTTGTCGTACGCCATGGCTTCGTTGGCATCGGTCAGGTTGAAGCTGAAGTCGTCTTGCGACAGCTCTTGGCTGGCTATGTGCTGAAGCACGATGCGGAAACGGTTGGTGTCCTTGGTGAGCGGCACGGTGTAGATGTAGGTGCCTGCACTGTCGGGCAAGGTGATGTCTTGGAGCTGTCCGTGATAGAGGTCGTCCAGCTCGTGGTTGATATAGGGGTCACCGTCTGCCGAGGTCTGCCCGTTGACGGTGCACGTCAGGTCGGTGACTTCCGAACCGGCGCCGAAGGTGTAGCTGTCCTTCTGATTGGTGGAACACCACGCCAACAGGCTATAGCTGCCGGGGGCAACGCCGTGCAGCGTAATGGTGCCATCGGTGGCATCGAGCTGATCGGCATCGGCTTGCTCCTGCGCCACGATCGTCCCGTCAGGGGCAATGACGTAGAGCGTCACGGCACGCACTTCGTGCTCGAAGGCGTCGGCGTACTTCATGTTCATGTCGTAACGGAACCTGACCTGATAGGTGGCTGAACAGTCCTCAATGTCGGTGTCCAGTGCGCTGCATCCGCTCAGGAGCAACACGCCGCACAACACGCCGAGGGTGCGCAAGATACCGTTCGTGGGGTTCATAATTGTCTTCATAATAGTGTTTTAAGATTCCGTTATAGTGATTACTTGCGGGATAATAATTGTGATAGATAGAAGCCTGCAAGGGGCTTCGCCCCCCTCCGCGAGGGTCAAATGGGCTCCTCCTCCTTGCAGGCTGATGGTTAGTAGTCGAGATCAGAGCTTAACGTTCTGAGTGATGACGTGCCATGCCAAGATGTTGACACGAGCCTTGATATAGAACTCCTTCTCTTCGTCTACCGGAGGAACGATAGGCTCATCGGGATGTTCTACGCCGTGACCCAAGTTAGCGATCTCGGTAACCGTGAGCTGATAGTAGTGGTTACGGACAACGCCAAGGACACCTTCACCGATGTTCGGAACTTCCTGCAAATCGGCATTGTTGTTGAGGTGCTCGATCGGGATGTTGTAGTACATCAAACCTTGGTTGTAAGCGATGGCGTGGTTCTTGCTGTTGAAGTTAGCCAATGCGCGGTTGACAGCGGCTGCCGTTACGGCTGTATAAGTGTCGCCACTCTTCTGGTACCAAGTCAAAGCCTTAGCGACATCCGTCAACTGAAGGATGACACGACCGTTGATAGAGTCAGCGTCGGCAATCTCAACATCTGAAGCGGCGATCTGAGTATATTTCGTAGTTGTTCCACCACCATCTACGGGAACTTGTTCAGCCGTATAGAACGGTACAGAATCCTGAGCAACCAGAGCGGCAATAACGTGAGACGGATAGTCGGTACGCGTATAGAAACGACCGTTCAAGCGGATCACATCCAAGTTGGCACCATTCTCATCGACGATTCTTGCTTTGAGCAGGACGCTGGTGACGGCAGCCTTGTAGTTGGGCAGTGAGTTGAGGACAGCGGCGGTATTGGTATTCTCCGGGCAATAAGCGACGTCATTATTAATCTTCTTGGTCAACTCGTCGGCGCTGATGTAAGTCATCTTGCCTTTAGCCTTGTCGAGCTCCGAAGGAGAAGCAATGTAGCGATAAGGATAATAGAACTTAGCCGTGTCCAGACCGTAGTTGTAAGAGGCACCCCAGTAGCTACGGTGATCACCGGGAATATTCCACGTGAAGTAAAGCGGAGAGGTAGTGGTCGAACCGGGGTCACCCCATGCGTCGACGTCGAGGTGCTTGAAGAGGTAAGACTTCTCGTTCAAGCAGTTCACACCCCAACCTTCGAACTTGACGTAGATATTTTTGCCCGTACCGTCGAGAGTAATGGAGGGTTTGCCGGTCAAGGAATAAACAGTATCAGTGTCGATCGTCTTCATCGTTGTCGAAGCAAGATTGAGCTTGACACTTGTCTTGACAGCCAAACGCTCTACATAGACGTCGACAACGTTTGTATTGAGATTAGATTTGGCTGAATCTTCGGTAGGACAGAAATTTTCAGGGACGAGCTTCGTCACGAAGTAGTTGACACCTGCCTCATCACCAGAACGAGCATAGCTCGTAGTGGTCATGGTGAAGTAGTCCTTATCATCTTTGGTCATCATGTAAGGTTTCTTCGACGTCGCTATACGAGTGTTTACAGACGTAGCATCAATGGAACCCTGTAACTTCGGGAGCACTTCGCTGATAGTATAGGGAGTCTTGAAGTCTGAAGGCTCGTTCAAGAGGGTGATCATCTGAACCGGATAGTTAACGCCGTTGACGCCACTGACGGGGATGATCATATTCTCGCGCAGATATTCAACGTTCACGCCGGTGGTTCCGGGAACTTGGCTGGTAGAATCGCCCGCCCAAACGTTAGCTTCGCTGATCAAATAGCCATCGGCATCGTAGAAGATGAAGTGTGCGTTAGAGATACCCTCTACAGCGCGCTCGCTATAATCGCCGGCGACGTAGCCGCCGTCATCGCCACGGGTGGTGGTATTGGGGGTTGTAATGTTCACAGTCAAGTAGGACATGTCGTTCGCGTTACCTACGGTTTCGCGACTTATCTCCGTAATGTCGTCGTCGGAGCAAGACGCAAGAAACAGACTTGCAAAAGCCATGCAGCTAATGCCTAAAAAAGAATGTCTCATAATAAATTAAAAGTTAAGAGTTAAGTAAAAGTAAGTGTTCGAAATTTTAGAAAGGTGGCTCACTGGATCAGGTGGCAGGCAGCCAACTGGTCTAATGCGTCTTGAGCTTGAGTCACACCTCCGGCAGCCGCCTCGCGGAGCTGACTGACGGCTGTGCCGTAGTCGGCGTTGAGGGCAGCAAGGACGCCGCGGGTGTAGGTCGCCTCCGGAGAGTCGCCGGACTGCTCGAGGTATTCAGCACATTTCTTCACTTCGCCGCGTCGCAACGCGAGGTTGGCGGCATTGAGGTTCGCCGTCGGGTCGGTGGGGTAAAGACGTACCGCCGTTTCAAAGACATCATTAAATTCGTCCGTTCCTACTTGGTAGGTCTGGGCAAGTAGATAGAGTTCGTTGAGGCTTAGTTTTTTGGGATTGGTTTTATAAATACGTTTGATTTCTTCAATATCGGTGTACTGACGCACGCCATAGTCAATGCGGTAGTCGGTGCGGCGCAGGTTGGGATAGCAGTCGCGCAACAGGGCGGCATATTCCGACGGGTAGCGACTCTTGATGCGCGCCTCGCGAGCGTCAGGCTCGGTGGCTTCGTCGTCGATGAGGCTCAAGATCTCCGTGCGGTGCTCGATGTCGGAGGCTTCGACGTAGGCGCGTAGTCCCGTCCAGTTCTCAGGCACAGACTGCGCCGTGACGTCGGCAGCAGAGAGGTGGAAGTAGCGTTGCAGGTAGCTGCGCAGCGCCTCGGTACGTCCCTCTGCCAAGCGGGTGTTGTTGGCATAGGTGCCTTCGGGCGAAGCGTATCCACAGAGCGAAATGCGTGCGTCGTAGACGTCGCTGTCCCCCTCGATGCGCTGCACCTCGCCACGGATGCGGGTCAGCTCAGCGTCGTTGTTAGCCAAGGTGGGGATGAGCTTCGTGCTGTTGACGGGGAAGATGACGAGCGCCGAACCGCTCTCTTGCAGCGTCTTGTGCGCCTCGGCCTCGGGACGTACAAAGAGAGGCTGCGGCGCGAAGGTGCGCTCCGTATAGTGCGCCAAGTTGGAGGCTAAAGGCGCCCCCATGGCGTTGTTACAACAACCGTATTCGTTGCTCCGCAGGATGAGGTTGGCACCATTCATCCAGTCGGCGTAAGTCAAGTCGTCGTGGTAGGCGATGTGTTCGGGACATTCCGAAGCGCGATAGTATTGTTCGTCGGCGCCCGTCAGGGTTTGTCCCTCGTTACGCAGATAATAATAGTAGCGCTGACGCCCGTAGATGCCGATGGATTTGAGGACAATAGAGTCCTTGCTCCCCACCAGCCACGGCGTGAAGACTACAGCACGGTCGCTCCGAACGTCCAACTGCGAGACGTCGACGTCCATATCTACGCTCAAATACTTCCCATTGCGCTCCAAGAGCACGTTGTCGGTCGTGACCGACGCGAGTTGCTGCGCGAGAGACGGAAGGGCGCACAGAGCCGCCACGGGCAGGATGATATGTTTGACACTATATTTCATAGCTGTTACTGTTTAAATAGAGGTTTAGAACGTGTACACAAGGTTGACGGCAGCCTTGGTGGGACCTACATAATGGTGCGATACATCGTCACGCTCCTTCTGCGAGCAACCGTGACAACGATATTCGTCCGAGCGAGAATAGGTGTAGCCCACGCCAATTTCGCCTTCGAGGTTCCAATGCCGCCCCAAGATCCAAGAATAGCCGTAGCCAACGCCCGCACCAACGAACCAGCCACGATAGCGATAGTCACTGAGCTTGGAGAAGTCCGTACCAAGGAAGTTCCAACTGTTGTGCAGGTGCCCGATGTTATATTCGCCACCTAAGAGGTGCGCCGCTACAAAATGTCGATTGAAGCGTTCGCAGAACCAGTAGCGCGCTTCGGGCTGCACCAACCAGTGTTCCCAACGCCGCTCGTGCGAGAGCGACCATAGATTAAGTTGTCCGGAGAGGTCAATCGTCCAGCGGGGTGCAATCCCCACCTCCACGCCCAAGTTCGGGCTGAGTACGGCATCTGCAAGGAGGTTACTCTTGACCGCCACTTGTTGTGCGCGTGCCGATGTCCCCAACATCAGGATGCCGATGAGTGCGATTGTACATTTGATGATTCGCCACATACGTTTATTGATTTATAGAGGTAAACAAAATAGTTTGATGCAAATGATGCAGAAATGTATCTCGACGGAGCTCCGCAAGCGGAGACGAGGGTAAGAAATGTTTGAATGATCATGACACACAACGAGTGCGCGTGTCGATAGAATACATCAATCACGAAGGTGTGGCTCTGAAGTTCTTTCCGTGCGGGCGCGTTCGATTGAGAAATAGGTTAAAAAAGAATGCGTTCATCAATAAGCCCGTCGGAGGGTTCGCGTTTCAATACTCTGCTGTTTCGGTTACATACACAGATCTCGGTAGTGAAAAGGTTAATCGGTCGGGATTCCGCTGCGGGTAGATCTTGGAAGGTTCGGTCGGTTCAGGAAGTACTTGTAGGTTTCGACTCGTGAGGCATCGGCGTTTCGGCGTGCGTGCCTCGTGGGTTGGAATCCGGCTGCTTGGCTGTTTCCCTTTTGATTACCGATGCAAAGATACAACGATTTTTTCTTAATAGATCAACGCTTTTAACGATTGGTGGAGTATGCCCGCTTTTTGGTGGCGAAAGTGGCAGGCAATGCCGACCGGCTAATACAAAACGGTATGATAGCGTCGACGACAGCCCAAATACACTATATATTATATGTGTAGCCCGTTTGCCACAACGGAATGACACTCTGCACCCCTGAGTGGATTTCGGAAGCACTAATATGTTATTTATTAGGGCGAATAGGCGGTACTTTCGACCGGAAACACTATCTTTGCAGCCTGATTATGGCTGTACGCCGGAGAAAACTCCGGAGCCAAGC
>CAZGZL010000095.1:0-8297 GCA_964530595.1 uncultured Prevotellaceae bacterium | reverse complement strand
GTATGGCTGGCAGCCCGGCATGGTGGCTCAGCGCAACGGCGCCCGTGCCCGCCTCTTGGAGTGGGGCGAGACAGGCACACCCGTCTATCGTCGCGTCTTCACGGCTGAAGACGGTATGCGCCCGCAGTTTGTCAACTTCAATCGTTGCTCTACCATACTCATTGAGGATGTAGAACTCTTGAACTCCCCCTTCTGGGTGTTGCATCCGCTGTTCTGCGAGGATCTCACGGTGCGTGGCGTGAAGGTTTACAACCGCGGTCCGAACGGTGACGGCTGTGACCCGGAGTCGTGCAAGAACGTCCTCATCGAGAATTGTACATTCGACACCGGTGACGACTGCATCGCCATCAAGAGCGGTCGCAACTTGGACGGTCGCAAATGGAACGTGCCGAGCGAGAACATCGTTGTGCGCGGTTGCCACATGGTCAACGGTCACGGCGGCGTTGTGGTTGGCTCCGAGATCTCAGGCGGCTATCGCAACCTTTATGTCGAGGACTGTACCATGGATTCGCCCGAATTGGAGCGTGTGATCCGCATCAAGACCAGCAGCTGTCGCGGCGGCGTCATCGAGAACGTCTTTGTCCGCAACGTGAAGGTGGGACAGTGCAAGGAAGCGGTGCTCCGCATCAACTTGGACTACGAAGCTAAAGAGGTCTGTCAACGCGGCAACAATCCGACGGTACGCAACGTCCTGTTGGAAAATGTCACCTGTCAGGAGTCTCGCTTCGGCGTGGTGCTCATCGGCTTGGAGGA
Source organism: uncultured Prevotellaceae bacterium (assembly GCA_964530595.1). Classification (GTDB taxonomy): domain Bacteria; phylum Bacteroidota; class Bacteroidia; order Bacteroidales; family UBA3663; genus Liminaster. Next base: position 7,544 of record CAZGZL010000095.1, on the reverse strand, counting down.
TGTTTGCAACATCTATGATGTCACCCTCAAAAACTGCGAATTTAACGGCGTAACCGGCGACAAGAAGACCGGCGCGCTCAATTCTTATACCGGACGTTTCCGTGACGTGCAATTCGACGATCTCAAGATTAACGGTCAGTTGGTAGCCTCACCGGAGGCGCGTCCCTAAGCTCCCTTAGATTAATTTTAACGGCACACCGTGCGCTCGATGTTCGGGCTATGGTGTGCCTTTTTTTGTCTGAAATAGAACGAAACAATCGACGGCAGAACCGCAATTCAATGTGGGGCTGCCATCAATCGGATGCGCGATGCCTTTTCGCGTGCCGAGGGCTTCTGCGTTCGCTTGGCGCGATCTTGTCACGGTGATACTGGATCGCAATAAATGGGGCAGAGAAATACAAGAAGTGGGGATCAAATGGGGAGGGGATTGCATGAAAAGCGGGCAAAACAAAGCTAATTTTGTGCTCCGTTGAATAAAATTGCGCAAATTTTAGGATTTAACACCTCGCGCAGGCGAATAATTGTAAAAAGATGGTAACTTTGCACGGTTATGTAGGGGTATTGTGTCTCTGAGTGAATTATGTTTTACATAAATCGTAAAAAACGATGGCAGAACATAAACCCTAACGATTCCCCCTACACCCAACAATAGATCGAAAACAATAACACAATAAAACCGACAATCGACTTTGGGAGTCCGATCCGGAGTGAACACCACTTGCCCGCGACGCGACATCGCAAATGAGCATTGGCAAAAACCTTTTGTTATATTATGAAACATGTTTCAACACTGCTGGTAGCCGGTGGATTGGCGCTCTCTGCCTTTCCCCTTACGGCTGCTAATCAGCTCGCCTTCCCCGGCGCACAGGGATGGGGACGTTACGCCAAGGGCGGACGTTCGGGTAGCGTCTATCACGTTACAAATTTGAACGACAGCGGAACCGGCTCTCTGCGCGACGCCGTGAGCAAGTCCAATCGCATCATCGTGTTCGATGTTGCGGGTGTCATCAACATCAGTAGCCGTATCGTCTTTTCGAGCAACCTCTACGTGGCCGGTCAGACAGCTCCGGGCGAGGGTATCACCGTCTACGGCAACGGCGTCTCTTTCTCAGGCGCCTCGAACATCATCTGCCGCTATATGCGCTTCCGCATGGGTAAGGGGGGCGACTCCGGCAAGGATTGCGCCGGCATCGCCAACGGTACGAACATGATCTTCGACCACTGCTCCTTCGCATGGGGCTTGGACGAGACTTTCTCGATCAACCCCGACGGCAAGGGCGACCTCTACAACATCACCCTCATGAACTGCGTCGTCGGGCAGGGACTCTTGACCCACTCCGCCGGCGGCTTGATGCAGGCTGACTCCATCACCCTCTATCGCAACTTCTACTGCGACAATGGTACGCGTAACAACAAGGTCAAGGGCTATCATCAGTACGTCAACAACATCGTGTACAACTGGAAAAACGGTTGCTACCTGATGGGCGGTGACTCCGAAGGCGAGAGCCACGCCAACACACAGGGCAACCTCTTCATCAACGGCCCCGCCGGTGGTGGTAACGCTTGTACTTCGGGTAACGACGGCTTCCATATCTACGCCGATGACAACTGGCAAGACAGCAACAAAGACGGCGTATTCAATCCTTATCTTATTCCCGAATCGGAATATACCGGCGGCGTAGACTTCCAGTCTGCCCCCTTCAACTTCCCCGAACTCGAAGTGAGCAGCGCGCGTGATTTGATCACCGAGTCGTTGCCTACGGTCGGTGCATCGTTGCCCTATCGCGACTATGTGGACTGCTACATGGTCGAAGAGTGTTTGTCTTACGGCACCAAGGGTACGCTGATCTCTACCGAGACGATTCTTCCCTACGGTGTCCCCTCCTCATGGACGGTCTATCAGGGCGAGACGCGCGTAGATACCGATGGCGACGGTATGCCCGACGCATGGGAGACCGCCAACGGCACGAATCCGAATAAGGACGACGCCATGACGATCGCCTCTAACGGCTATGCCAATATCGAAAACTACATCAACAGCATCTCGCAGGAGACGGTAGACTTCTTCCTCCGCGCCCCGATGATGCTCTCTTTGGCGGAGTCTACCTCTTCGTCGCTCAACCTCTCTTGGTCAGACTATACGGTGAGCGAAGATGGTTTCATCGTCGAGATGGAGCAGAACGGTAGCTATAAGGAGTTGGCACGCCTCGCAGCCGGTGCAACCTCTTATACCATCAGCGAGGGGCTCGAACCCGCCACGGCTTATAAGGTACGCGTGTGTGCATACAAGGGCACCGAAAAATCAGACTACACCTTGGCGACCTTCAAGACGCAACCTTTGGTGAGCGAATTGGTTGACGTTGCCTCTTATGTGCCCGATTACACATGGAACGGCGGCAGCGGTGCATGGGATCTCGCTACCGCACAGTGGAAGGAAGGTCTCTATGCTGACGGCGGCAAAGTGCTCTTCCCCTTAGCTTCGGATGCTACAGTGACGTTGAACGAGACTGTCAGCCCCGCTTCGGTGGTCGTCAATAGCAATGCGAATGTGACGTTGAGCGGTTCGGGCGCCATTGCAGGCACCGGTTCGTTGAATAAGGCGGGTTCCGGCGTCCTCAAAGTGGAGACGAGCAACAGCTACACCGGCGCTACGGTGCTGCACGATGGTGTTTTGGAGTTCTCCTCGCTCAAGAACGGTGGTGTCGCCAGTGGCTTGGGTGCCTCACAGGAGTTCTCGCAAGAATGGATCTGGGACGGCGGTACCTATCGTTACACCGGTGCTTCGGCATCGACCAACCGTTCCGCCCTCTTGTACAAGGATTCAGAGTTCGAGATTTCCAACGCTGAAGCTACCGTTAAGGTCAGCGGTAACTTCGAAGGTCAAGGCGGTTTGATCTTGGGCGGTGAAGGTGTGCTTCAGCCGAGCTCCAAAGACTTCTTCTCTTACGAAGGTGCCACGACGTTGTGCGGCGGTAAATTGTACTTAAATGGTGTCTCTACGATGTGGACAGACAAGATTTGCGACTTGGGCAACAGCTCAAAGTTGATCTTGGCAGGCGGTGCATTTGAGACTAAGGATGCCAACGACACCTATTCTTCTTATACCTTCCCGATCGAAGTGAAGGAAGATACTTATTCTACCTTTGCGGTACATCGCAACTGTTCGATCAAGAGCAATGTTTCCGGCAATGGTACATTGGAGTACCAAGTACCCTACGTCCGCGAATACATCAATGGTAACTGGGATGATTTCACAGGCACGCTCGTCATCAATGGTGTCAATACGAAGTCGGGCGAATGTCAGTTCATGCTGAATAATGGTTCCGGTATCAAGAATGCACGTATCAACTTGAAGGGTAATATACAGATTGTTGGTTGGGCAACTAATACAACTGCCTATTTGGGCGGTCTTTCCGGCGACAAGGGTACCTACCTCTGCGGCAGCTCTAAGAATACCAAGACTTCGAAGACCCTTTGGATCGTCGGCGGTGCGAGCACGGACGAGACCTTCAACGGTGTCATCGACAACCGTTGTTGTGCCAGCGGCTATGAAGGTACCGTCAGCATCCAGAAGATCGGTAGCGGCGATTGGCGCCTCACCGGTACCAATGTGTACAGCGGTACGACGGCCATCAACGGCGGTCGCCTCGTGGTGAACGGCAAGAACAATGGTACAGGCGCCGTGACGGTCAATGACGAAGGTACGTTGGCAGGATTCGGTACCATTGCCGGTGCTGTGACTGTCAAGAATGGCGGTATCATTTATGCCGGCGATACGTTGGTCAACAGCGGCAAGGGTCTGACCCTCAGCAGCACGTTGAAGGTGGAGAACGGCGGTACCGTTTGCATCCCCGTTTACCGTACCGGCGTCTTGAATAAGTCCAACAAATTGATTTTGAAGGGCAACGTTACATTGAACTCTAATGTCACATTGAAGTTGGATGTCACCGAGATGACCAAGGTGCCGACAGCAGGTTCTAAGTTCACGATCTTAGACCTCTCTGCCAGCCCGACGATCAGCGGTACCTTTGCAGCCATCGAGCCTGCCGTACCGGGCGAAGGTCTCATCTGGGACGATTCGGAACTCCTCACTTCAGGCGTACTCTACGTGCGCGCTGATCCGGCAACTGCCATCGAGAATATTCGTGGCGAGGAGGCTACACGTGTTGTGAAAACGGAACTCTACGACCTCTGCGGCAAGCGCGTAGAGGCTGAGCAGGCGCACGGCATCGTGATCTCCAAGAGCTGGACGGCTGACGGTCGCGTCAACGTTCGTCGCATCGTTTTGGAATAAAATAACCATCAGCGGGTTTTGTAGTCGAGACACCTTGCTCGGCTACAAAACCCGCTGATAACTCTTGATATACTAACACACATTAAATAACCAATTTTTCATTCAATGAAGAACTACCGATTCCTAAATGTGGCGATGTGCTGCCTCATGGGGTCTGCCTTCGGTCTCGTGGCTTGTAGCGACGACCCAGCGGAGGACAGTCACTATGACCGCCCGTCGTTCCTGACAGGTAATGCCTACGAGACGCTTGAGAGGGAGGGTAATTACACCATCTTCCTGCGCGGTGTAGATCTGATCGGCTATCAGAAGACGATGCGCTCGCAACTTCTGACAGTGTTGGCTCCTAACGACGAGGCGTTCCAGACGTTCCTCGCCGGGAAGGGCTACAGCTCGATCGACGATCTCTATGCTGCCGATCCCTCTTACGTGCGTAAGTTGATCACCTACCACATGCTCTATTATGCGTATGATTGGAGCAAGATGGTCAATTTCCGTCCCGGCGAGGGCGACGGCGCTACCGAGGCGGAGAAGGCTGTCAAAGCCGGACTCTACTGTCACTTACGCACGCGCTGTGCGGACGACGAGACGATCGAGACCTATTACGACGCCTCAACGCAAGATTCTGTTACGGTGAGAGTCTATCACTTGGAGCGTAATATGCCGGTCTTCTCCTCTAAGATGTTCGAGACCCTTGGCATCGACGCCAAGAGTAATTACGAGTATTTCTTCCCGAACTCCACTTGGACGGGCGGAAATTATGCTTCCGGCTTGGAGGGTGGCTTCAACGTTGCCAACGCCTCTGTGTTGGATGCCGACAATGTAATCACCGACAACGGCTATCTCTATCACATCAATCAGGTGATCGAGCCGCTCAACACCATGAACGAGGAGCTTCGCACGCGCGGCAATTACAATACGTTCTACAAACTCTTCGACAATTACTCCGACTACACATTGGACGAGACCGAGACCACAAACCGTGGCTACGACGTCTATCTGCATTCGCACTCCGTCATGCCGATCGCCCTCGAATGGCCGACCTCCAACTATCGAAACTTTATGCTCAATTCCCTCGTAACCTATACGATCTTTGTCCCGACCGACAACGCGGTGTCAAAGTTCTTCTCTGACTTCTGGGAATCGGGTTGTGGATATACTTCGGTCGATGATTTGGATCCGATGATCCTCGAGATCTTGTTACAGAGCACCTATGCCAATACATCGGAATACACGGCATTCCCCGAACTGATCCAGAAAGGTGAAATCACCTCCGGTTTGGGTGCGACGGTCAACTTCGATACCGAGAACGTTACCGAGCACATCATGTGTTGCAATGGCGCCATCTATGGTATGGACAACATGGATGTGCCGGATCTCTTCGGCTCGGCAGTGGCTCCCGCCTTCAAGGATGTGAAATACTTGCCTTATCTCTACGCATTGAACCGTGGCGGTTTGTTGAACAGCTTCTTGACGAAAGAGACCTCATTCATCACCCTGATCCCCGACACGGCGCAGTTCTCGTACGAAAAGATGCGCCTGCTCTCTGCCGGTACCAATTCGCAGCTCCAAGTCTGGGATGACGATGCGGCAGCCTACAGTCAGATCAGCAGCGGTGTATGTTCCAACATGGTCAACATCCACACGGCAACGATCAACGGTACCAACGAAGGCTTGAAGTCGTCGGGCATCCAAGTAATCGAGACCAACGCCTCATATAATTATTGGTATATTGTGGACGGCAAGATCACGACCAACGCCCTCTTCAACGAGCAGCTGAATCCCGACTACGACGAAGATCCTTTTGTCGGTTTCCACGAGGTCACCAACCACGGAGGTGCTTGGAACAACGGTCGCTCGTATGTCTATGACTATCCGGGCATCTTTATGCCCGCCGAGTCCGGTCAGACGTTGGAGCGTCAACTCTCTACGTGCAACGACCGCAACTATCCCTACTATTGCTTCGCACAGTTGCTCCGCGCTGCGGAATTGGCAGACATGACGACGGCTACCTTCATCGGCGCCCTGACGCTCGACACGGAGTCTCCCCGCTTCTTCTGCTTCGTTCCCACCAACGACGCGCTGAAGGAGGCTATCAAGACCTTGCCCGGATGCTCTAAGTGCTCGTTCGATGCCAACTATAAGTTGTCCGGCTCGCCCACTAAGGCAGACCTCGCCAAGTATTTGCTCTCGTACTTCGTACCCTCATATCGCAACGCTTTCAGCTCTTATCCCTATCCCGGTTCATCGGTTAAGGGCGATTTCGAGACGGACGGTACCTACGGTATGCATGTGGCAGATCTCGGCTCAGCGATCAGCGTGAGCACCATTGACGACAAGGGCGCTTATGGCGACGCTGTAGCTGTCAAGGGTGATTATCACTATTTGCCGTTCGCCTTCACCGACGGCGCTTTCCAGCTTCTGGAGGGTGTACTTAAATAATGAGGGGAGGAACGCAATATGAATTTTAAGACTAACCTCATGAAAGTTTCAGTCATGAATAATCTGAAGCACTGCTTCGCACTCGTGGCTCTCGTCTTGACCTCATTCGTGGCTCAAGCACAGAACCGTCCGATGACGGGTACCGTCTCGGAAGATTTGGGCGGCATGAAGGAACCGATCTACGGCGCCAATGTGGTCGTGGTGAACGGTTCGAACCGTACCCTTACGGGTGCCATTACCGATTTGGATGGTAATTATATCCTTCAAGTTCCTGCCAACGAGAAGAACATCAGCATCCAAGTCTCCTTTATCGGTATGAAGACACAAGTCTTCAAGTACACAGGTCAGAGCAAGCTCGATGTCGTGCTTGAAAGCGATACGCGCCAGCTCTCTACGGTCGATGTCTCTGCTAAGAAGATCGACCGCAACGAGATGGGTATTTCCTTCAAGGAACAGACTTCTGCGACGCAGAAGATCATGGTCTCTGATCTCGTTGAGGCGGCTCCGGTCAGCTCGATCGAAGAGGCCCTTCAAGGTCAGATGGCGGGTGTCGACATCGTGATGGGTGGCGATCCGGGTGCCAAGAGTGCCATTCGTATTCGTGGTACGAGTACGTTGAGCTCTTCGACCGACCCGTTGATCGTGATCGACGGCATCCCTTACTCCGTCACCATCGACGACAGCTTTGACTTCTCGACCGCGAACGAAGACGACTTCGGCGCCCTTTTGAACATTTCCCCCTCCGACATCGAGTCTATCGAAGTCTTGAAGGATGCCTCGGCTACCGCCATCTATGGTACCGCCGGTGGTA
>CAZGZL010000094.1:0-8351 GCA_964530595.1 uncultured Prevotellaceae bacterium | reverse complement strand
ATGAGCGAATGATAACGATCCACAACATCCTGAGGCGTGCATCCCTCCTTGCGAGCTCGTACCGTGATCGGCACGCCGTGCTCGTCTGAGCCGCCGATGAACAGCACCTCTTGCTTTTTGAGGCGGAGGTAACGGACGTAAATATCGGCGGGAACGTAAACACCGGCAAGGTGACCGATGTGTACCGGACCGTTTGCATACGGCAGAGCCGAAGTCACGAGTGTGCGCTTGTATTTCTTTTCTTCCATATATAATATTAAATTAAAAAATTATCGTGTGTACTTATTAATGAATATTCTGTTGAGCCAAGGCTTGCAACTCCTCAATGTATTGCGGCGAATTACTCAGACGCGGTATCTTGTGTTGTCCGCCCAACTTGCCTTTCGCTTTGAGCCAGTCGTTGAACAGTCCGCGCGGAGCTGTGATCAAATGCAAGCGTTCGAGGAAGATGCCCTTGTAGCGCTTAGCCTCGTAATCTGAATTGACCGCTTGCAGTTCCTGATCCAACCGATCGGCAAAAGCCTCCGGATCGGATGGTGCCACTTCGAAATCTATGATCCACGTATGGTGTGCCTTGGCATGCTCTGTCGCGAATGTTGGCCCCACGGTGTAGTCTGCTACCGTCGCATTCATAGCTTGGCAAGTCTTAGCCAAAGCCTCATCTGCATTGCTGACCATCAGCTCCTCGCCGAAAGCATTGATGAAGCTCTTGGTTCGACCTGTGATCTTGATCTTGTAGGGATCGCGACTGGTGAATTGTACCGTGTCGCCGATGATGTAGCGCCATAAACCCGGCGTAGAAATTACCATCGCATAATTCTTGCCCACTTCGACTTCCCACAGCGGCACTACTTGAGGCGACGGTGCGTCGAATTGATCCATCGGAATAAATTCGTAGAACACCGACAAGTCGATCATCAACAGCATGGAGGAATCCTCCCACGAGTTCTGGATCGCAAAGAATCCCTCGCTCGCATTGTAGGTCTCCACATAGTGCATCTTGTCGCTGGGAATTAACTTCTTGTACTGCTCTCGGTAAGGGGCGAAGCTGATGCCTCCATGGAAGAACACTTCCAAGTTGGGCCATACCTCTGTCAAATCTTTGGCACCTTTAGCTGCCAAGACGTTTTTGATCAATCCCATCATCCACGACGGTACGCCGCTGATGCTGGTGACGTTGACCTCTTTCGTCGCCTCTGTCAGAGCCTTCAGCTTGGTCTCCCATTCGTCCATCAAGGCAATCTTCTTGCTTGGGGTGCGAATCAGGTTAACCAACGGTGAGACATTCTGTATCAAGCACGCTGACAAGTCGCCCACATGTATGCCCGGCGCCAACTGTGCCGGCTTGTGGCTACCGCCTAAAATCAGCCCTTTGCCGCTGAAGAAGCGGCTCTCCGGGTTGAGCTTCAAGTAGATTGCCACGCAGTCTGTTCCACCTCGATAGTGGGTGCGCATCAAGGCGTCGCGCGTCACCGGTATAAACTTGCTCTTGTCTGCCGTTGTGCCCGACGACTTGGCAAACCATTCCACCAACCCCGGCCACAACACATTGCGTTCACCGCGCAACATCGGCTCGATCCAACGTTTGATTTCGTCATACGTATGTAGCGGCACCGTAGCGGCGAACGACGTATAGTCGCTCACCTCCTTCCCGAAGCCATATTCTTTACCGAAGGCGGTGCCTTCGGCTTTGTGGAGCAAGTATTGCAGCTGTCGGAGTTGTATCTCTTGAGCGTGCTGATTGTATTGCTCTATTTGACGGACACGTCGTTCAAATACTAATTTATTGATGCACTGAGTGATCATATCTCTTACTTAGTTCTTCTACCTCGCTTAGGCGTTGATTTCTCCGACTCGTCTGCTTGCTTGATCAGCTCGACACATTCCTCATAGGTTGTGGCTTGCGGATCTTTGTTTTTGGGGAAACGATAGTTCTTGCCACCTTTTGTGAGATAAGGACCGAATCGACCATTCAGTAATTGCAGTTCCGGATCTTCGTCGAACGTGCGCAAGATCTGGTTGGCTTTGGCGGCACGTTTTTCGGTGATCAGAGCGATTGCTTCATCCAACGTGAAGTTGTAGGGGTCTTGATCCTTATTCAGTGAATAGAACTTCCCGCTATGCTTCACGTAGGGGCCGAAACGCCCGATGTTGACCGAGACTTCCGCCTCTTCATAGTTGCCCAACATTTTCGGTAGGTCGAAGAGGTGTAGTGCCTCCTCTAATGTGATGGTATTGAGCGATAGACCCTTTTGTAGCGAAGCGAACTGGGGCTTCTCTACCTCGTCTTGAGCGCCCACTTGTACCACAGGTCCGAAGCGGCTGATCTTCACCGACACGGTGTGTCCCGTCTTGGGATCCTTGCCCAAGATGCGTTCGCCCGCCTTGCGATCGGTGCGTTCCTCCAACGTCGTTGTTACCAACGGATGGAACATCTTATAGAACTCGTCGATGCACTGCGTCCAATTCTCCTTGCCTTCGGCGATCTCGTCGAATTTCTCCTCGACATTAGCCGTGAAGTTGTAGTTTAAGATTTCCGGGAAGTGTGCACTTAGGAAGTCTGTCACCACCATACCGATATCGGTCGGCATTAGCTTATTCTTATCGTTGCCATAGGTTTCGGAGCTCTTGCTTTCTGCGATCTTGCCGTGCTGTAACTTCAGTCGGATGATGTCGCGCTTCAAAGCGGGACGATCGTATTTCTCCACATACTCGCGAGTCTGGATGGTCGAGATGGTCGGTGCATACGTTGACGGACGACCGATACCCAACTCCTCCATCTTCTTTACCAAGCTGGCTTCTGTGTAACGTGACGGCTGCTGTGTGTAACGTTGCGTTGCTTCGGCGGCGGAGAGAGTAAGCGACAATCCTTGGTGTAATGAGGGCAATAACGGCAACTCTTTCTCGTCCTGTTCGTCATCTTTCGACTCTGCATAGACGCGGAGGAAGCCGTCGAACTTCACAACCTCGCCGACAGCCACAAAGCGATGTTCTGAGCCGCTGATGGCTATCTCTACCGTGGTGCGCTCCAACTGAGCATCTGCCATCTGCGAAGCCACTGTACGCTTCCAGATCAAGTCGTAGAGGCGACATTCGTCTTGCGTCCCCTTGATCTCCGTCTGGCTGATATAGGTGGGGCGAATAGCCTCGTGTGCCTCTTGCGCTCCCTTGGAATGGGTATGATAATTGCGCATTTGGTGATATGCCTCGCCCATTGTGCTGACGATCTGCTCTTTGGCAGTGCCGAGCGCCAAGGTCGAGAGGTTCACCGAGTCGGTACGCATATAGGTGATCAATCCGGACTCGTACAGACGCTGTGCCACAGACATCGTACGCGACACGCCGAAGCGGAGCTTGCGACCCGCTTCCTGTTGCAACGTAGAGGTTGTGAACGGTGGGGCAGGGGTGCGCTTGGTAGGACGCTGTGCCACCTCCACCACCGTGAACTCTGCTTGGGCGCAGTGCGCCAAAAAGTTCATAGCCTCCTCTTTGGTCTTGCAACGGGCGTCGAGTTCAGCGACAAACGTGATCGGCTTGCCGGCATTGTCCAGTCCACTGAAGGTGCCTATTACACGGTAGCTCTCTTCCGCTTGAAAATTGAGGATCTCGCGCTCGCGTTCCACAATCAAGCGCACGGCGACGCTCTGCACACGTCCGGCGGAGAGCGAAGGCTTCACTTTCTTCCACAAGATGGGTGAGAGCTCGAAGCCCACGATGCGATCCAAGACACGGCGTGCTTGCTGCGCGTCCACCAAATTCAGGTCGATGGTACGGGGAGCTTCGATTGCGTGCAGGATGGCGGGCTTGGTGATCTCGTGGAACACGATACGGCGTGTATTTTCCGGTTTGAGTCCTAAGACTTCATACAAATGCCACGAGATGGCTTCTCCCTCGCGGTCTTCATCGGATGCGAGCCAGACGATCTCAGCCTTTTTCGATTCTTTTTTCAAATTTTCTACGAGTTGCTGCTTATCTTCGGGCACCTCGTACAATGGCGTAAAATTATGGGTGAGATCAATGCCGAAGTCATGCTTTTTCAGGTCACGAATGTGACCATAACTGGAGGTAACTTTGTAATCGCTCCCCAAGAATTTTTCGATGGTCTTAGCTTTCGCAGGAGACTCGACGATAACCAAGTTCTTAGGCATATTGTATCAAGTTTTTTAGTAAATAATCAATCTAATGTAGAGCAATCCGACATCCGTCGTATTCTCTTACGCGCCGCAAAAATACAATTTTCTGTTTGATCCAAGTTCATTCGCGGCTTTTTTTATTGTCAGAATGTGAAAAACAAGAACTGTCTGACACGAACTCTCCGTTCGGGGAGAGGGGCGTCAGACAGTTCTACAATTTCTTTTCGTGTGTCAGAAAGGTAGCTTATGCCTCAGAAATTGCTTCGTTCGGGCAAGTTCCTTCGCAAGCGCCGCAATCGATGCACTTAGAAGCGTCGATAGAATATACGTCGCCTTCAGAGATTGCCTCTACCGGACACTCGCTGATACAAGAACCGCAAGCTACACATTTGTCTGCAGAAATTACACGTGCCATAGTTGGAAAATTTTAATAGAGTTATAATTAGTACCAATAAGCAGTTGTGGGTATTTCCTTCACAACCGCGAGGCAAAAGTAGCGCATTCTATTGATTTGAACAACGAAACGACTCACTTTTTTTAATTAGGCGGGTACATTTCTTCTAATTTTCCTATATATAATATAATGTATATGCGTCCCATCGGTAGCTTAAAACGTTCAACGCCCTCTTTCTGTCGTTCAGAATTCGGCGCTCAGCGTCACACCGCACTCTAACGGTTTGCCCTCTTGCTCGAAGTGTCGCTGCATGGAGACGAAGTGAAACGTTGTGTAGTGTTCATCTGTCAAATTTTTGCCCCAAACTTTCAGTCCATAGCTGCGCCATTGGACGGTCGCCGAAGCGGAGAGTAAGCCGTAGAATGACTGCTGCCACTCGTTGGCGTCGTCCCAATAGGTGGGACCAACAGCACGATAATCGGCATGACAGAGCAATGTCCAATCACCCCTCAACGGTTGTCGCCAATCCACCGACCCCATAGCGGTGTGCCGTGGCGCATAGGGCAGACGCTTGCCGCGGTAATTGGTCTCTCCGCTGACGTATTGGCGGAAAGTTGCCTCCGTCAGACCGTAGCTGACGCCGACATTCCACCGTCCGGCTATATAGCGCACTTCGCTCTCCACCCCGTAGCTACGTGTGCGTCCTGCATTGGTCATCATGCGCCCCGTCTGCATTCCGGCGGGAAATACCGTCAACTGCTGATCGCGGCAATCTATATAGAATGCCGTCGCTTCAGCACACCATCTACCGTGCTGATATTTCACTCCGGTCTCGTAATTCCAACTGTATTCCGGCTTATAGGCTACTACGTCGCCTGCATCGGCGCTCTCGGTAGTGGCAGAGGTCGATCCGGGCATCTTCTGGCGGAGGCCGTTGCTCATCTCTTGTTGCAAGAGGTCGCTGAACAACTGTGTGTTGAAGCCACCGGCTTTATAGCCGCGCGCCACTGAGGTATGCCAAGTCCAGTCGCCTGCCTGATAGGTAGCAGAGAGGGAGGGAGCGACCTCGGTGAAGTCCTGTCGGCGTATGCCGTCCATTTGGGTGGTAAACTCCTGATAATTGGTCATGAATGGCAGTACTCGGAGGTGTACCAAGGCATCACAGTCGTAAGCGAAGCGTTGTCCTTCGTGCTCTACGCGCAGACCGGCTGCCAAGCGCCACGCCCCTAAACGCCACGTGGAATGGTGGTACAGTGCCACTCCATACGAGCGAATTCCGAAGTTACTACTCAGCGGAAACTCCTCCTCCATGAATCCGATCGAAGCACCCGGCACCGCCTGCCCCAACGCGGCATTGGCATTGCCCAAGATCAAACGGTCGATGCCCTCCTGCTTCATGGTTACCGGCGCCTGCATCTTCAGTCGTCGCCCCCAGAGGTTGACTCCCGTCAAGTGGTTCCAACGGCGACGATCGTCAGCCGACTTCAGTACGAAATCTTCGTTCAGCGTCCCCTCTTGCTGCGCTTGACGCAATGTGAAGTAGGAGGTGGTGGTGAAGTCTTGATCCATGGTCATCGCATCGTCTAACCACATTCCGGAGGTAGTGGAAAGTAGTTTTAAGCGTCCCTCTGCCACAGTACGCTCTACGGAGAGACCGTCGCGCACGGTCAGACGGCGATAAGCACACCGATCGTTGTAGGCGATGGGGGCGGCGGAACCATCTTCCGATATCATGCGGTAAGGGTAGCCCCCTTGATTCAGCCAGTCGGCTGAAACGACGTTGCTCAGACGGAACCCCTGATTGCCGCGGCGATCGTAGCGGGCGCTTGCGCCGCCGTTGTTGCTCCAATCTACGTGACTGCCAGAGTAATTATTCTTATAGAAACCCTCTTGGTGACTACCGTAGAGGTTCCACGCCCAACCGTCGTTCGGGGTGCGTCGCCGATATTGCGACAAGCGTCCGCGCACTACCCCTCCGTTGCCCGCTTCGAGTGTGAGGCGCACACCGGAATAGTCCAAGGGGCTCAGCGTGCGAATGTCAATGACGCCACCCATCGTATTGCGACCATACAACGTGTTTTGAGGTCCGCGCAACACGGTGATGCTACGAGCGTCGACAAGGTCGAAGTCGTAGGCATTCTTGTTGAGCAGTGGCACACCGTCGATGTAGACCCCCATGGCGGGTTGTTCGATGCGTGAACCAATGCCGCGCACATAGATCGAGGAGGTCATACGCGAACCGTAGTCGGGGATGTAGAGGTTGGGGACAAACGCCGCCAACTCCTTGATGTCCGATACACGCCATGTCTCCAACTGACGCAGGTAGAGCGTCGTATTGGCGATCGGTCTCATCTGTGATAGCTCCGTCCCTTTGTAGGTCGTTGCTACGTGAATTTCGGGCATCCACGTGGTGTGTAGCACTGTGTCGGTAACTACCTCGGTTGTGATCTCTACCGCTTCGGCAGTATAAGGGAAAATAAAAGTTCCGGAAGCAATAAGAAATATCGGACAGTGTAAAGATCTCATGAAAATGTATATAAATAATCTGTTTGTTTTCCGATCGCAAAGTTCGTGTATTTAGCCCAATTTTCGGAGGCGTGGCGCTGATTTTCATGAACAAAGGTCTCGTGGGGACAGAAATGCGCCGATTTAGCAGGTGGCGGTTGCTTTTTTATCCTCATGCACGGCGCAAATACATCCTCAACGGTCGATCGCTTGCTCACTGTTGCATAGGCTCGCTCAAACGGCTGGATGGACGGATGGCTTTTGTGTAGGCGATATTTCGACGTCGGGCAGCGATATGCAAGGAAAAATGGTCGTTAAAAAGCATTTCGCTATGGAAATTGTAAAATTTTTGGCAATTTGTTTGCTGGTTATTAGGGAAGCCGTATATTTGCAACCGTCAAAACAAAATCATTGTTCAGCAGATATGAATAACGTCTCAATGCTTCACCATCACCATCATGCCCATTCGGGGTATACTACTCATTTAGTCGGGTGAGCGGAGAGGTCGTATATCTATTACTGATCTTGTTTAGGAGAAGAAATTCCATGCTCGGCTAAGTAATTAGACCGGGCATTTTTTGTTTGACCACGAGGCGTGACAAACACCCATGATGTTAAGTAACCATTTAAACACTCTGAATATTATGTTACGTATTGCTATTCAAAGCAAAGGTCGTCTGTTTGACGATTGTATGAATTTGCTCAAAGAGGCGGGCATCAAACTCGGCACCGCCAAGAGAACGTTGCTGATCCCCTCGACCAACTTCCCCGTCGAAGTGCTCTATCTGCGCGACGACGACATCCCGGAATGTGTCGCCAATGGCGTCGCTGACATCGGTATTGTGGGCTTGAACGAGTTCCGCGAACGCGAAAAGGAGGCTCGCATTGTCAAGAACTTGGGCTTCTCGCGCTGTCGTCTCTCGTTGGCAATCCCGCAGTCGGTCGATTATCCCGGCCTCACGTGGTTCGAAGGTAAAAAGATTGCAACATCATATCCGAATATTCTGCGTAACTTCTTGAAGGAAAAAGGTATTAACGCCGAAATACATGTAATCACAGGATCGGTGGAGATTGCCCCGAACGTAGGACTGGGGGATGCCATCTTCGACATTGTAAGCTCCGGAAGTACCCTTGTGAGCAACCGCTTAAAAGAGGTCGAAACGGTGGTAGAGAGCGAAGCGGTACTGATTGCTACTCCGGGATTGGATGCCGAAAAGTGCGCTTTGTTGGATCAGTTGATCTTCCGTTTCGATGCCGTACGTGAGGCAGAAGACAAGAAGTATGTGATGATGAATGTACCGGATGCAAGTCTGTCGGCA
>CAZGZL010000093.1:0-8425 GCA_964530595.1 uncultured Prevotellaceae bacterium | reverse complement strand
ACTATCGGGTGAATTCTGTGCAGGCTCAAGCGTTGAAGCAGCCTTTCGGCATAAAGAGCGTTCCCAGCTACGTGTTGGTGGATCGCGCCGGCAACGCCACGCTTCGACCGGACTTTTTCGATACCGACGTGTATATTCGTAAGATACTACAAGAAGTGAATCAAACAACAGCAATTCCCTAATCGGCTAAATGCTTTTTCTTATTAAAGCCAAGCGTCTTGATGTCTGTCCGCATTGCAATTATCCAACGAATAAAATGTAAACTATATGTTTCATTTTTATGATTTGAAAATTGAAAATGCCGAGCAACGCAATAATTTATTAGATAATATTTGCAAAAGCTTGCACTCACCACAATCTTTGCGTCCCGATATCAGAGCGATAAAATCCATGAACACATTTCCATGAATACATCGAAAAAAGATATCACTCAAATAGAATCATAAACCCTCAAATACCAATCACAACACATGAAACGAATTTCATTTGGACTGCTTGCGCTGAGTTTCGTTTCTCTAACATCTTGTTACCACACTGTAGAAGAGTCGGTGGAGACCGACGAGATTGAGACCGTAGAGCTTTCGGTGGACGTGATCGCATCGGATCTCTGGCAAGTGGGAACGACGCGTGCGACCGCTACAACTCGTGCAACGAACACAAACGCCGTGATATATCCTATTCATTATTTTGTATTTGATACTTCGAATAGTTTAGTGGCGTCGGAGGAAGTAGAGAGCGCTTCGAGCTCTTCGACGGTGAAGTTCACGCTATCGAAAGGCAAGTATAATGTGTACGCATTATGTGGCGTAACGGATACAGAACTGCCAACGCTTACAACGCTCACACCAACAACACAATTATCTATTGTTTCCGGTGGGCGAGATATCAGCTTGGGCTGCCAAGAGGTGACTGTGGGCAGCGTCGCTCAAGATGCGGTGACGATCGAAGCCGCACACGCCTTTACGCAGCTGGATCTTACGTTGAAAAATGTACCATCTGATGTCGCCTCCATTTCTGCGACGCTTTCTCCGCTGTATGATTCTTTTACGCTCGGCGGCAAATATTACGCTTCCGCGACAGACCTTACCGCGACAAGTAGTTTTACGCAGGGCGAGAACGCCGGCGAATGGCTCTTGAGCAGCGGATATATTTATCCGACAACATCGTCTTCGCTGAGCATCTCTTTGACCGCTACTTATAGCAATGGAAGCACGCAAACATTCCTTTCAACCGCGAGTCAGAGTCTGGCGCAGGGGCAGATCTTGAATTTGAGCGCCCCCTTTCCCTCTAACCTCAGTTCCGGGTCTATCACTGTTACAGAATGGTCCGTGGTCAACGGGGGATCTATTGAGTTTACGCCTGTTGTCGCATCGGGATCTACTACGCCTTCTACCGATCAATCGTCGACGAACAACACCGGTACTACGCCCCCTGCCGAGAGTGGCACCGATGTGACGAGCTGGGTCAATTCGTTGACACTTTACGGACAATACACGGACGCCAACGGCGTCTCTTACCACGCCATGGTGATCTCGAAAACGGCTTCTGAAATTGTGATTATGGGCGGTACAGCACAGAAATATTCTACCAGTCATGATTTATCGTCTTACGAGATCGTATCTACCGGCACGGAGGCTACGAAGCTGAATGTTGTGTGGATCTATCCTACACAAACGCAGTGGGAGACGGTGACGAGCCATTATTCATCGCTTACAGCCTTTGAGAATGCGATCAATGACTTAAATGGCAATACTTCCAGTTTCCCGACATACAATGGTGTCGCAAGTATTAGTTTTGCTTACCTCAAATCGGATAATACTTATGAGTGTGTGACATTCAACGGAGGTTCAGGTGCAGCGGGTACGCCCTCCAAGTCGAACACGTATGTATTCCCGGTAGCGACCATCACGCTCTCGGAGTAACATTTAGAAGCGCACGCCTCTAACGGTGTGACTCATATTTCATACAGATTCCCCGCCAACAATGCAGTTGCGACGCATTGTTGGCGGGGAATTTATTTGAAATGCACGAAAAGGCGGAATATAGAGTTGATGGCTCGGTTACCCCTTTCCCTCTCTTTTCTCACTTCACTGGATCCCTTTTGATCTTCTCGCAATAAGTCGCAAGAGGGGCAATCCGAACCACGAAATCAGGGCGCCTAATTTGTTCTTTCGGCGTACTTTAGGGTCTTGCAATTCTCGAAGACGAAGCGAGCGAATCACCTTCCATGTTTGCGCGATTTTTTCTGGGTCGTCTACCCCGTAATGGAACATCAAGAGCAGCATATTGAAATTGGCACTAAATTGACGATCCAGCGCTGCCGGAACCAACCGAGGATGCCGTTCGGACATAAACATCACGATGCGTTCCGTCACATTCAAAACATCTAAACGTTGGGGTGACCAACGGTGCATGAAGCTCTCTTGGATTTGCCGATAGAAATACAGTTTTTCTGGTAGATATGCGATCTTTTCCGCCCGTTCGTAAAAACGATAGAAGGCGTCTAAATCTTCGTATCGGATACCGGTGCGAAAACGGATGTCATCACCCAACAGAGAACGCTCCATGAGCATACCCCACGGCGCATTGAGTGAATATTGCTGATAGAGTGCCGCCTCTATCGTATCTTCATAATCTTTGATCCACGCGCCGGTATCTGGCGCGTCAGATGCCGTTTTGGACGCAAAATTTTGCCCCAATTCGAAAGCGACGATGCAGACTTGAGCTGCTGTTGCGCGTAGCGTCTGTACCATCTTTTCCAACGCTTGGGGATATAGACAGTCGTCGGCATCGACAAAGCCGACATACCCCTCCTGTACAGCGTCAATGCCTACGTTTCGCGCCGCCGACACCCCTTGATTGGATTGCTGTATCAAGGTGAAACGAGCGTCGTGGTGACAATAATCCCGACAGATATCGACAGAATGATCTGTCGATCCGTCGTCGATTAGCAATGCTCTGAAGTGTGGATAGCTTTGCGCAATGAGGGAGTCTAAACATGCCGCGAGATATTTCTCTGCGTTGTAGATCGGGATGATGAGATGGATCTGAGGAATGGTTTGAATCATGGCGTAGAAGTATTATCGGTTGCGTCGCCCGCTCCCGATGAACGGCAGAAACGAAAGGGGATAGACGCAGAGTAGGGTGATGAGTAATGCTGCGGGGAGGAGTAGATACCACGGCGAGATCCACAACGCAAGCAGACGGATCACGATGAGGTGGATGCCCAACACCGCGAGGGAGTTGCGTCCAATGTATTCCAACGGTAGGCATCGCTGTAGCCGCTGAAAGATATAGTAGAGGGTAGAAAATCCTGCCCAAGCACTCACGTAGAACAACACGAAGTTAGAGCCGATGTCGCTATCATGAAAATGTATATTCCGTGCCGTAAGTAGCCAGATCATCCCGAAGAGAGCTGCTATTCGAAGGGTCAGGGGCGGGAGGTTTTTAGCGTAATATCCGGCGTAAAACAGCGGCAATGCCAACAGCGCTTGTTGTAGCCCCGCTATTGTCAGCCCATGAAACCGGGCACCCGAGACCAATAATGCCGACAGTAGAGACAAGAGTCCCGGTAGATATTCTTTATATCTGCCGAGCTTCGACCCGACCAGAGACGGCAGCTTATCGTAACAGCCCGCCAACAGGAATACCCAGAATAATGTTTTCAAGAACCATAGCGGCTCGTTGGCGGGTTGATATAGATTGAAGAGCATTGGGGTCTGAGGGCGCATCAAAAGAATGTACAGGAGCGCAAAGATCAGATAGGGGAGGAGTAGCCGTTTCGTTTTGCTCCACAACATATTTTTGAGCCCCTGCTGCGCTCTATACAAGAATCCGGAAGCGATGAAGAAAGCGGGAACCTCAATGCAGTCTATCGCAGGCCAGAGGGGAATGCCGCAATGATCCACGACAACTAACAGCATACAAAGACCTTTGATACTGTCGATGGCATAATTTCTCTCTTGATCCATAGGATTCTGTGGGGATGTTTGGGCGATGGGGATATTTCTTTCGGATGGGACATTTCAAGCCTTACAGTGGTACTGCCGCAGGATATTGCATCGTGACACAATGTAGCGATCCATGTTGACGCACCAATACAGAGCAATCCACGCCGCGCACTTCGCGACCGGGGAATGCCGCGCGGAGCACGTCGAGTGCGGCGTCGTCGAGTTGCGGCTCACGATAGGTGGGCATGAGTACGGCTCCGTTCAAGATCAAGAAGTTGGCATAAGTGGCGGGTAGCAACTTCCCCTCCTCGTCGTAACGTCGGGGCGCCATCGGTAGGGGCAACAACCGATAGGGGCGTCCGTCGGCGGTGCGCAACGTTTGGAGCTCCCCCTCCATCTCTTTCAGCCCCGCGTAGTCGGGGTGTGTCGGGTCGGAGCATTGCACGTAGACAATAGTCTCCTCCGGACAGAGGCGTGCCAAGGTGTCGATGTGTCCGTCTGTATCATCGCCGCTCAGATCGCCGTGATCGAGCCACAAGATGCGTTGAGCGTGTAGTGCCTCGCGTAACATCGCTTCAGCCTCCGCTTGGGTCTCATATCCGTTGCGATTGGGCGCCAACAGACAGCCGCTCGTGGTTAGGATCGTACCGGCGCCGTCGGACTCCACCGAACCGCCTTCGAGGACGATGCGACGCAGATCGCTATAGTCTACCGCACGACCTTGCCACAACTGATGCAGACGAGCGTTGATCTGATTGTCGTGATTGGCGGCGAATTTCAATCCCCAACCATTGAAGCAGAAGTCGCACAACAAGGGGTTGCCCTCCGTCGTGGGGAGCAATGTCAAGAAGCCGTGATCGCGCGCCCATGTATCGTTGAGGGGCGCGGAGACGATCTGCACACGGTGTTTCGTTTCTTGCGAGGTGGAAATCCCCGCCTCCAAAAGCTGTTGTTGCACCCCGATCGGATCTTGGGTCACGATCAGCAGATCTTCGTAGCGAAGGATTTCGCGCGCAAGATTCAAGTAACAACGATAGGCCTCGTCTAAGTAATCCGCCCAATCGGTCTCTTCGTGCGGCCAAGTTAGTTGTACGAAGCTCTGTGGTTCCCATTCAGCGGGTAAGCGATAAGTGGAAGTCGTCATATATATTGAGAAATTATCTTTGTAATGAGGTGACAAAGATAGAGCTTTCCGGGGCTCAAGGATGCTAAATGTGGGAAGATCTGACAATTATCCCTAAAAATTAGCAGAAAATGCGGCGTGTGGCGAGCCTTTTTGCCGAACATTCCTTATCTTTGCCGCCGTAAATATAACGTCTCGGCTCGTTACGTGCCGGACGATTCATTTTAGGTTATATATGATCCACTCTTGGGCTTGATCTACTCGGTCGGAGAGGTGCGGGAAGATGCAGACGGCGCGGCGCGCGGTTTGCCGTTCTTGTTGTCCGGATGATATGTAACCCTTATTGTATGCTTTAGGCTGTGTTCCGTGGAGTGCGATGCTACCGGACAGCACGCCGAAGCTGACAAATTAAAACGGAAACATTATGAGCACATGGCATGACATAGCCCGTTGCATTGAGCATCTCGCTCCGTTGGCTTTGCAGGAAGATTACGACAATAGCGGACTGCAAGTGGCGGGCGGTCGGGAAGAGGTCTCGCGCGTATTGATCGCGTTGGATGTTACCGAAGAGGTGGTAGCTGAAGCTGCCTCCCTTGGTGCAGAGATGATCGTGAGCCACCACCCCCTGCTCTTTCGCCCCCTGAAGCGTTTGACGGAACAAGATTACATCGGTCGCACCATTCTCATGGCGGTACGAGCCGGCATTACCCTCTACGCCGCTCACACCAACCTCGATAATGCGGCGGGTGGCGTCAACTACGTCTTGGCGGAGACTTTGG
This sequence comes from uncultured Prevotellaceae bacterium, assembly GCA_964530595.1. Classification (GTDB taxonomy): domain Bacteria; phylum Bacteroidota; class Bacteroidia; order Bacteroidales; family UBA3663; genus Liminaster. The sequence goes on along the minus strand of CAZGZL010000093.1, from coordinate 2,573 downwards.
GGCTGCATGATGTGACGCCGTTGGCGCCACTCCCGGCTGAGAAGTTGCAAGGATTGACGTCGGAACAGGCTGCCGGTGTAGGGAGCGGCGTGTTGGGCACCTTGCCTGACGCTATGTCGCCTGAAGCCTTTGCGCAGCACGTCAAGAGTTGTCTCGCGGCTCCCTGTGTCAAGTATAATACAGCGGCGCAGCAACCCATTCGGCGCGTAGCGCTTTGTGGTGGTGCGGGCGCTTCGCTGATGCAAAGTGCTGTACGCCGCGGCGCTGATGCTTTTGTGACGGGCGAGGTGGGTTATCATCCCTTCTTCGGTCATCCGGAGTTGCTGTTGGTCGAGGCCGGGCACTTCGAGACGGAGCGTCGCACCTGCGAGCTGTTGGCGCGTCTGATTCGCCAGAGCTGTCCAGACGTTGAGTGTCTGCTCTCTACCCGGTCTGTGGCGCCGGTCTCGGTGCTTTGACTTACGCTGTCGGCACAGAGCAGAGACGCTCTCTAAACAAATAGGAAAAACAATCAAATCAAAAATAAATATTTTACCCTTATGGCAAAGACAGAAAAAGAGTATTCGGTACCCGAAAAGTTGGCTAACCTCTACAAGTTGCAGATCTATGTGAGCGAGATTGATCGCATCAAAGCATTGCGCGGTGAGCTTCCTCTCGAAGTAGAAGATCTCGAAGCCGAAGTAGAGCGCTTGAACACACGCATTGAGAAGTATCGCACCGAGATGCACGAGCACCAGACGCGCATCACTGCCAAGCAGCAGGACATCCACAATGCTGAGGAATTGATCGCCAAATACACGGCACAGCAGGAATCAGTACAGAATAATAAGGAGTACGAGTTCTTGACTAAAGAAATCGAGTATCAGAGCCTCGAAATCGAGCTTTGTAACAAACGAATCAACGAGGCCAACTTCGCCATCGAGGAACTTCGTTCTAAAGAGAGCACTGCTATGGCAGAGTTGAACGACCGTCGCGGCGACCTCGAAGTAAAGAAGAGCGAACTGGACGAAATCATCGCCGAGACCCGCAGTGAGGAGGAGACTTTGCGCGAGAAGGCCAAGAAGTTGGAGAACACTATCGAGTCTCGCCTTTTGGCTGCCTTCAAGCGTATTCACAAGAACACGCACAACGGTTTGGCGATTGTCCCGATCGAGCGCGATGCTTGTGGCGGCTGCTTCAACAAGATCACTCCGCAGCGTCAGATCGACGTGCGTATGCGCAAGAAGATCATCGTTTGCGAATACTGCGGTCGTATCCTCATCGACTCCGAGCTCGCTGAAGAGAACGAAATCCGTCGTCGTCGCAAGTCTACGATTTCGAACCTCTAACTCCCGACACATCAGCCTCTATAAAACATCATGCCGCAGACTCCTACACAACGTCCGCGCACCACTCGACCTCGAACTCCTGACGCAGCAACGCCCACCTTGGGCAAAGTCCAGCCGCAGGCGGTCGAGGTCGAGGAGGCTGTGCTCGGCGCCTTGATGCTTGAGAAGGACGCTTACTCGATTATCAGCGATCTGCTCAAGCCAGAGACCTTTTACGAGTACAAACATCAGCTCATCTTTACCGCGATCCAAGAATTAGCGATGAAGCAGGAGCCGATCGACATGCTCACCGTCACCAATCAGCTTCAGACTGACGGGACGATTGAGCAGGTGGGCGGTCCGTATTACATCGCGACACTCACTGCCAAGGTCGGATCGGCGGCGCACATCGAATACCATGCTCGCATCATCGCCAAGAAAGCGCTCGCACGCCAACTCATCAATTTTGCCGGCAAGATTGAGAACCAAGCCTTCGACGAGACGGTCGATATCGAGGAACTGATGCAGAGTGCCGAAGGAGAGCTCTTCCAGATCTCCCAACACAATATCAAGAAGGAATCCATCCAGATTGACCCCATTATCAAAGAGGCCATCGACAAAATAGATCAAGCCGCCAACCGTCCCGAAGGGCTTTCGGGGCTTCCTACCGGCTTCCATAAATTGGATTCTATGACGTCTGGATGGCAAAATTCCGACCTCATCATCATCGCAGCCCGCCCCGCCATGGGTAAGACCGCCTTTGTGCTCAGTATGTGCAAGAACATGGCGCTGAATTACAAAATTCCGGTAGCGATGTTTTCTCTGGAAATGAGTAACGTCCAGCTCGTCAATCGTCTCTTGCAAAACGTGTGCGAGATCCCCGGCGACAAGATCAAGAGCGGACGTCTTTCGCGCGAAGAGTGGGAACAGTTGAATGCGCGCGTGGCGCAGTTATATGGCTGTCCCATCATTGTGGACGACACCCCATCGCTATCGGTGTTCGAACTTCGCACCAAGGCGCGCCGTTTGGTCAAAGAGAAAGGCGTCAAATGCATCATGATCGACTACCTCCAGCTGATGAATGCCAGCGGAATGCAGTTTGGGTCGCGCGAACAGGAGGTCTCCACCATATCGCGTTCGCTCAAAGGCTTGGCCAAGGAGTTGAACATCCCGATCATTGCACTGTCGCAGCTGAATCGTAGTGTCGAGTCTCGTCAGGGCGACGGCAAGCGTCCGCAGCTCTCCGACCTCCGTGAATCGGGTGCC
>CAZGZL010000092.1:0-8455 GCA_964530595.1 uncultured Prevotellaceae bacterium | reverse complement strand
GTCCGGCTGCCGGATTGACTTTCACTCCGACACACGTCTCCGGTTACATCAACCGTTGCGGTACGGATGCTGAAAACGGTGTCACGGTGAGCGCTCGCCTCGGTGATGGCTCTGAGGTAGCTCTTGGCACCTACACAGCCTTGCGTCAGGGCAAGGACTCCTCTCAGAAGTATGCTTCTTCAGCCGTATATCAGTACGACATCACGCTGACCGCTGAACAGCAGGCTCAGCTGACCGGTGCCGACGGTTTCTACCTCATCTCTACGGTGGGTGTAGCTTCGAATAAGGAAGGTGCCTTCGGCGAAGTGAAGATCGAAGGTCTCTTGAATGGTTCGTTGTCTGCTGTCAACAAATACACGGTTGCCATCGCAGCTACCCCCGAAGAGGGCGGCTCGGTATCTATCTATCCCAAGAGCGACGAATACCTCGAGAATGACGAGGTAACCTTGACCGCTACCGAGAACTTCGGTTACGACTTTGTGAATTGGACGAATGCTGCCGGCGAGGTGGTTTCGACCGACGCTAAGACTAAGTACACCGTGACGGCTGACGAGACGTTGACCGCTACCTTCAAGCAGGTGAACACCTATGCTTTGGACATTACGATCGATGGGGAAGCCAACGACTACATGGTATCTCTCAGCCCGGAAGCTACGGTGGTAGACGGCAAGAACATGTACGAGGAGGGCACCGTAGTGGTGATGACCGCTTCGTCTAACCCCATCTTGACCTTTACCAACTGGAACACCGGTGAGACCAATTCCGAGTTGACCGTCACGATGGATGGAGACAAGGAGTACACCGCCTCTTATTCTGCCATCGACTACGTAGCCGGATGGGACTTCGTGCGTGCCGGCGGTTCCGGTCGTGCTGCGGACTTCGCCGCAGACGAGAATGACGCGGATGCACTCGTATTGCGTGACGCTGACGGCAACGAAAGCGGTTGGCTCGACAAGAGTCAAATGAATGCCGGCGGCTATGAAGGTCGTCCCGCAGCCGTGAACTGGAGAACCGGTAGCGCTGCAGGCGACGTCGGACACTACTACTGGCAGACTTGCATCAACGCAAGCGCCTTCACCGACCTTCAGGTCATCACTGCAATGCTCTATAACTACAATGCTTACACGAAGCAACTCGTAGAATACTCTTTGGACGGCGAGACGTGGAACACGGTAGCTACCCTCTCTTTGACCGGTGCTAAGAAGTGGACAGATGCCACGATCGATCTCCCCGCAGAGACCAACAACCAGCCCAAGGTTTACATCCGCTGGATCAGCGATACAACTTCGGACATCGACGGTACCTCGTCGGCTAACGACGGTATCACCCTCGGCGCCACCTACATCATCGGTACCGCTAAGTTGGTCGATGACGGTACGGCTCCCGTTCTGGTAAGCTCTGTACCGGCTGAAGGTGCTACGACCGCCTCTGCCAACGGTAAGATCGTCTTGAACTTCGACGAGAAGATCAAACTCTCTGCCGACGCTAAGGCTACCCTTGGTGACCTCGTGCTCAGCCCCGTGGTGAGCGGCAAGACCATCATTTGCGAGTACAAGGGTCTCTCTTATGAGACGGAATATACGTTCGTCCTGTCTGGCGGCTCTGTGTCCGACTTGACCGACAACGCGATTGCCGGGGACATCACTATCCACTTCACTACCAAGACGAAGCCCGAAGTGGCTAAAGCCTTGTACGACTTTATCGTTCCGACGGACGGTAGCATTACCGAAGCCTTGGCAGCTGCCAACGCACGTGGCGCTTCGGCTACAAGCCGCTACCGCATCTTCATCCTCGATGGTGACTATGTGTTCGACACGAATGGTACTACGACGGGTGGCGATGGCAAAACTTACGACGATCCTCGCTCTTATCTGATCGCTCCGTATGTCTCTATCATCGGTCAGTCTATGGAGGGTGTCGTCATCACCAATAAGACGCCTGAAGCTACTTGGGACAATGGTTATGGCAGCGCTTGCCCGCTCGAAGGTATCGGCAACGGCGATGTCTTGATCATCACAACCGGTCATGACGCTTACATCCAGAACGTCACGATGAAGTCTTCGATGGGCGACGCTCACGGTCGCGACATCGTGCTCCAAGATAAGTCTAACCGCACCGTTGTCAAGGACGCTTGCTTGTGGGGTTATCAGGATACTTACGTTTCGAACAATTCGAGCGGTAAGTTCTACTTCGAAGGCGGCGTGCTCCGTGGACGCACCGACTACCTCTGCGGTAAGGGTGATGTCTACTACAACGAAGTAACGTTGCAGCAGTGTGGCACCGGCGGCTATCTCGCAGTGCCCTCTACGCCGAAGAAGTATGGCTACGTCTTCCAAGGCTGCTACATCAAGAAGGAAACTGCTGATGTTAGCTACACTTTGGGTCGTCCGTGGGGTAGCGGCACTCCGATCGCTTGCTTCATCAATACGAAGATGGATGCCAATGCTTCGGGCAACGGTTGGTCCGATATGAGTGGCGGTTGGCCTAAGCGCTTCGCCGAATACAATTCGTACCTCACCAGCGGTACTACGATCGACCTCAGCGGTCGCCGCACTTCGTGGACAGATGGTGACGGAAATGTACACGAGAACAACCCGATCTTGAGCGAAGAAGAGGTGGCTGAAATGAGCTTGAGCAACGTGATGGGTCAGGATGACGATTGGGATCCGACGGCATTGACCGAACAGGCTTCCGCGCCGACTAACGTCACTGTGAACAAGGAGACCAACCTCCTCTCTTGGGACAACAGCAACTACGTCCTCTTGTGGGCTGTGTTCAAGGAGGGTCAGTTCGTAGCTGTCACCACAGATCCCTCGTACACCGTAGACGACACTACCGCTACATGGAGCGTTCGTGCTGCCAACGAGATGGGCGGTCTGGGCGAAGCTACCGTAGCTGCCGTCATCGACAATGATGCGACCGGAATTATAGAAGTGAAGCAGGATGCCGTTCAGAACGGTGCCCTCTACAACTTGGCGGGTCAGAAGGTGAGCGAGTCTTATCGCGGCATCGTCATCCGCAACGGTGTGAAGATCGTGAAGTAATCATTTCGAGCTGAAACAATCCAATCGGCGCCCCCGCACAATCGCGTGCGGGGGCGCTTTTTTGTCTCCTTTTCGCTGTGCGGCTACAATAAACCCGCCGATCTTACGTTTTCTAAAAGAAATGTTGCAACAAAAGTTCTCCCTCTACGTGCGTGCTCGCCTCCGGGCGTGTCTGCCCTTCCGCCGTCGCGTGTGGTCGGGTGGGAGAGGGGCGTGGCTCTGCGGCTGTCTCCTGTGGCTCTGTTTGCGACCCGCTGACGCTGTAGCGCAGAACGATCCGCAGATCTCCATGTATTGGGCAGTGCCGACGGCGTACAATCCCGCCACGTGCGGCTTGGATAGCTCGCTACACGTCTCCGCCTTTGTGCGTAGCCAGTGGGTGGGGGTCGAGAATGCGCCGAGTACCTATTTCTTCGGTGCCGATCTGCCCTTCAAGTTCCTGCGACGTGAACATGCCGCCGGACTGATGCTGATGAACGATGAGGCAGGTCTCTTCACCACCACGAGCTTCGCATTGCAATATGCCTTCAAGATGCCGCTGTGGGGTGGGCAACTCTCTGTGGGCTTTCAGGGGGGAGCCGTCAATCAGGCTTTTGCCGGCGGCGAAATCTTCATCCCGGACGGCGACGCATGGAATCCCTCGGACGACGCTCTCCCGACGGGCAACGTCTCGGCAATGGCGTTCGACTGCGCCGCCGGAGTGTACTACACTCGCGGAATGTTCTATGGTGGCATTGCGGCGCAACATCTGCCCGCAGCCTCGCTCGAATTGGACGAATATGCCTATTCCGAACTGTCGCGCATCTATTATTTTCATCTTGGAGGCAATATCCCTATCAAAAGGACGTTATTCTTAATGCAGCCATCAGTGCTCGTCAAGACGTTGTTCCCGACGACACAAATAGACTGGACGCTTCGAGCGACGTACGATCAACGCTTCTGGGGCGCCGTCACTTATCGACACGGCGATGCGGTCGTTCTGCAAGTAGGCGCCGACGTGAAGAATTTCCGTTTCGGCTATTCCTACGACGTGGGTACCTCGGCGTTGGGGCAAGCCTCCGGCGGCAGCCACGAACTGATGGCTTCCTATATTGTCAAGCTCGATATGGGTAAAAAAGAAAAACATCGACATAAAAGTATCAGAATCCTCTGAAAATATCAATCCAGCAGGCGGCGAAAGCAATTTCTACGCCTCCTAATCAGAACTTATGAAGCATATTCTTTTAGCGGTATCTACCCTTGTTTTGTTGACAGCCTGTTCCAGTTCGTTGGGCGGTGGCGGCGGTGAAGTCTCCGGCGCACGCGGTCGCGTATGGAGCGAGCCGGCACCCTACGGAATGGTGCTGATCAAACGCGGATCTATCGAAATGGGTGCGCAGGAACAAGATTCTTTATGGAATGACCTCCCGGAGGCGCGCGGCGTTTCGGTGGATGCGTTTTGGATGGACGAACGCGAAGTCTCGAACGCCAAATATCGACAATTCGTCAATTATGTGCGCGACTCGATTATTCGCGAGCGCCTCGCTGATCCCGCGTATGGCGGCAACGAGGATTTTAAGATCGAAGAGGATCGCTATGGTGAGCCGGTCACGCCGCACTTGAATTGGTCGCGCCCCATCCCGTGGCGTCGTCCCAACGAGGACGAAGAACGCGCCATCAACAGCGTCTACCGCATCGACCCGATCACAGGCGCCAAGATGCTCGACGCACGCCAGATGAATTATCGCTATGAGGTGTTCGACTATAAGTCGTACGCCTTGCGCCGCTATCGTTTGGATCCGGAGCTCCGCAACCTGAATACCGATGTCCCGGTGAATTACGACGAGCAGATCATGATCTCGAAAGACACCGCCTACATTGACGAAGAGGGAAACATCCGCCGCGAGACCATCACCCGTCCGCTGAGCAGCGAATTCGACTTCTTGAATACATACATCGTTAATATCTATCCCGACACAACGGTTTGGATCAACGACTTCGCCAATGCCTACACGGAACAGTATGCCCGCCATTACTTCTCGAACGCTATCTATGACGATTATCCCGTCGTGGGCGTCTCTTGGGAGCAGGCAAACGCCTATTGCATTTGGCGCACCGATTATCTCCGCCAGAGCTACGGTATGCGCGGCGTCGTGACCGAGGCTTTCCGTCTCCCTACCGAGGCGGAATGGGAGTACGCCGCCCGTGCCGGAAATACCGAGCAAGTGTACGCTTGGGCAACCGATATGCCGCACACCGACAAGGGATGCTATTACGGCAACTTTAAGCCCGGTGACGGTGACTATTCGCGCGACGGTTACATCATCACGGCGCCTACCGGCTCATATTCAGCCAATGCCTTCGGTCTGTATGATATGAGTGGTAACGTGTCGGAATGGACATCGACAGCGTGGTCGGAAGCCGGCGTGCAACAGACCGCCGACATCAATCCGGATTATCAGTACAACGCAGCGAAGGAAGATCCCTATCGCATGAAGCGCAAAGTGATTCGCGGCGGTTCGTGGAAAGACGCACAACATTATATCCGTTCCGACGTTCGCACGTGGGAGTATCAGAATGAGCAACGCTCCTTTGTGGGCTTCCGTTGCGTCCGCACTTACCTCGGTGGCAGTCGTGCCGCCAAGGGTACTACCGCCAAGGGGTCGAGTGCATCACGTGGCAGCAGCGCATCGCGCAGCGGTGCGCAACGCAGTAGCGGTGGGGGCGGAACTCGCTCAGTACGCCGATAAGCGCATCCTATAATTCCTGAAACAAATACATTCCATTCCAATGAGGAAATCAATAAAGAAAAAAAACCTCCGCGGCTTCTTCAGCGGAGATAAGGGGCAACGTACATTCAATTATGCCTACAGTATCGGCGCCTCTATTGTCATCTTGGGTTCTTTGTTCAAGATCTTGCACTTGCCGGGCGCCGATTTGATGCTGATCTTAGGTATGGGCACCGAGGCCGCCATCTTCTTCCTCTCGTCGTTCGATGAGCCCGCCAAGGATTACAAGTGGGAACAGGTATTCCCCGAACTGGACGATCCCGATGCAGAGCCGTCGCACGGTAACGCGGTGCGCGGTGGTGGAACGGTGATCATCGGCGGCGGTGTGCCTGCAAGCGCAGCCTCCGGCGTGACCTCGGTAGAGGGCGCCGCATCGGTGAACGCTGCTCCGGCTACCTCTGCAGCGCCGATCTTCGCCGGCGCTTCAGCCGACCTCACCGGTGCAACGGAGAAGTACGTGCAGCAGATCAACGAGATGACGGAGCAGTTGGCGCAACTGCGCACCATCACTGCGTCGCTGAGCGAGGCGCAGCAGTCGTTGCTCGCTTCTTACGACGGATTGAAGGGTGAGAGCGGCGCTACAACAGGCTACGCTGAGCAGATGCAGGCATTGAGCCGTAACATCGCCGGACTGAATACGATTTACGAGATCCAACTCAAGAGTGTCAGCTCGCAGCTCGACACGATTGACAAGGTGAATGCAGGTCTGAACAACATCCGCGCCCTCTATGAGAACGGCAGCCAAGACAGCTTCCGCATCCGTCAGGAGACCGAACACATGACGCAGACCTTGGCACAACTCAACGCAATCTACGAGCGTATGTTGCAGGCCATGACCGTCAACATGGGCTTCTCTGCCGCTTCTGCTCCCCGTCCGCAGCAGCCCTATGCGCCGCAACAGCCGCAATATGGGCAAACGGCTTATGCTCAGCCGCAGAACTTCGCGCCGCAGGGGCAGCAACCCTACACGCAGCAGTGATCCCTCTCTATCATTCAATCAAACTAAAGAGTATTCATGTCAGCATCCAATAGCAGACTTTCGCCTCGTCAGAAGATGATCAACCTCATGTACATCGTCTTCTTGGCAATGATGGCGTTGAATATATCGTCCGACGTCTTGAGCGGCTTCAAACATGTTGAGGACGCCTTGGATGCCTCTAACCGAGGCGTTCAGGCGCGCAACGAGAAACTCTATGCCGAGTTTGACGCCATGCACACTCAGAACGCCGAGAAGTCGGGGCTCTGGTTCAGTCGCGCGCAGGATGCGCGCAGCCGTTCGGCTCAGCTCGTTCAGATGATCGACTCTCTGAAGCTCCGCATCGTCCGTTATGCCGATGGGGAGAAAGGTGATGTTGCCAACATCAAAAACAGAGAGAATCTCGAGTCGGTTAACTATATTATGTTGTCACCTCTGACCCACGGCGCCGAGACGTTGCGTAACGCTCTCGATGAGTATCGCGAGACGTTGGTTTCCTATCTCCCCCCTGCTGACGCGCGGATCATCGCCGTTACGCTGAGCACGGAGGTGCCGGAGAACGCTATGGGCTCCGAGAACTCGTGGGAGTCGGCGATGTTCGAAAATATCCCGGTTTCTGCCGCCATCACGATCTTGGCGAAGATTCAAGGCGACGTCCTCAATGCGGAGGGCGAGGCTTTGACCTCGTTGATGCAGAGCGTCGACCGCGGCGATGTGCGCGTTAATCAACTCTCGGCATTCGTTATACCGAACTCTCGTAATGTGATGCGCGGCTCCTCTTACGAGGCGCAGATCGTCATGGCTGCCATCGACACGACCCGTACACCCGATATTTACGTTGGCGGCAAGCTGTTGGAGGCTTCCAAGGGGGGACACTACTCTGTAGTCACTTCGCGCGAGGGTATTCAGACCCTCGAAGGTTATTTGGAGGTTTCCCGTCCCGACGGGTCGAGTGAGCAGTTGCCGTTCAGCTCCAACTACTTTGTCAGTGAGCCTATTGCCACGGTCTCCAATACGATGATGAACGTCATGTACGCCGGTATCGAGAACCCGTTGAGCATCTCTGTGCCCGGTATCGCCTCGTCGCAGATCTCCGCCACCATGACCAACGGAACATTGACCCGCAAGGGCAACGGTTGGGTAGCTAAGCCGGCGCGTGTCGGCGAGGATGCTGTGATCCACGTCACCGCCACGCAAGGCGGTCGTTCGATGACTGTCTCGCAGATGACGTTCCGCGTGCGTCGCCTGCCCGATCCGACCCCCTACTTGATCTACAAAGATGCCTCCGGCAATGCGCAGCACTATCGCGGCGGCGCTCCGATCAGTAAGAATGCCCTGCTCGCCGCCGGTGGCTTGCGCGCTGCTATCGACGACGGTCTGTTGAATGTAGAGTTTACGGTGAAGTCTTTCCGCCTCGATATTTTCGACTCGATGGGTAACGACATCCCCGAAGACTCGCAGACCGCTCAGTTTAGCGAACGTCAGCTGACGGCGCTGCGCCGATTGCAAAAAGGCAAGAAATTCTTCATCACTCGCGTCAAGGCGATTGGTCCCGACGGCATCGAACGTACCCTTTCGCCCATCGAAGTTATCGTCAACTAAAACACACACATGATATGAATCGAATCTTCGGAATCACGACTCGTGTGCTATGCACCCTCTTGTTG
>CAZGZL010000091.1:0-8491 GCA_964530595.1 uncultured Prevotellaceae bacterium | reverse complement strand
GGGACGCAAGCGCTTGGTGCGCTCCACCGCCATATCGTGTTCCCATTCGCGAATCTTACGTTCGTGACCGGAGAGCAGTACATCGGGCACCTTCCAACCTTTGTAGTCAGCCGGGCGTGTATAGACAGGGGGCGCCAACAGGTCATCTTGGAAGGAATCGGAGAGGGCACTCTGCTCGTCGCCGATGGCACCGGGAATCACGCGGATCACAGCGTCGGCAATGATTGCTGCGGGCAATTCACCGCCGGTCAAGACATAATCGCCAATGGTGATCTCGCGAGTGATCAGATGCTCGCGAATACGATAGTCAATGCCCTTATAGTGTCCGCAGAGGATGATCAAGTTCTCCTTCATCGACAATTCGTTGGCGACGTGCTGATTGAAGGTCTCTCCGTCAGGGGTCACAAAAATCACCTCGTCATAATGACGTTCGGCTTGCAACGCCGAGATGCAACGATCTATCGGCTCGACCTGCATCACCATGCCGGCGGTGCCGCCAAAGGCGTAATCGTCCACGCGACGATGGCGCAGGTCGGTACTATAATCACGCAAATTGTGAATGTGAATTTCCACCAAGCCTTTCGCTTGAGCACGTTTGATGATGGATTGATTGAGCGGCCCATCCAAAAGTTCGGGCAATACAGTAATAATATCTATACGCATAGCGAATCGGATTGATTAAAGAAATTCTTCAATGCCGCCAAGTCTCGGCGACACTCCGAACGGCTCCCTACGGTTTCGGCAATGGGAGCATTACGTCCGAATCATATCGGCAAAGATAGCACATTCTCCCCACTTGGCAATGAAAACACGCTGATTCCGCCAAAAATCTTCATCCGGAACCTTCTATCCCCACGTTTGAGTAATTCACAGAGTTTTCCACAAGGTTATCCCAAGAGTTTTCCACAACTCTGTTCACAACTTTATGCACAAACCTTGTGGATAACCAATTCCAATCCTTGGAACGGAATTGCGGTGAAAGAACAACAAGACGCCGAAAGAAGAAAAAACGAGGGAGAAATGGTTATAATAAAGGGATATTGCGCTAACTTTGTCCCGAAAAATAGATTTTTAATTTATGTTTGGCAACAATTCTTACTCGCAAGGTCCCGCGACGCCGGTGACTCTCAACCTAATCATTGTGAACGTATTGCTCTTCTTAGCGACGTTTGTTTTGGGACGTTTAGGCGTGGATCTTGATAGTCTGTTGGGAATGCACTACTGGGAAGCCGACAGCTTCCGACCGTGGCAGATGATTACTTATATGTTCATGCACGCCAACCTGTCGCACCTCTTTTTCAATATGTTCTCGCTGTATATGTTCGGTCGGCTGTTGGAGATGGTCTGGGGCGGTGGGCGCTATCTGCTCTACTTCTTGATCACCGGTGTTGGCGCAGCCATCACGCAACAGTTGGCATGGATGTGGCAGATCTCCGACATCATCAATCAGTTGAATTTGGAAAACCCGGAGGCGGGCATTACGCATGGCGAATTTATCGAGTTCTGGCCGTACCTCAACCAATTCATCACTGTGGGCGCTTCGGGCGCTATCTTCGGTATCTTGTTGGCATTCGGCATGATGTTCCCCAATGCAGAGCTAATGTTGCTGTTCCCCCCGATCCCGTTGAAAGCCAAATGGCTCGTCATCGGTTACGGCGTGGTCGAATTGGTAGCGGGTGTTGCCGGGACGACGGGCGACAACGTGGCACACTTTGCCCACTTGGGAGGAATGCTGTTTGGCTTCCTGCTGATCTTGCTTTGGCGTCGCAATCGCCGCATGAACTTCTGACAACATGAACGACAACCTCTCACAACGCTACCGCCGACTCTCCACCCCCGAACGCATCATTGCGCTCACGGTGACGATCTTTGCGCTAACGCAATGCTATCAGTTACTGCGTGTACTCTGCTGTGTCACCGGTTATGAATGGTGGCTCTACTTGGCGTTGCCCGCCAACATCCACGACGTTCTACTCAAGCCGTGGACATTGCTCACGTATATGTTTGTGCACACGGATCTGGCTAATAATCCCTTCCACCTACTGCTCAATATGTTGGTGCTCTATTGGTTCGGCAAATTCTACATGCGTTACCACACAGGGCGACAATTCCTCAGCTTATACCTGACGGGAGGGCTCTTCGCGGGGATTTTCTTTCTGTTGATCTATAACATCTTCCCTTACTTTGTCTACGAGCTTAACTTCACCCGTCTGGTAGGCGCCTCCGGAGCACTCTTTGCCCTTATGGTGGCGATTGCCTTGGAACGTCCCGACGAGGGGGTAGAATTACGCTTCTTGATGTGGCGACGCGTCATCCGCATGAAGTGGATTGTTGCGGCTGCCGTGGCGTGGTCCATGCTCAGCATCGCCGCCGGACACACGGCAGGCAACATCTGTCACCTCGGTGGCGCTCTTTGGGGACTCTGCTACGGAGTAGCGGCACGGCGCGGCATACTCCTGACAGCCACCTTCGACCGCTGTTGCGACTTCGTGGCACAACTATTCAAGCCGCGACGCAAGATGAAGGTAGAGCGAGGCGGTGCCCGCTATTGGCACGGCGATGTGCAGAAAGATATGGACTACAACCGCGAGCGCCGCGCTCGCGAAGCTCAGATAGACGCCATCTTAGACAAGATGCGCAAGAGTGGTTACGACGGTCTCACCGAAGAGGAGAAACGCACCCTCTTCACCGCCGGCAAAAAATGATGGTAATGGTTCGCAAACCCACAAATACAGGACACGAAGCGCCAGATCTGAAGACGCTGAAACGCAGGGAGACGCACAAGCGCCGCCCTTGGAAACGCTATGCCGGCTATGCTTGGGGCACCATCCTCACGGTAATCACGGTGCCATTGGTGTTGCTCTTCTTGACGGCAGCATTTTCAGACCATGTGTCGCCGCAAAAATGCCTTTACCTCTCCTATTTGGGCATCGGATTCCCATTGATCATGACCGTCACAATGATCTGGTGTGTGGTGCTGCTCCTGTTGCATCGCGGATGGCTCTTTGCACTGACCCTCTTGTCGTTGGCTATCGCCTACGAGCCTATCTCTCGATTTCTGCCTCTGTCGTTCGGTAGTGATCGCGAGACAACGACCGCAGAAGCCGAAACGGCAACCTCTGCGCCGCAAGAGCTGACGTTGCTGACCTACAACACGTGCCGTATGGGACAGACCCATTTGGCGGAACGTTCACAGCAGATACCGGTGGTGAAGTTTATCAAAGAGTCGGGCGCCGACATTGTATGCCTACAAGAATACGGTTTCTCGCTCAGCAAGACCGGGCACACGGAGCGAAGAATCCGCGCCGACCTCGCTAAGGAATTTCCTTATTATCACTACTTGCCTTACAACGGAGTGCAGAGTACGGGCATCGCCCTCTACTCCCGTTATCCGATCCGCAAAGCACAGCGCATAGATATGTCACAACACTACATGACCGCAATGTGCTATCGTCTCGACGTCAAGGGGCACGAGGTGGCATTGATCAATTACCACCTGCACAGCAATTCGATCAAGCCGGCAGATCGCGTCTTCTATGGCAACATGGTGGAGCATTTCGAGACAGACTCGATAGACCGCCTGCATTACAACCTGATCCGGCAGCTCGGTCGCGCCTATTTAGCACGCGCCGGACAAGCGAAAATGGTGGCAGAGGCGCGCGAAAAGTTGGGCGCCGAGATACCCATCTTGATCTGCGGCGACATGAACGACACGCCGGTCTCTTATTGCTATCATACAGTGCGCGGCGACCTCGCAGACACGTGGGTGGAGCGTGGCAGCGGACCGGGCATCACTTTCTATAAGCACAAGCTGTGGTTTCGCATCGACCACATCTTCCACTCCCAACAGTTCCGTCCAACAGACATTCACGTCGTGCGTAGCTGTCACTACTCAGATCATTATCCCCTCATCGCCACATTCCAACTCACCACACCATGATTCTGCTACAATCCCCCACCGCGGCGCCTCCCAAAGCGCTGATACAGCTGACCGACAACCCCTTGATGGTCGGTGTGTTGTTTCTGTTTGTCTTTCTGACCATTTTCTCGTTGGGACGGCAAGGCTTGCTACGGCGCGAGTCGCGTTGGGTCTTCCAGACGCACGCAGGGCGTAGCTTTGAGTTGCCGGCGTCGGCATCGGGCTTTTTCCGCCTACTCCTAATGATGCAGACCTTCCTATTCGGAGGGTTGTGTCTCTACTTTGCCATGGTACCGGGCAGCCTATTGGCGCCCCTCACAGAGGAAGGATTGCGCGAGGGGCGGTGGGTCTCTCTCATACTCCCCTTGGCGATCTATCTACTGCAATGGTTCTTGCTCCGTTGGACAGGCTATTTGGCGCACGTAGAAGAACAAATGGCGCTCTTGGAACGTGCTTTTCACTCCATTTATCTGATGCTTGGGCCGCTGTTTCTAATGCTTTTCATCGTTCAGGTGACGTGTCATCTAAGCAACGAAATGGAGATCACTTTGATCACTGCACTGTTCGGAATTGCACAGATATTGTTCGTAATCAATGGTTTTAAGATTTTTTTCAGAGGAATAGGGTCGTTATGTTTTATAATCTTTTACCTTTGCACCCTCGAAATAGCACCTCTCTATTTAATGTATCAAAAGTTGATGTCCTGAACCGAGGCACAATCGTTAGATTTGCCTCTACGGGTGGAGGGGTGTCTTCTTCGTTCATGATGATAATGTTTCATACTCATTAAAGTTAGAGCTTTGGAAATTAGAAAAATCTTAGTATCACAACCACGCCCTTCGTCCGAAAAGTCTCCGTATTTCGATTTGGAGCGCAAGTTCGGGGTTACGTTCGACTTCCGTCCCTTTATTAAGGTGGAGTCCCTAACAACCACGGAGTTCCGTCAGCAAAAGATATTCATTCCGGATTATTCAGCTTTCGTGTTCTCATCACGCACCGCCGTCGATCATTTCTTCACATTGTGTACAGCGTTGCGCGCCCCCATCTCAGAGGAATGGCAATATTTCTGTCTCTCGGAAGCAATCGCGCTCTATTTGCAGAAATATATTACTTATCGCAAACGAAAAGTTCATTTTTCGAAGGTAGGCAAATTGGACGACTTGGCGTTAGTGATGAAGAAACACAACACGGAACGTTTCTTGATGCCTGTGGCAGATGTACACAAAGAAGATTTGACGGTTTTCGCCAAAGCTAAGGTAACGCTGACTACAGCTGTAATGTATCGCACTGTGAGTGCTCCGTTCACCCCCGAAGAGATCGACAGCTACGATATGCTTGTGTTCTTCACCCCCGCCGGCATTACGTCGTTGTTCGCCAATTATCCCGGTTATATACAGGGCGAGAAGAAGATCGGTTGTTTCGGTCCCGCTACGGCACAAGCTGTAGAGAACGCACACCTCCGCTTGGACTGCAAGGCTCCGTCGGAGGCTTTCCCCTCGATGACCGCCGCCCTGCAAGACTTCTTGCAGAAAGAGAAAGGCGAATAATCGCTCCCCGCTCCGAGGGTGTTGCCTTCCAATCGCACGATTGGTTCGCGCGACACCCTCGCAACGTTTTATATAGAATATCCTCGGTGCATGAAAACTTTTTCACTTCCCAAGACTGAACGCCTCTATCTACGCGACTCGGTAAACGAGCTTTTCGCATCGGGTCGAGGTTTCATCGTCTACCCCTATCGCGTCATCTACCGTGTGCTACCCGAAACCGAAAAGGTTCCGGCGCGCGTCTCGATCATGACGATTGCACCCAAAAAGAAGTTCAAGCACGCCGTAGATCGCAACCATGTGAAGCGGTTGACGCGCGAAGCTTATCGTTTGAACAAGGTGCCGCTGCATGAGGCTTTGGCTCAACAGGGTCGGAAGATGCACGTGGCATTTCTCTATTTAGATAATAAATTTCTCTCCTTCGAGGAGACGCAAGATAAGATGCAGCAGATCATTCGCCGACTAATCGAGCCTCACAAGTGAGCGCCACGAATCATCTTCTGCCCTCTCATACAGACCGCTATGATCGCCCGTTTGCTACTTGCATTGATCCGATTCTATCAGAGAGCTATCTCGCCCATGTATCCACCGGTGTGCCGTTTCACGCCGACGTGTTCGCAATATGCGGTAGAGGCTATACTGAAATACGGTGCGGCGCGCGGTGCATGGCTTGCGCTGAAGAGAATCCTGCGCTGTCACCCTTGGGGCGGCAGCGGGTACGATCCGGTGCCTTAATATAACTCAATGCCCACGATTGTAGACATCCACACCCATACGCCGGGACGCCAAGGCGCTGTGCTTTCGGCGGCGCCGGAGCTGATCGAGGAATTGCCTGCCGAACAGCTCTATTCGCTGTCACTGCATCCTTGGTACGTCACACCGACACAAATCGAGCTATTCACTGCGGCGTGTGCCGCTCACGTGGCTGATCCGCGTTGGGTTGCAGTGGGCGAGTGTGGTTTAGACGCTCTGTGCCGGACGCCGGGCGCATGGCAACAAGAGGCCTTTGCCACCTCGCTGAAGGTGGCGCGCGATGTCTTGAAGCCTACCGTAGTCCATTGCGTGCGACGCTGGGACGAAGTGCTCCGTCTGGTGCGAGAAGTGTGGGGCGCAGAGGGTGCACGAATGGCGCTACGCGCCGGGGCTCCAATCGTCTTGCACGGTTTTCGCAAAGGAAAGGTGTTGGCGCAACAACTTTTGGCACAGGGCTTCTGCTTCTCGTTGGGTGAACACAGCTCGGAGGAAGTGGCACGACTGATCCCAACGGATCGACTCTACTTCGAGACGGACGAGTCGCAACGCCCGATCGAAGAAATCAAAAAACGTATTATTGGCTTTAGGGACGCACGCTCCGACGAGGCGTCCGACAAAATATAACTGACTGAATATGAAATTTACGGACTTGGATTTGGACGAACAGGTACTCGAAGCCTTGGAATATATGCACTTCGGCGAATGTACACCGGTACAGGAGAAGGCTATTCCACCGGTGTTAGAGGGCAACGACGTGATCGCCGTAGCTCAAACCGGTACGGGCAAGACCGCAGCCTATCTACTGCCCATCCTCAGCAACCTCAACCGCTATCGTTATCCTGAAGATGCGATCAACTGCATCATCATGGCGCCGACGCGCGAATTGGCGCAGCAGATTGATCAGCAGATGCAAGGCTTCTCCTACTTCGTGGAGGCATCGAGCGTAGCGGTATACGGCGGCGGCGAGGGCAAAGATTTCGAGATTCAGAAACGTGGCTTGACGCAGGGCGCCGATGTGGTGATTGCCACTCCGGGGCGCTTGCTTTCGCATCTGAATTTGGGTTATGTGGATCTCTCCAAGGTGTCGCACTTTATCTTAGACGAGGCTGACCGCATGTTGGACATGGGTTTCTATGACGACATCATGACGATTGCAAAATGCCTGCCGGAGAACTGTCAGAAAGTCTTATTCTCCGCAACGATGCCCCCCAAGACGCAACGATTGGCAGAAGCCATCATGTATCATCCGGTGGTGGTTAAGATCGCCGTTTCTAAGCCGGCGGAAAAGATTCACCAACAGGCTTGTATTTGCTACGAGTTGCAGAAGACGGACATGCTGATCCGCGTGCTTCGCAACTTCTTCGGCGGGAATCCTGATCGCTTCGTGCCGGCAGAGAAGTTGGCAGATCCGGACAAGCGCATCGTGATCTTTGTATCCAAGAAGATCAACGTACACGGTGTGGCGCGCGAATTGCGCCGTAAGGGGTTCTTGGTCGGCGAGATGCTGAGCGACTTAGAGCAGGCACAACGAGAGGAGGTGATGAACAATTTCAAGGCCGGCAGAATCAACGTGTTGGTAGCCACCGACATTGTGAGCCGAGGCATCGACATCTCCGGCATCCGTTTGGTAGTGAATTATGACCTGCCGCACGACCCGGAAGATTATGTGCATCGCATTGGACGCACCGCCCGCGCAGATGCAGAGGGTGCAGCCGTGACCTTTGTCTCCATCAACAATAAAATCGAGATGCGTCGATTCGCAACGTTGGAACGCTTCTTGGGCAAACAGATCGAACGCCTCCCCGTCCCCTCGGACGATAAAGAGCCGCGCAAAACAGCAGAAACCGCAGAGCATACACCCTCCTCCGACAACAAAGAACGGTCTCATCACCGCAGCAGTGATCCCAATGCGCCCAAGTCCGAAGCACGACACCATCGTCGTCACCACTCGGAACATTCAGCCCATCGACGCCACAACCGAACGGAAGACGCCGAAGGAGCTAAAAACGCCGCATCCGACAGTTCGTTGCCTCATCAGGAGGCTTAATTCGCAGCATTTCAGCGCGAAAAATGAAAAAACCGTGCCGAAAGATTGCCCTTTTCGGCAGAAATGTCGATATTTGCACCCGCTTTTTGCATCCGAGCGCAATCTCTGGCAAGGAACGCTACTTGTTTATATTGCCTTCGGTTTATTTTAATAACCCTATAAAACTATTCATTGCAATGGATTTGATGAAAATTGCAGAAGAGGCTTTTGCTACCGGCAAAGAGCTCC
>CAZGZL010000090.1:0-8524 GCA_964530595.1 uncultured Prevotellaceae bacterium | reverse complement strand
TCTATATCTTTGCCGTATGAAAATAGCAAATCTTACGTTTCCCGATCGCGCCGTTTTTTTGGCGCCGATGGAAGATGTTACCGATGTCGGCTTCCGTCTTTTGTGCAAGGAACAGGGAGCCGACATGGTCTATTCAGAATTTGTCTCCGCCGATGCTTTGATACGCAACATAGATCGAACGATGCAAAAATTGCACGTCTTGGACGAGGAACGCCCTGTGGCAATCCAAATTTATGGTCGTGACGTGGCGTCGATGGTCGAGGCGGCACGCATTGTCGAAGAGGCTCACCCGGATATCATCGACATCAACTTCGGCTGCCCCGTCAAGCGCGTCGCGGGCAAAGGTGCCGGTGCCGGACTTCTACAAAACGTTCCTTTGATGCTCGACATCACACGGGCGGTGGTAGACGCCGTACACCTGCCAGTGACCGTGAAGACCCGCTTGGGCTGGGACTGTGAACACAAAATTATCACTACTTTGGCAGAGCAGTTACAAGATTGCGGCATTGCAGCGCTGGCGATCCACGGTCGCACCCGTAGCCAAATGTACACAGGCGAAGCAGACTGGTCGCTGATCGGCGAGGTGAAGAATAATCCACGCATCCACATTCCCATCATCGGCAATGGCGATGTCACTTCAGCCGAGGTCGCCCGGGAACGCTTTGAGCGTTACGGAGTAGACGCCATCATGGTCGGACGCGCTACCTTCGGACGCCCGTGGATCTTCCACGAAATTCGCCATCTTTTGGACACAGGGCAACCACTGCCGCCACTCAGCGTCGAAGAATGTCTCGCAATGCTACGCCGACAAGTAGCAGAGAGCGTTGCCCGCATTGACGAATACCGAGGCATCTTGCACATCCGCCGCCACCTCGCCGCCACCCCATTATTCAAAGGCATACCCAACTTCCGCGAGACGCGCATCCGAATGCTCCGCGCCGAGACGGTAACAGAACTCTACGCCATTATGGACGAAGCCGCAGCGTTGATTCACGCCACGGCTTCACTCTAAGTGGTTCGAGTAGATCAATCAAGGCTCACTCTTCCGCCCAATAATCGCAGACGACGCGCGCCACGCGCACCTTCTGACAATAACTGCTGACCGCTACGTGCGCAGGGTGCACCTTGTAGGCTGCACAATCCTCTGGACTGCGAAAAGTTGCGGTCAGCACTGCATCGTAGGCTGCCTCCGATGGTTCAACATTAATGCCCACCTCTGCACTGAGCAACTGCGGCACAACGCCGACCAAAGCCTCTAAATGTTCCTTCATCCAAGCCGCATTCTCGGCTTTGCTCTTTCCTTCAGCCTCTTCGCAAAGCTTCCAAAGGACAATGTGTTTGAATAGTTTCATCTCTTTATTAAATTACGATTCATGCGATGAACGCAATAGCACACGTGCGTTCTCTATAGCTTGCGGCGTTAACGAAGAACCGCTCAACATACGTGCCAATTCCGAGACCCGCTCCTCTTCGCTCAAACAGAGGATCTTCGTGTGCGTCTCCGTTTCGGAATCTTCTTTGAATACTTTGTAATGGGTATCGCCCTTGCCCGCCACTTGCGGAAGATGAGTAATTGTCACCACTTGTAGATCGGCAGACATTTGCTTCATGATCTCCCCCATACGGTCGGCAATGTCACCGCTCACACCGGTGTCGATCTCGTCAAAGATGATGGTCGGCAGCGTCTTGGCAGACGAGATCAACGCCTTGACCGACAACATCAGTCGACTGATCTCTCCACCCGAAGCGATCTCTCCAACCGCCTTGAGCGGCTGATTCTTGTTGGCTGAGAATAAGAAACCGATCCGATCGGCACCGGTAGCGGTAAAATCTTCCGTTGGTTCGATACGTACCTCGAAACGAACATTCGGCATTCCCAACGTGCTCACCTTTTGAATTAGGGCGGCTTGGAAATCCACCGCCGCCTTGCGGCGGGCTTGAGTCAACGCCGCGGCGCTCTTCTTCACATTCGCCGTCAGCGTACGAATAGTCTGCTCGATGGCGGCAATCTCATCGTCGCTGTTCTCAATGTGACGCAAGCGCTCGCCTAATTCGTCCCGATAGGCGATAAGTTCTTCGCACGAACGCTTGGAGTGCTTCTTCTGGAGCGAGTAGAGCAAGTCTAATCGCTCACCCACCACCTCGCTACGCTGTGGATCGAAGTTCACGCGATCAGCGTGCCCCTCTACCTCGTCGGCAATATCTTTTAGATCTATATAATCACTCTCCATGCGTTGCACCAACTCTTCCAATTCCGGATAGAGACCGCTGACCCCCTCTGCCGTGTGTAGTGCCTGTTTCAGATCGCTCACAACGCTACGCTGTGCGCCATTCAGCACCTCTGCCACAGTGTTTAGGCTATTCTTAATCTCTTCCGCATGGCTGAGCAATTCTTGCTCCTGCTCCAACTCTTCTTGTTCGCCTTCACGCAACTCTGCGTCTTGGAGTTGCAAGTATTGGTAACGCATATAGTCTGCTTCGTTCGCATTACGTGTTGCCTCGTCACGCAGCTGTTTCAGGCGGCGTTGCTCCATCGTGAGCTCTTTGTAGAGGGTCTTGTACTGTCCCAACTCGTAGGCATCGTTCGCTAACGTATCAATTACTTCCTGCTGAAAAGTATCCTTGCCCAACATCAAGTTTTGGTGTTGGGAATGGATGTCGATCAGTGATTCACCCAAAACCTTCAGCATCGTTAGCTGTACTGGGACATCATTGATGAAAGCGCGCGACTTACCCGAAGCGTAGACCTCGCGACGGATAATGGTTGCTGCGGCATCGTACTCCAAATCGTTGACGCGGAAAAAGTTTTGTAGTTCGAAGTTGGTGATGTCGAACGATGCTTCGATGACACACTTCGTTGCTCCTGTGCGCACAGCCTTGGCATCGGCACGTCCACCCAAGATCAGGGAGAGGGCACCCATGATGATAGACTTGCCGGCACCGGTTTCGCCCGTAATAACGGAGAGACCGGCATTGAAGTGTATTTCCAAATGCTCAATGAGGGCATAATTGTCGATAAACAGAGACTGAAGCATAGTATGTAGGTATAAAAACAGTAGCGGCGAAGCTACTCACTTCGCCGTCTTCTTAATCTCGGAAAGTTTATTGGTGTACGAGGGATAGATTTCTTGCAGCATCTCGTAGACCTGCGTTTTCTCGCTCTGCGGTGCCTTGGAATAGATGTTGATCAGCTCGTCCAACTTGGCGTCAATGAAGAGAGTCATCAACACGCTCTGCGGAGTGGCGCTCTTGACGTTCTGCATCAGCGCGCAAGCAGCGGCGATCTGAGTGCGCCCGCGGTCGATGCTCTGATACATAGCGTCCATGCCTTGACGGTGATACGTGTACCACGCCTTTCGGAAGTCGGCGTTGCGCTCGGCGAGGAGGTCGGTGATCAGCGCGTGACGATTCTTCTTGCTGTCGAAGGCTTTCCACCCCTTGCTGTCGGAGCTTTGCATCTGAGTTACGATGTTTTCCGCCGTACGGAAAAAGGACTCCCCTCCCATCGGTGAAAAGCTATCGAAGTCCAAGCCCAAGATCAGATTGACGTAATAGGCGGTCAACGCCACCAACTCGTTACTCAGATCGTATTCCGTGTAGGTCAGCGTCTGTCCCTCTGTGTAAGAGAACTCTACTTCAGCATCCTTAAAGTTCAGCGTCGGGCTGTTGTAGTTCGAGTTGTACACGGGGCGACGACTCTGCACCGTCAGTGTTGCGGTATAGTTATCGGTACTCGGAATCGAGTTGATGGTAAATGCCATGGCACAGTTGATCTTCTCTATCGTAGTGAATTGCTTAGAGCTCCACTGTTGATGGTTGATGAAC
Source organism: uncultured Prevotellaceae bacterium (assembly GCA_964530595.1). GTDB lineage: Bacteria > Bacteroidota > Bacteroidia > Bacteroidales > UBA3663 > Liminaster. Next base: position 4,699 of record CAZGZL010000090.1, on the reverse strand, counting down.
TCTTCCAAGTCGGTTTGCAAAGTTTTAAAGCGCTCTTGATAAGCGCTTTCGATCTGCGATGTATTGATCGACACGGTGCAGTTCAGCTCCTGAGCACAAAGCGCCGGAGCTATGCACATCATACATAGCCCAGCGATAAACTTAGACAAAAAGTTCCGGCATTTCTTCATTTCATGAACTTCTGAACGGCGCAACCGCAGAGGGAGGTCGCAGTAGACTCAATGCCCGCGGTTGATCATTGCAAACTTGATCTGCGTCAAGACTTTTTTGGTACTGAGAGGGAATTGTCCCTGACAGATCCAATTATAATAGCCCGGATCGCTACTCAAGACCTGAACCACCGGCTTCCCTTTGTGTTTACCGAAGTTGAACACCTCGATATTCTTATCATTATATATAATGTATCCGCAGGGATCCACATTGTGGTTCATCATACTGTAGTTGTGCAAGAACTCCACATCGTTCTGCAAATCGGGATAACGATCTAATTGCGCCTTTAAGACCTCGTAGGTAGCGCGCGTATCGGCGTCGGCACTGTGTGCTCCCTCCAAGCTCTGATGGCAATAGAAGAGGTAGGCTGCCGAGAGGGTGCGTTGCTCCTTCTTGTGAAAGATGTTTTGAACATCGATGAAGCGGCACTTCGAAATATCGAATTCGACGCCGGCGCGCAACATTTCTTCCACCAACAGCGGCACGTCGAAGCGGTTGGAATTGAAACCGCCGAAATCGCAGCCCACGAAGTCGTTGGCTATGGTCTGTGCCAACTCTTTGAAGGTGGGTTTATCTGCCACCATCTCGTCCGTGATGTGATGCACGGCGGTAGAAGCCTCCGGGATGTGCATCTCCGGATTGACGTAGTAATCGCGTGCGGTTTCCTCGCCGTTGATGCCGATCTTCAGATAACTGATCTGCACAATGCGATCGTTCACAATATTGGTACCGGTCGTCTCCAAATCGAAGAAGACGATCGGTTTCTTTAAATTCAAATTCATATTTCGGAGTGTAGCGAGGTCTATCAAAAGTCAGCCAACATCATCGGCATCAAGAGCATCAAGAGGTCTTCGCCCTCTGCATTTTCTACGGGAACGATCAGACCCGCGCGTGCTGGGTCAGCCAACTGGATCTCCACTTCGGTCGAATTGATATAATTCAAGATCTCGATCAAGAAAGTGGAGCGGAAGCCGATCTGCATTGGAGCGCCGTTGTAACTGCAGGAGATTGATTCTTCTGCCGACGTTGAGTAGTCGATATCTTGAGCTGTGACTACCATACTGTCAGCATTCAACGCCAACTTCACCAATCCGGTAGCGGGGTTAGAAAATACGGAGACACGGCGCAAGATGTTGCTGAACATCTGACGATCAATAATCAACTTGTTGGTGTTATTCTTCGGGATGACCGATTCGTATTTGGGATAACGACCTTCGATCAGGCGGCAAGAGATTTCGTAGTCACCCACCACGATGCAAGCGCTCTTCTCGTCGAAAGAGATCTCGGCGCTCTCCATATCCTTACCGATAGTACCCTTCAAGAGATTGGCAGGCTTCTTAGGCAGGATAAACGAGGCTGAGAATCCGGGCTGCACGGCAGTGTTGCTCAGCCGTACCAACTTCTTGGAGTCGCTCGCCACAAAGACCACGCTGTCCTCTTTGATATCGAAATAGATACCGTTCATCACGGGACGAAGCTCATCGTCCGCCGTTGCGAATAGGGTGCGTGTGATGCCGTTGAGCAGAGCGTTGGCGGGCAACGTCAGATGTTTTGCGCCATCAGCGAGGGGTTTTTTCGAAGGATATTCATTGGCATTGTTGGCAATGAAGTTGTACTTTCCGTTTTGGAAGTAAATGAAGATCTCCAAGTTCTCATCATTGATCTGGAACGTCAAAGGTTGCTGAGGGAGTTCTTTGAGTGGGTCGAGCAGGGTCTTGGCGGGCACAACGAATGTTCCCTGTCCCTCCGTATTGCTGATCGGCACCGATGTCACCATCGTGGTGTCACCATCCGATGCGGTCATCGTCAGTTGGTTCTCCTCAACGCGGAAGAGGAAGTTATCCAAAATCGGCATCGTGTTCTTGGAATTGAGCACGCGGCTGATGGCTTGCAGATGGCTCAGAATGTCCGAGCTAAGCACTACAAATTTCATGTCGAAGGTTATTAGTATATTATATGAATGGGACAAATATAAGCAGATTCAGATAGTACCGCAAATATTTGTCCCATTTTTTTCAATGTTTGATGTGAGCCAGATTAGCAACGACTCAAGATCTCACGCAGGAAATTCCAGAAGCGTGCTACCGAGGGGATGAGCAACTGCTCTTTGGGAGAATGCACGTTCTGCATCGTTGGGCCGATGCTCACCATATCCATTTCGGGATATTTCGTGAGGAAGAGTCCACATTCCAACCCGGCGTGGATCGCCATGATCTCCGGCTCGCTCTTGAAGAGGTCTACGTAAGCTTCGTGACACACCTTCATAATGGGCGATTCGGTGTTGGGCTTCCAACCCGGATAGCTGCTGCGGTGACAAACATCGGCGCCCGCCAACTTGAAGACGGTCTCAACCGTATGGGCGATGTCGTTCTTCTCCGATTCAACGGAGCTACGCTGACTGGTCTCGACAGCGATGACACCCGGCTCATTCATCTTGACGGATGCCAAGTTGGTCGAAGTCTCCACCAGTCCCGGCATGGAGCGGCTCATGCCCACAACACCGTGGGGGCATGCCTGCAACGCCATCAGGAGGCGATCGCTCACGCCCGGCTCAATAATACTCTCCGGAGCCTCTGCCGTGCGAATATCCAACTTCATCTCGTGTTCGATGTCGCCGACTTCACCTTCGATGTCAGCCACAAAGCGATTGAAGTCCACCATCATATTATCCTTGCGGTTGAATGGGATTCCGAACACAGCGCTTGCTTCGCGTGCGATAGCGTTGCGCAAGTTACCGCCCTGAATGTGTGCCAATACCAAATTAGGCTGACTCAGCAAGAAACGGGTCAGGATTTTGTTCGCGTTGGCGTGTCCCAAATGGATGTCACCGCCGGAGTGTCCGCCCAACAAGCTTGACACCGAGATTTCGGCATAGTAATATTCTTTAGGAGCGGGCACCTGTGCATAGCGGAAGGTAGCCAAAGTATCCATACCACCGGCGCAACCGATGAAGATCTGATTCTCCTCTTCTGAATCGAGGTTGATCAGCGTCTTGCCGGTCATGAATCCCTCTTTCAGCGCATTAGCGCCACTCATACCTGTCTCCTCATCGTAAGTGAAGAGTGCCTCCAATGGGCCGTGCTGATAGCTATCGTCGGTCAAAGCGGCGAGCGAGAGCGCCACGCCGATACCGTTGTCTGCGCCTAACGTCGTGCCGCGAGCCTTGAGCCAATCGCCGTCGATGTAAGTCTCAATCGGATCGTTTTCGAAGTCGTGTTCTACGTCACCATTCTTCTCACACACCATGTCGATATGCCCCTGAAGTACAATCGTTTGATGATCTTCGTAACCCGGTGTGGCAGGCTTGCGCATCAAAACGTTTCCGGTCTCGTCGACGTGGCACTCCAAATGATGCTGTTCTGCGAAGTTGACCAGCCATGCGCGGATTTTTCCCTCCTTCTTCGAAGGACGCGGCACGCGGGTGATCTCATCGAAGATACTCCACACGATTTCGGGAGCAAGATGTTTAACTTCCATTCTTTTCTTGTCGTTTAAAAAGGTTAAATCGAATATTTTAGTACGTTTTTTGCTTAAATATGAACGGACTGTGCTGTGCAGCCAAAAATAAATGCTATTTTTGCACACACAAAAATAAGCGTTATGTGGCAAACCTTGATACTTTCGGCAATAATTCTATTGCTCTCTTTTGTTTTTTTAGCATTCAAAGTCTTGTTTGTCAAAAAAGGGAGTTTCCCCAAGACGCACGTCAGCCAGAGCCCGGAGCTGCGCAAGCGCGGCATCTCGTGCGTGCAGACGCAAGACTTCGAAGAGCGTAATCGCAAGGGCTTATATTTGTAATTCGAGATTCAGAACATCATTATGAAGATTTAGAAGATATGAAAAAACATTTTGCTTTAGTATCGGCTTGTTTGATTGCCGGCGCTGGACTGGCAGGCATGATCTCTTGCAGTTCCGATGCGAAGACTTCGAGCGTGGAACCTTGTCGCGCGGCAGTGAGTGACTCCAGCCGTCTTCCGATCGCTTACATCAATGTAGATTCATTGTTGATGAACTACAACTTTGCCAAAGATCTGAATGAAGAACTCATCCGCAAGACGGAAGATGCGCGCATGACGCTCAACTCTCAGGCGCAGTCGTTGGAGAAGGAGTACAACGAATTCCAGCGCAAGCTCCAGACCAACGCATTCCTCTCGGAAGATCGCGCACAGCAGGAGGCTAACCGTCTACAGAAGAAGAAGGACGCCCTCGATCAGCAGAGCGCATTGATGCAACAAGACTTAGCGCAACAGCAAGCGCAGATGAACGCCCGCCTCGGTGACACCATCCGCAACTTCTTGAAGGAATACAACGCGCAGAAGAAGTATGAGATGATCTTCAGCAACACAATGTATGACAACATCCTCATCGACTTCCCGAATTACGACATCACCAACGAGGTGTTGACGTTGCTCAACGATCGTTACGCAGCTCAGCCCTCCAAATAATTTGTCTCTACACATTACGACATAAAGCGGCGGTCGGAAATCCA
>CAZGZL010000089.1:0-8579 GCA_964530595.1 uncultured Prevotellaceae bacterium | reverse complement strand
TCGAGACCGACCTCTTCAACCAAGGTTTCCGTCCCGCCATCAATGTCGGCGTCTCGGTGAGCCGTGTGGGTGGATCGGCACAAGTCAAGTCTATGAAGAAGGTAGCCGGAACGTTGAAGATCGATCAGGCTCAGTATCGCGAATTGGAGGCGTTCTCCAAGTTCTCGAGCGACATGGACGCCGTGACCGCTATGGCGATCGACCGTGGACGCAAGAACAACAAGCTGCTGATTCAGGCGCAATATTGCCCGATGCCGGTAGGCGAACAGATCGCCATCCTCTATTGTGGCACCAAGGGGCTGATGGCGCCGATTCGCGTAGATCAGGTAGCCGAATTTCAGGACAAGTTCCTCACGCTGTTGCGCGCGGAACATCAGGCGGACGTCCTCACGCCGTTGGCTGAAGGACGCATCGACGACACGATCACGAGCATCTTGACACAGACGGCGCAAGCCATCTGCACGCAACTCGCATAACCACTACACCGCTACACTATGGCATCACTGAAAGAAATCAAAGGTCGAATCGGTTCGGTCGAAGGGACGCTCAAGATCACTTCCGCCATGAAGATGGTGGCATCCGCCAAGCTCCACAAGGCACAACAAGCCATCGAGAGCATGTTGCCCTACGATCGGCAGCTGCACCACATCATGGTCAGTCTGTTGGCTATGGGGGCTTCGGGCGGCGCCTCTCCCCTCTGCGCGGAGCGTCCCCAAGTGCGGCGCGTGGCGGTGATCGCCATCGCCTCGAACGCCTCGCTGTGCGGCGGCTACAACGCCCATGTGATCCGTAGGACATTGGGCGTATTGGAGCGCTATGCCTCGTTGTCACCTGCGGACATCGAGCTCTACGTCGTGGGGCGCAAGTTGGAGCAAGCCATGAGCAAGCAGGCAGCGGAACGTTGCCACATCATCCGCGACTATGTGGAATGTGGCGACCATCCCTCCTACCAGACGGCGGCTACCCTCGCCTCGCGCCTGCAAGCCGACTTCCTCGGCGGACGCATTGACCGGGTGGAAATCGTCTATATGCACTTCAAGTCTACAGCCTCTCAGGTGCCCACAACGGAAGTTTTCCTTCCTGTACCTCAAGAGGGAGACGAAAATGCAGCAGAGGGCACGCTGAAGCCCTCTACGCGCGCCGAACTGCACTACATCGTCGAGCCTACCGCCGAGGCGGTGATGCAGCAGCTCATCCCCGACGCCCTGCGCATGAAGATCTACACCTGTCTCCTGGATGCCCAAGCCGCCGAACACGCCGCACGTACCGTGGCGATGCAGACGGCGACGGACAACGCCAACGATCTCTTGGGCGAGCTCCGCATCCAGTACAACAAGGGGCGTCAGCAAGCCATCACCTCCGAGCTGTTGGACATCGTGGGCGGTTCGATGCAATAACGCTTCTCCCCCACATCTTCTTAAACACAATACCCCCCACGGCGTTCAAATAATGACGCCGTGGGGGGTATTGTTTGTTTGAGTATATCCGAGGGGGGTTAGTACATCCGAGGGGTGCGATCACTCATTGCGCACCACCCGATACAACCGATCGGACGGACGCACCTTGGCTGGCACCACGATGGTGAATCGTTCCCCCTTGTGGACGGTCTGGACGGCGTGCTCGTCCATGATCACCTCCTGTACCGTCATTTCGAGGACGCCTGTCGTGGGGCCGATGATCAGAATCTTCTCCCCCACATGCAGCTCTTGCGCCTCGCAGAGGAAGTCGCCCACGCCGAGCTTGGAATAATAGCCCATCGTCTTGGCACAATATTCCTTGTGCTCCGTCGCCAACGAACCGTAATGGCGGCTCCATTCCCCTAAACGCTGACCTAAATAATAACCGTCCCAGAATCCGCGATTGAAGACCGTCGAGAGGCGTGCATCCCAGTCTGCCACCATCTCGTCGGTCGTCGTGCCTGCTACGGCGGCGCGGATCGCCTCCTTGTAGCACGACACCACCGTCTTGACATATTCCGGGCCGCGGGCGCGTCCCTCCAACTTGAAGACCTCGACGCCGGCGTCGATCATCTTGTTGATGAAGTGTATCGTCTTCAGATCTTTGGGCGACATGATGTATTTGTTGTCCACCTCCAACTCCGTATCGTGATCCTTGTCGCGCACCGTATAGGCGTGGCGGCATACCTGACCGCAGGCGCCGCGGTTGGCGGAGCGGTTGTATTCGTGCAGGCTGAGGTAGCACTTGCCCGACACCGCCATGCAGAGGGCGCCGTGGGCGAACATCTCGATGCGTATCAGCTCACCCTTGGGGCCGCAGATCTGTTCGCGCACGATGGTCTCGTGGATGTGGCGCACCTGATCCATGTTCAGCTCGCGTGCCAATACCGCCACGTCCGCAAAGCGGGCGTAGAAGCGCAGCGCCTCGACATTCGAGATGTTCAGCTGCGTCGAGAGGTGTACCTCCACGCCGCGTTGCACCGCGTAGCTCATAGCGGCGACGTCCGAGGCGATGATGGCGGAGACTTGCGCTTCGGCTGCCGCGTCGATGATGCGGCGCATCGTCTCGAGGTCCTCGTCGTAGATGATGGTGTTGACCGTGAGGTAACTCTTCAAGCCATGTTCGTGACACAGCGCCGCGATGCGACGCAGGTCGTCGATCGTGAAGTTGTTGGCAGATCCGGAGCGCATATTCAGTCCTTCGATGCCGAAGTAGACCGAATCCGCGCCCGCCTGTATAGCGGCAGCCAACGACTCGTAGCTGCCCACCGGCGCCATGACCTCCAAGCGGGAGAGGGGTGTAGACATAAGCGTTCTCTTTAGGTGTGTACGTTGTTCTATATTTATAAATAAGGTGTATGCTGCGGCTCAGAGTCCCAAGCGGGCGGAGATCTCCAACATACGGGTGATGGGGAGGCGTGCTCGGTCGATGATGGCGGCGTCGACCTCGATCTCCGGCTGTTCGTCGCGCAGACAGAGGTACAGCTTCTCTAACGTGTTGAGGCGCATATAGGCGCACTCGTTGCACGAGCAGGTGCGTGTCCCCTCGGAGAGCTCCGGCGGTACGGGGATGAAGTGCTTCCGGGGCGCCTGCTTCTGCATCTCGTGCAGGATGCCCGACTCGGTAGCGACGATGAAGGTGTCGCAGTCCGTACACTGCACCGCATACTTGAGCAACGCGGCGGTAGAGCCTACCTGATCCGCCAACAGCAGCACGGGGCGCTTACATTCGGGGTGCGCCAAGACGCGCGCCGTGGGGTAGGAGCGCTTCAGCTCCATGATGCTGTCGGTCGAGAACTGTTCGTGCACGTGGCACGCTCCGTCCCACAGCAGCATCTCGCGTCCCGTGACGGAGCTGATGTAGTTGCCGAGGTTGCGATCGGGGGCAAAGATGATCTTAGCGTCGGCGGGCAGGCTCTCGACGATCTGGCGCGCGTTGGTGGAGGTGACCACGATGTCGGTGTAGGCCTTGACGGCGGCGGAGGTGTTGACGTAGGCGATCACCGTGTGGTCGGGGTGCTGCTGCACGAAGGCGCCGAACGCCTCCGCCGGACAGCTGTCTGCCAACGAGCAGCCTGCCGCCATGTCGGGGACGAGCACTTTCTTGTCGGGACAGAGTATCTTGCACGTCTCGCCCATGAAGTGGACGCCGCACATCACGATCATCTCGGCGGTAGACTTAGCCGCCTGTTGTGCCAACGCCAAGCTGTCGCCCACAAAGTCGGCGATGTCTTGCAGCGCCCCATCCGTATAGTAGTGCGCCAAGATGACGGCGTGTTTCTCCTCACGCAGGCGGCTGATCTCGCGCACCAACTGCTCCCGATCGGCGGGAACTTCGAGTTTTGAACAAACCTTATTATTCATAAGAATAGGCTTTATAGAAAAATTTTTTTTAATCAAACCCCTTATATAGTGATGATAATAGGGTGTTGATAATGTGTATAACTTTTGGGGTGGAAATGGCTTATCCTGAGTTATCCTCAGGGCTCCGTGGGTTATCCCTCCGGTTATGCACGACGCGGCTCAAGTGCCGTGGGGCGATAAGGGGCTGAATCTTTGAGGAGCCATAGGGGAGGGGTGTAGGTTATCAACATATCCACCAAGTGTTAAATGGCTGCAAAGTTAATAATTTAATTTCAGTCTACCCCCCTGCATAACTCCCGTTTTAGCAGTGAAAAAGATTTTTATATTTTGTGCATGGATTTTTTGGAGGTAAAAAATATTCTGATAAGCCGGCGTTTGCAGCGAAAAGCAAGTTTTTGTCGCCGAAAGATATGAAATGTTTTACACAGGGGTTATGAACACTTATCCACAGGTTTATAACATCGCCCGACGACGAGACAACACCGCCGCACGGAGGGTGGCTGCAAAAAACGATTTTGTAAGTTGAAAATGATATTTGGGTACCTAACAGTCAACGAATTACCACACTTTAGGTATAAAAACGGTATTTTTTGTGTAAAAAATATACACAGCAGTGCAAAGTTATTTAACTTTGCCCCCGAAACTCGTACCACGGAAAATTCTATTGAGCCGAAACACGACAGCGATTGACCTTTGCCTTCTGACAAATACAGCCATTTCCGTGCCGCTCTCTGTTGAATTCCGCCTACTATGATGATGAAAACCTATAACTTTTAATATTAACTTTTAAACATTAAGTCTATGAAGAAACAAGTACTACTTTTTCTTTCGCTTCTCGGCTTGAGTGTCGGGAACGCATTAGCAGAGACTGTCATTCTGGATTATCAGACGACCGAGGCATCGAAGACGGAGAATTGCACCGCCTCCAGTGGTGTCAATCTGTTGTCCGGAAAGGGTGCCGCAGCGGGTTACTCGTTGTTCCTCAGCGGTAATTTAGGCAAGACATATCAGGGCAGCGGAAAAGTTACGATCACCATTGATGGTGTAGCGTATCAGTTCATCAAACTTTCTAACGGTGCGAAGAATACTGTCTATATCCCCTCCGGAAAGCAGGTCGATAAGCTCACTTTGACCAGTTACATCAATAGTGCTACATTTGCTAATAAATCTACTTCTTACTGGGCTTCAGTGGCAGGCGTTGATTATACTGCGTCAACGGCGGACACTTTGACATGCTTGAATTCATCTACTGATTATGATGTTCGTACGTATACTTTCGACAAAGGCATTACGGACAGTTTGGAATTCAGAAATTCAGGACAACAACTCTTCTTCATCGTCACTTTGGAGGTGTCTGATGTGCAGGCAGAGGTTGAAGAGCCCACAGAACCCGCAGAGCCTGTCTACTTCACGACCACTCCGGAGTCCGGCATCGTGGGCAAGTTTACGGGCTTCAAGGTGACTGCAGCGGATGGATATACGGTTGCAGCACAAACTCGCACCTACTATACCGATATAAATTATACGACCAGCCAAATTAAAGGTTCTGTCTCCGGAAGTGTAGCTAATGGCTTTGGAATAGGCACGTTTAAGGCGGGTACTACAAATTTAGCATCGACCACAGTGTTGCCTTCCGGTTATTGGTATGTCCCCATGGCATATAAAATAACGGAGACGAGCAGCAACACGGTTTTGTATGGCTCAAACGGTTCCATTTCTACTACTAATTACTTGGACACCCTTTATTACATTGTCCCGGACGTGAAGAGCGGCGCCGGAGATTCTATCTCTCCGCTTGAGAATACCGTCGCTTCGATCAATGCGTTCGTCGTTGAGTTCCCCAACACGAAGGCTGTGACTACTACTATGACTCGTGATAACGCTCCGAAGCTCGTGAAGATCAATAAGGACGGTTCGGAAGTTACAACATCTACGTACGCTTCAATCTCCGTCGAGGACAATAAGCTCAGCATGAAGCTGTATAGCGACGTCACGAAAGCCGGAACGTATGAATTGCGCATCGACGGTACATCGTACAGCGTAGACGAATGGTCAGGCGCCGACTTGGTTTATCCCCTCACCATCGCCGCATCAGACAGCGTGCAGAAATACACCATCGCTCCCGAAGCAGAAGAGGGCACCGTCAGCACCATCTCGCCGATCGTCGTAACCTTCCCGAACGCTTCGGAGGTTGTGGCGAATACTTCGGCATCTGCCGGCATTACGGTCACTCTCAACGACACGGCTATCACCCCCTCTGAGATTCAGATCCAGAACAATACGATCCTCATCTTCATCGGCGATGACGCCGCAGAAGGTACTTATACGCTGAACATCCCCGCAGGTGCTTACTATCTGGACGATGTGGAGAACGACGCTATCGAGGAGACCCTCGTCTATGCTGTGCCGAAGCAGGACTACGCCTTTGTCGGTCCCGAACAGGGCGAGGTTGAAGGTTTGCAGTCATTCACGGTTACCTTCCCGAACGCTACCACCGTAGCAACGACTTTCTCATCTGCCGCTTACCCCAAGGTTTACAGCTATGCAGATAGTGCGAATGTAGCTTCTTGGGCATTCTCGGGCTACAGCGTTGAGGAGAACAAACTCACCCTCACGATGAACCAAGAGATCGTTAAGGTCGGCGTCTATGACTTGATCATCCCCGGCGGAAGTTATACCGTGGATGGCGTTGCAGGCGAGGATTTGACCTTCTCATACACCGTCGTTCCAAGCGACAAGACGTTGGAATACAACATCACTCCTACCAAGGACGAGTCGGGCATCGTCAGCACGATCTCACCGATCGTCGTGACTTTCCCGAACGTCCGCAAGATCGAGGTGAATGCCGAGGCAGGTTACTATGACTATGCCGCTATTTATGCCTTCAGCAAGAAATCAAGAGCTACTACTGGTTGGATTGAACTCTTGCCGGATCCTGATACCTATCCCGACGCTATTCAGGTGGAGAACAACACCATTAAGTTCTTCATCCCCGAAGCAGAGATCGGTAGCGGTCGTCAGTATGCGTTGACCATCCCCGAAGGGACTTACCTGATCGACGGCGTGAAGAATCCGTTGGTAACAGATACCTTGAAATACGTTGAGCCGCAGCAAGACTACGCTGTCTTGACACCCGCATCCGGTTCGTACGAAGGACTCCAGAACTTCACCGTAGAATTCCCCGGCGCAACGGCTGTCGAAGCTACTTTCAGCCAGGCTGCTTGCCCGACGTTGGAAAGCTCAGCTACAGGTAGCACGACGCTGTTTACCAACGCGATCGTCGACGGCAACAAGTTGACCATCTCCCTCAACGCTCCGATCTACTACGTAGGCACCTACAAGTTGACCATCCCCGCTGCATCCTATACGTTGGACGGCGTGGCAGGCACCGAAGACATCGTAGGCGAATACACCATCGTCGCCAGCGACAAGACGTTGGAATACACCATCGCTCCGAGCTCCGACTCGATCGTCAACGATCTCTCGCACATCGTTGTGACCTTCCCGAACGTCCTCAATGTGGCTGCTAACCCGAACTTCGATACTCAGACAGCTCCGGACTTGCTGAAGCTTGAATATCTTACAGCTCGCAACGAAACAGCAGAAGCTGTCCTCGATACGACGATCCAGAACAACCAGCTCATTATCTCCGTCGCTGCTAACGACCTCTTGTCTGAAGGCGAGTTCGATCTCACCATCCCCGCAGGATTGTTGTTGCTCGACGGCGTAGAGAACCCGGCAATCGCTGATACATTCATTTACGAGATCCTCGTGCCCGAAGTTACCATCTCCGTTACTCCGGACGCTGAGACTGCTGTTGCTAAGCTCGACGCCATTGTCCTCACAGTAGATGGCGCTGATGAGGTTTCGTTCAACACCACTGGACAGTTATTCTACATCATGTCTGCTGAATATGCTATGTATTCTGCTAACGCAACAGTGGAAGACAACCAGCTGATCCTTACATTCGATCCTAACGATACATATTTGTATGGTGAAGCACAAGGCGAAGTCAAAGACGGAACTTACACGCTCTACATTTCTGCCAATGTTATCGTGGTGAACGGCGTAGCTATTCAAGATACTAAGACATACACCATCGTGGTTGATTCTGCAAACGGCGTCGCTACAGGCATCAACGCCATTGCGAATGACGCACGCGCCAAGGGTGCGATCTACGATCTCCGCGGCATCCGCATCACCAACAAGACCCTCGCTCCCGGTCTCTATCTGATGGACGGCAAGAAAGTTCTTGTACGGTAATGCAGTGCATACACACAAGGATCTTTGCACGTACAAGGATCCTTGTGCTACTCTGATCTTATTTAGATAAATCTAAACCTGAACGCAAAATAACAACCGCTGCTCTTCACAGCAGCACACAAACGCCCGGCGCGATCGCGTCGGGCGTTTTGTATATCACGAAAAACCCCCGCGCCGAAAGACCGACGCAGGGGTGCGATTCAGAAAGATGTTGAGTGATTCCAACTTCGCTTAGTTTATAGCACCTGACTGTTTCCCATTTCGGCAGGTAGCGGACGGCAAAGTCCTACTGTGCCGTAGTCTTGCATGGAGATCAGTAAGGCGGACCAATGATTTAGTCCTCACAAAGTGGAATGATAGTGTTAGGGATGTGGGGTAGGAGAGAAGATCGTTCTTGTGCGATGTACACGCGTTGCCGGACATCTGCCGCAAAGATAAGTGGTTTCATCGCCCCGCGGATCGGCTTTTCGCTATATTTAGCCGTTTAACCCCCTG
>CAZGZL010000088.1:0-8649 GCA_964530595.1 uncultured Prevotellaceae bacterium | reverse complement strand
AGAGTTGGCAGAGGAGAATTGAATCGCCATGACCGATTCGTAGCTATTGTTGAACTCCGGCTTAGACATATCCAAAAAGTTATTGTAGAGCTGATATTGCCCGCTCTTGATGACGTAGTCTGCGTATTCTTCCGCCTCGCTCCATGAGGAGGTGAAGAGGTCTACCCGCGCCAAGAGCGCCGCGGCGACGTATCGGTTGAAGCGCCCTACTTGTGTCTGGCTCTCAGGCAGCGCTGCGTAGCTTTCGCGCAGATCGGTCTTGATGAACTCGGCAATCTCCTCACGACTGTATTCATCGGCGCGGCAGCTGCTCGGATCGACAACATATTCGTCGAAGTAGGGAAACTTGCGGAAGATGCGCAGCATATCGAAGTAATAGTAGGCGCGAAGCGTCTTCATCTCGGCAATGAACGAGCTTTTGTTCTCGTCCGAAATAGACGCCGCCGAACGGATGCCGCGGATGGCAGTATTGCAACGCGAGATGGAGTAATAGTTGTTGCGCCATTTGAAGTTAGCAACGTCATTATCGCTCTGCACGTTGCCCACTTCGAGTTGGTGCATATAAGCCTCCATGGTAACGCCATCGCCCCCCTTGAGCGCATCATCCGAACGCACGTCGAATACCCAGTTGTTGATAGGACCGGCAAAGGATTCGTTGTTGCCGAAGAAGTGATTCAGCATAGTAGCGTAGGCGGCGGTCATGAGGTCGATCGCTTCGTCGTCTCCAATCTGAGCTGAGGTGAAGGTGCCCTGAGGCGTGGTGTCGAGCATATCGTCGCAAGAGGCGGCGCCCATCGTCGCAGCTACCACGAAAACGCTCGAAAAGAGATGCTGTATGATAGATTTTGAAGTTTTCATCTTTGAATAAGGAGTTAAGTTTGGGTTCTTGCTCTGTGGTTAGAACTGTAGGTTGACGCCTACGGTATAGGTGCGCGGACGCGGGTAGGCGCCGTTGTCAATGCGGGCACCGTATTCGCCGGGCAAGATTTCGGGGTCAAGCCCGGAATAATCGGTCAGCGTGAAGAGGTTTTCGATCTGCCCATACACGCCGATGCCGGAGGCACCGATTTTCTTGCTCCATTTCTTGGGAAGCGAGTAGGAGAGCTTCAAATACTTCATCTTTAAGAAAGATCCATCTTCGATGTAGTAGGTAGAGAATCGCGACTCATTATTGTCATCGGTCAGTGACAGAGCCGGAATGTCGGTGTCGGTGTTTGTCGGCGTCCATGCATTGAGGATGTCTACCGATCGGTTGGTCGAAAGGTTGCCGTAGGTCATCGAGAGCAACTGTCGCTTCATTAAATTTTGGATATCGAATCCGAAGTCGCCTGAGAAGAACATATCTAACGTTAACTCTTTGTAGCGGAAGGTGAGGTTCAGTCCCATCGAGAAGTCGGGGTTCGGGTCGCCGATGATGCAGCGGTCCGATTCGTCGATGACACCATCGCCATTTAGATCGCGGTAGATGAGGCGACCGGGTGCTGCGCCGGTTTGCGTTGCGTGGTTCGCCACTTCAACGTCATCTTGGAAAATCCCGTCGCAGACGTAGCCGTAGTAGACGCCCATCGGTTGTCCGGGGATGAGACGCTGGTCGCCGCCGATGAATTTCTGGCGGGAGTTGAGGGTCTTCAGCTTGTTCTTATATTGCGAGAAGTTGATCGAACCGCTCCAAGAGAAGTCTCCGTAATGCAGGGAGTTGTAGCCCAACGTGATTTCCCAACCGCGGTTCTTCATGTCGCCTGTGTTGAGCCATACGGCTGCGTTCTCTCCGGCAACATCCAGCGCCGGCGGGATGGTCAGCATATCTTTGGTCTTCTTGATGTAGTAGTCGGCGCTCAAATTGAATGTCCCATCCATGAACTGCATATCGACACCAAAGTTGTTCTGCGTCGTGGTTTCCCACTTCAATTCCGGATTGCCGGTGCTCGAAAGGGTGATGCCTGCCGTCGTATTGGAGTTGGTGCCGCTGATGTCGTATGCACCGTTGCCGGTGTTGTAGATGTAGGTCGAAAAGGCAGGATAGAGCGACGGAATGTTGGCGTTACCGTTTTGCCCCCAAGAATAACGAATCTTCAGGTCGGTCAACACATCGTTTTCGGGGAAGAAGGCTTCCTGCGTGGGGCGCCAAGCCAAGGAGAAGGCCGGGAACACACCGTCACGATTGCCTTTGGCAAAACGCGAGTTCTCATCGCGACGGATGGTGAACGATGCCAAGTAACGATCGGCATAGTTGTAGTCTGCCTTGGCAAACAGTGAGAATACCGACCACTCCGTCTTGCCGCCGCCGGAATTGCGTGTGCCTGTGCCGGCTCCGACCTGCATGAAGTCGGCGTCTTCGAATGAATATCCTTCACGCGAGCCGGAGAGGTCGCGGAACATATAGCTGATGGCTTCCGAACCGATCAATACTCCGACGTGGTGTTTCTCGTTGAAAGTCTTGTTGTAGTTGGCGGTATTCGTCCAAGTCCAAGTCTCGCCTTGTCCGTAGACACTGGAGACACTGTTGACGTCGCCGGGGTTGGTGGTGCGTCCCAAAGTGGTGTTGAAATACTGAGAATGTTCCACGCCGATATTACTCTTCAAGGTAAGCCCGTCGATAGGTTTCACTTCGAGATAGGCGTTGCCCAAGATGCGGAGCGAGGATTGATCGTTGTCCGACGCATTGGCGATTTGCTGTACCGGGTTCGCTAAGTCGGAACCGATCAGTTCTAACGGAAGCGCCCAAGAGCCGTCTGTACCGGTGATGGGGAGTGCCGGGTGCTGACTCATAGCGGTGAACGGGATGCCTCGATCGCCCGAAACATCTACGCCGCGGTTCTGCCAACGAGCCAACATTAGGTTTTCGCCCACGGTGATGTATTTGTTGTAGTCGTAACGGGTGTTGACGCGAGCCGAATAGCGCTCATAGAAAGTATCTTCGATATTACCGTCTTGGTTGATGTAGTTGAGCGAGAACATCGCCGAGCCCTTTTCGGTGCTGTTGGAAACCGAGGCGGTCAGGTTATGCGTCCATGCCGTGCGATATACAGCGTCTTGCCAGTCTGTATTGGTGGTGAGGTAGTTGCTGTTGCCGTTGACGTAGGTTTGCAGCACCGGAGTGTCGCCGGAGCCGTAAAGTACGTGCGAGGGCTTGATGCCGGAGTTGCGCGAGGCAGTCCAATAGGCTTCGCCCCACTGCTGCGCATCCATCATGTCGTAGGTCTTGGCTACGGTCTGTGCCGATGCCGCGTAATTGATGTTGACGCTCAGTTTGTCACCTTTGCCTTGCTTGGTGGTGATAATTACGACACCATTGGCTGCACGCGAACCGTAAATAGAGGCAGAGGCGGCGTCCTTCAGGATTTGCATCGACTCGATGTCCGTCGGATTGATGCAGTTGATGTTATCGGTAGGAACTCCGTCGATGACGTACAGCGGGTCGTTGGAGGAGTTCGCCGTTGACATACCTCGTATACGGATCGATCCGGTGCCGCCGGGCGCTGCGTCGCTCACCACGTTGACGCCGGGGAGCTTGCCCGCCATAGAGTTCATGATGTTGCCGGAGCTTTCGCTGAGGGGTTCTTTCATGTTCATTACGGAGACGGCGCCCGTCAGGTCGGCTTTGCGTTGCACGGTGTAACCCACGACGACAACCTCATCCAAGGCTTGTGTGTCTTCATTCAGGCGCACGGTCATTACAGCTGCAGCCGGTAGCGTCTGCTTGACATATCCGATGTAAGAAATGCCGAGCGTTTCGCCACGTGCCACGGTGATGGTAAACTTTCCGTCGAAGTCTGTCGTGACACCGCTGCCGGGGTTCGAAACAGGAACGACTGAAACTCCGATTAGGGGTTCGTCATCCGTGGAGCTCACAACAGTTCCATGCACGGTGATGCTTTGTGCATGTGCGATTACTGCCAACATTAGGAGCAGGATCGTGTTGAAGATTTTTCGTTTCATGCTATTTAATAAGGATTGGTTTGTTAATTTTTCTGCTGCAAATGTATCTATAGGTAAAGCGCTTCATGATGAATTTTACGGCAACGGCTATAAAAAACTGAGCCATGCAGAGATTTTCGGCTAAAAGGACAGAAAAGTAACATCAGTAGCCACGATTTAGACGTTCCACCGCCTGATTGGCAGGACGTAGAAGTGAAAAAATAGGTGCAGTAATAGGTTTAGGTCATTGATGTGGCGCCGGGTGTTTCGCAACACCCGGCGCACCGTTTATACAGTGGTCGCTCCAAGCTTATCGCGCAATTCCGACGGCGTTTCGCCGAAAGCGGCACGATAACACTTCGTGAAGTAGGCGGGAGAGGAAAAGCCTACTTCGTAGGCGATCTCGCTGATAGATTTAGAGGTTGTAGTCAGCAATCGGCGCCCCTGCTTCAGTCGGAGCTGACGCATCAGTTCTACCGGCGTGTAGTTGGTGAGCGCTTTGATCTTGCGATAGAATTGCGAGTGTCCTAATCCCATATTCGACGCGATCTGTTCGATGCTAAGATCCGGGTTGGAAATATCGGCGTAGAATAGCTTCAAGAAGCGGGCGTAGAATTCATCTTCCACTTCCGGCTTTGCGGGACGTTCTTCAGTCGTACCTTCGGCATAGAGGTCGCGAACACGCTTACGGTTGGCGATCAAATTGCGGCAGCGAGCTCGTAGTAGATCGCTACTGAACGGTTTGGAAATGTAACCGTCCGCTCCACTTTCGTAGCCTTCCAATCGCTGTTCGTCCATGGAACAGGCGGTCAACATCAGAACGGGAATGTGTGAGGTGGAAATTTCCGCTTTGATGCGCCGACAGCACTCTAATCCATCCATTACGGGCATCATAATGTCGCAGATGATTAGATCGGGCACAAGGCGTGCCGCACGTGCCAAGCCTACCTTGCCGTTCTCCGCCTCGTGCACTTCGTACTCGTCACCCAAAAGCTGCGTAATAAGGGCGCGGATGTCGGCATTGTCGTCGATCACTAATAGACGCGGACGTTCAGAATCTGTCGTTTCGCCGATTGGGGCGTCTGTCGGGAGCTCTGTGGGTTGCAACAACACTGTGATCTCCTCCTTGTCGATGTTATGCGACGTAGATGTCGCTTTTGCCGCTACGTGACGCACGGGAATGTGGATGGTGAAACTTGTGCCGTGTCCCACGGTGCTTTCTACGTGGATCGTCCCGTCGTGCATCTGAACAAATGCTTTCACCAATGACAAACCGATGCCGGAGCCTTGCGGATGCACATGATCTACCTGATAGAAGCGGTCGAAGATCTTGTTTAGCTCTTCTTGAGCAATGCCCTGTCCTGTGTCAGAAATGCGGAGCGTCAGCACTTCTCCCTCAACCATGTACGAGATGCGGATGGTGCCGTTGTTCGGTGTAAACTTCAGTGCGTTACCGATGAGGTTGAAGAAGATCCGTTCCATCTTTTCGACGTCTAACGCCAAATGGATCGGAGCTTCTTGGGGCGCCTCCAAAATCAGCTTTATGTCGCGTTTCAAAGCCACTTCGCGGAACGATTCTGCCCATTCGCACACTTCTTGACTGAAATTTACCTCTGTCAGGTGTAGCGTCAGTTTTCCGTTTTCGTATTTGCGGAAATCCAAGATCTGGTTGATCAGTCGGCGCAAGATCATTACGTTACGGTGCGCGATCTTAATCAGCGTCTGTTGACGCGGCGTCAAATTGGAGGCTTGGGTCAGCTGTTTAATTGGTTCTGAGATTAGGGTGAGCGGCGTACGCAAATCGTGCGACACATTAGTATAAAAGGATAGCTTGGAGCGCGTCGCCTCTTGAAGACGTTCGTTGAGCTCTTTCTGGTGTTGGCTTTGTTCTTCCAATAGTTTGTTCTTCGTCATCAAAATCTGTTGATGGCGCTTGTGTTGCCAATAAGCTTTGAGTACCAAAAAGAGCGAGATGAAGACCAACACCAAAATAGCTATTACGGCGTAGAATAGTAACGTTTGAGCCGTGTGTCTGGACCAATATTCGTCGATTTGGAACTTTAGCGCCTTCATCTTGCTTGTCTCGTGACGCAACGCTTCGTCTTGGATGAGTAGGAGGTCGGCATTTGTTTGATCTACCGCCGACGACGTGGGAAGCATGATCTCCCGATCATAGGGCTCGCCGCGCAAGATTGCCATTGCCGTCTGGATGAGCAGATGTCCCTCGGTGGGGTAGAGGAAGGTTGCGTCTATCACGGAATCTGCCACGGCGCGCAATCCAATATTCGGCGCGGCATCTATGCCGATGATCTTGATCTGCTGCAATCCAAGACGACACGCCACCTTCGACGCCCCGATAGCCATACGGTCGTTATGCGCAAAGATCAAATCCACGTTGGGGAACAATCGTAGTAATGAATCTGCCACAAGTTCTGCGTCCGGCTGATTCCAGTGCCCCAAACCGCTACCGACCACGATGCCACCTCCGGCGGTAAATGCTTCGTTGAATCCTTGGTGTCGGTCGCGTGCAGGCGTTGAGCCGGACAAACCCCAGATTTCGAGCGCCGTGGGACGACGCTGTTGGTCGGAAGCGAAGAGCGCGAGCGCATAATTGCCAGCGTCGCGCCCCATAGCCACGTTGTCGGCTGAAATATGCGCTGTGTATTCCTGACCATTGATATCGCGGTCAAAAATCAACACGGGGATGCCACGGCGATAAATCTCGCTAATCACGGGGGTGATTGCGTCAGCCTCATTGGGCGAGGCAATAATAATGTCAAAATGATTGTCTGCAAAGTATTTGATGTCGGCAATTTGTTTTTCATTCGAGTCGTTGGCGGAACGAATCTCGATCGTAGCATCTTGGTTGAACATTGCCTCCCGTTCTATCTCTTCGTTCATTTTCTGACGCCAGTCGTCTTGACTGCATTGCGAGACACCGATGCGATAGACTTTGCGCTGTTGGCAGCCTGACAAGCCGAATAATGTCACTGCCGCAATCATTACGTTAAGGATGTAAGGTCTGAAGGGTGTATTCATGCGTAAGGTATTTACGCGCAAAGGAAAGTATTTTAACCCAAAAAACAGCCTTTTGTTGCGAAAAAATCTGCAATGCAGAATATTTCCTATTGGATGACGAGTTATTTATCATTGTCAACCCTGAAGGATTGTTAGCTTTGCGTCAACAAAACCGATAAACCCATGAAACTGAAAATGAAATTGTCAAAAACTTTACTCTTTGCCGCCTCTTGGATCGCCACGACCTTTCCCCTTTGGGCGGATGCCCGCTCGTCGACTGTCCTTGTCGAACATTTAGGCGTAAATAATACGATCGTGCGGGTAGAGGGTGATGCTCACTATCTGATGATGCCGGTTCAGGAATCTATAGACGATGCGCGGATTGATCTCGTGGTGGATGGTCGCGTGGAGCGTACGATTTATGTGCGCCTTGCCAAATCGAAAGTCGACTATCAAGTCCCGTTAGATTTGACCCCCTATGCCGGTCATAAACTGTTGCTGAACGTCGTGACACAGCAAAGCCGTTCTTCGGTACGCGAGGCGAGCAACGACGCCTGCTGGAAATCATTCACTCTCTCCGACACGTTCGATGCCGCCAATCGTGAGGCTTATCGCCCCGCGTTCCATCATACGCCGCTCTACGGCTGGATGAACGACCCGAACGGAATGGTCTATCTCGATGGCATTTGGCATCTATATTATCAGTCTAATCCTTACGGTTCCAAGTGGCAAAACATGACGTGGGGACATTCCTCCTCCACCGACCTCTTGCATTGGCAACATCATCCCGTAGCCATCGAACCGGATGGTCTGGGGACGATCTTTTCAGGCAGTTCCGTGCTTGACCCTCGCAACACTGCCGGTTTCGGTGCTGGGGCTATTGTCACTCTTTTTACCTCGGCGGGCGAGAGTCAGATGCAGAGTTTGGCGCACAGTTCCGATGGAGGTATGACGTTTCAGAAATTTCCCGGCAACCCCATCATCACCCTCGACAGCGAGGCGCGCGATCCCAATATGTTTTGGTACGAACCTACCGGCGAATGGATTCTCCTCTTGGCGCACGCATTGGAACACGAAATGCTGATCTTCGCTTCGACCGATTTGCAACATTGGACACTTCGTTCCGCTTTCGGCAAGGGGTTAGGCGCTCAAGAGGGCGTTTGGGAGTGTCCTGATATGTTCCCGTTATCGGTGGACGGCACTGCGCGTCAGAAATGGGTGCTGATCTGCAACCTCAATCCCGGCGGCCCTTTCGGTGGAAGTGCTACGCAATACTTTGTTGGCGACTTTGACGGCACCACATTCACTCCAGATCGTGACGCTCAAGGCAATGTCCCCACCAAATGGATGGATTACGGCAAAGACCACTATGCCACAGTCAGCTTCAGCGATGTGCCCCAAAACAGGCGCGTTGTCTTGGGGTGGATGAGCAACTGGCAATATGCTGCCGAAGTCCCCACCTATCAATTTCGCAGCGCCAACACTTTGCCGCGCGATTTGGGTCTCTACACTGCGCCGGATGGAGCACTTTATCTCACCACACAGCCGTCGCCTGAAGTAGAAACCTTGCGTCAGGTGCCCTGCACACAGATGGGAGCAACGCGCCTTGACCACAGCCCCGCTCGTTACAAACTTCCTACCGCCAACGACGGAATCTGTGAGATTTTGTTGGAGGTAGAGGGCGCTCCCGGTTCGGTGATTACCGCCACCTTG
>CAZGZL010000087.1:0-8735 GCA_964530595.1 uncultured Prevotellaceae bacterium | reverse complement strand
TATTACCATCACATGTCAAAAATTTCTTCTCTTTTGCCATTGTTTTTGGTTTAAAAAGATTAAGTTGTTAGTAATATAAAGTGTTATGTTTTGATAACTCAATTTTCGCAGCAAAGCCCCGGTTTCGGAGACCATAAACTCTGTTCCAACGATAGCGCGCTATCCACGTCCACGGTTTTTCGAGGATGGTGACAGCGAGCATCTGTAATTATAATAATATGTAGTTAGAACGGAGCAGTAATGTCTTTATTGCATTAAAGCACTTCCATTCTTCTATTTTTCAATCAACGATACAAAACACATGCCAAAACATTCGTGCATTTCGTACGTCTCTCCCCGCGGCTTAATATAGGAAGCCGAATAACCACAGGGGGATCACATTGCCGTGACCGACCTCATAATTATCTATTGCGTAATAATATTCAGGGTTATTCTTGGTACGCACAACCCAATCGCACACGCGGAACTTATCCTGACGATTCACCAAGAACTGCACATTACGCTCGGCGCTCTTATTCAGTCGGTTGTCTTTGTGCAGCATATTATAGAAGAACGTCTCGCGCAACTGACGCGGCTCTACCTCGTTGAGGCACGTGGGATATAAAATATTTGTATTGTGCATATAAACCACAGCCGGCTTCTTGGGGAACTGCTCGTCCACGCTATACAACATATTGATTAGACGCGCCTCCTTTAGATAGCTCAAATAATTGACCACTGTAGCACGAGAAGTCTCGATACTCTTTGCTAAAAGACTAACATTCGGAGAGCATGGAGCTTCTTGTGCCAAAATGTGCAACAGCTTTTTCAATTTTGGCAGATAGCTTAATTCAATCTCTTTCAGGAAAAGAATGTCCACCTCAAGCATGGTATTCATGTTCTTGATGAGCATCTCCGAGTAGTTTTTCTTTTCGAGGAAGAAAGGATAATAACCGTGATGTATATAGTCCTTGAAATAGTTCAACGGCTTAATTTTGCTGCAAATCTCCGTAGCGATAGCTTGATGATTAGCGAGCAATTCGGCGTATTTTATCGAAGGGAAGTTCGTACCCGCCGTCAAGTTGAGATATTCGCGAAACGAGAAGCCGCGCAAGTTGTATGGATCCACGATACCATTCAGAATCGGGTTCGCTTCGCGAAGGCGCATCACCGTCGACCCGGCAAAGATTACTTGAATCTTCGGGTATTGGTCGTAGATAAATTTCAGTTCTTCCGACCAGTTGGGATATTTAAAGATCTCATCAATCAGCAACGTGCGTCCTCCCTGTTGCTGGAACATGGAGACGAACTCGCGCAACGTATGCGTGAAGAAGTAAAAATGATTCATGTTTATATAGAGACACCGCTTGTCGTCCGGACCGTATTTCTCCAACGCATATTGCAGGAGAAACGTAGTTTTGCCTACACCACGGCTTCCTTTAATACCGATCAAGCGATTGGTCCAATTAATCTCATCCATCAATTCGCGACGAACGGGACTATAAACATGTTCAACCAGATACTTATGGGTTCTATAAAATGTTTCCACAACAAATTGTTTTTAGGTGTGTGTCAACGAACTTGGTTTTACGAGCGCAAATATAAGAAACATTATTCTCTCTGCAAAGTCTAACTGACACTTTTTTCTTTATTTTCCACAAAAAATTTCAAATGCCTCGTTTAGAACACGGAGGCGAGTGGAGTACATTTCATTGAATTTAGCGACGTTAGGCAGGCGTGGCATATCTATATACCATGCCAGTACTGCCTGCCTAAAGCGTATCGCTTGGGGGAGAAAAGAGAAGTGATCACCGAGTCGCAGCCTCTTGATACCACCGTATCACTTGATCGGCGCGTTCCGACAGGGGGGTATCATACGACTGCCAACGGATGGGGATGCCGCGACGTTCCATACCGCGAAACCACGTCATCTGACGCTTGGCAAATTGGAAGATGGCAATTTGCAACTGCTCGGTCATCCCCTCATACGAGATTTTGCCCTGTATATAGAGCGTTACAAACTTATATTCCAATCCGTAGTAGACCAACGTATCTGGATCAACACCCCGCTCAATCAGCGCGCGCACCTCGTCCACCATGCCCTCGTCCAAACGCTGCTTCAGCCGACGGGCAATGCGTTCGCGACGCAAGTCGCGCTCTATATCCACCCCTACGACCAAGCTCGGAATCGGCGGGAGTGCCGTAAGCTGTTCTGCGTGGGTGCGATAGTAGTCGCGGATCTCTATTTCGCGAATAGCACGCTTGCAAGTATCCGTGTCGGTCTGATTGTGCAACGTTTTGTAAGTGGCAAGAATCGCAGAGAGCTCCTCTAAGCTCTTTCCCTCCAATCGGGCGCGCAGTTCGGGATTCTCCGGCACCTCGTGCATCTCATACCCTTTTAATACGGATTCTACATAGAGACCGGATCCACCGCAGAGTATCGGGACACGTCCGCGCTCCGCAATGTCGGCAAAGGCACGGTGGAAGTCACTCTGATACTCGTAAATACTATATTTGTATCCCGGCTCACGAATATCTATCAGATGATACGATACCGCCTCCTCGCCGACGCCATAGTCTGCCAAATCTTTGCCGGTGCCGATGTCCATACCACGATAGACTTGGCGCGAATCACCGCTAAGCACTTCGCCACCCAAACGGCGAGCGACGGCGACAGCGAGCTGCGTCTTACCCGAAGCGGTCGGTCCGACGATGGTAAGCATCAAGGGTTGTGTCGATGTATTCATAAACAATCGTATTGTGTCGTTAATAAATCCGGTGCAGTGTGGCACCGCGGAAATAATGCTGTAAGATGGCTTGATAAGAATAGCCTTGTAAACTCATGCAGGCAGCGCCGATCTGACAGAGACCGACACCGTGTCCCCACCCGGCGCCACGAAGGCGGAAGGTATCGCCTTGCCGATCTACCACAAACGCAGAACTATACAGATGGCTTTCCGAGAGGGCTTTGCGAATCACCAATTCCTTGCCCACCGTGCGAGAGGATCTTGTACCCACGATCTTCAGCTCATCAATACGTCCCGAAGCGCCACGATGTAGCGGTTGAAGATCGATGATCTCGCCCAAGCCCCAGTGCATCTTACGCTCCACCAATTCGGAGAGTTCCGTGCGAGTGTAGCTCACCTCCCAGCGGTAGAAGTCGTGCGTCGTACGGTCGTAGCTGTTCAAGACTTGGCGCAAGACCTTCGGGTCGGAGGTATTGCAGAAAGAACGCGGGTCTCCCCTTTCGATCCAACGACGCGCCCCCTCTTCGGTATGTAGTGCCAACGCCTGCACGGGATCCGACAGCGACGCCGAGTCGCCGATTTCGACAGAAACAGCCTCCGCGTCGGTCGGAGCATCAACAATAGGACGAAGATAAGAATGAGGCTCCTCCTGCCAACACGTTTCGAAACGTTCACTGACGCCACCGCAGCATTTGGAAAAGCGGGCGTCACAGATGTGTCCGGCGGCATCCATCAGGACTTCGCCCCGTGTAGCATCAATGGCGGCATCCACCTGCGGAGTGGCGACACGTCCCAGTCCTTGATAGCGCTGACAATGATCGTCGGCACACACATCATAATGAATATGATCGTCATGATCGTACCAACGGATGTAGCGCTCCGGTGTATTCTCCGCCGGTTGCGGCACGGCGACCGGCGACGAAGCTGAGAACGAATGATTCTTCATCTGTCGCAACACCCACGAACGGGAGATCACGGCGTGAGTCTTCAACAGCTCCACTTCGTTGTCTGCCGACATCTCCGAAGCAATGACGCTGCGCAGATACGCCTCTATCGGTACGTAGTTGATCGCGATCAGACGACCGTCACGCGCCACTACGCGCAGGATGCCCTCAAAACTCTGAGTCTCGCATTGTTCCCAGTGGAACTCCTTGCCGATGGTAACGCTATGAAGCGTGAAGGGAGACTGCCAAACCCACACTTCCGGCACTTCCGGAAGACCATTGTCACGTGCAATACGTTGGTCGGCAAGGTATCTCAACGTATGGCGAACGCCACCAACACTGTATTCTATTTGCTTCCCCTCCATCACACCGACGCGCAAACGCGGTTCGCGACGAACGAGTTGTTTGAAGATATCGGACAACAAAGTGGTGTCCATCTTGCGAAAGTCCTCCGGACGAGCAAGGGGCACCAAACCGCAAAATTCCAACGTCGCCGGGCTGATTAGGCACTGTTCCTCCCCCGTCGCTGCATATTGCCACGGACGATGTTGCAGTCGGTCGATAACCAACCAATGCAGAGACTGCGTACCATCCTCCTCGCGATGCGTCCAACAAGCCACATTCATCAAGTCGGAGTTGGTCACCTGCGGCATCCGGGCTTCGACGCCCAACGCGGCTTGTTGCTCCTCGCTCCAAGAGATCAGGGGCACAGCAGACTGCGGCACAGCCTGAAAGTGGAAGTGATCCGGAGCTGAAGCGCCGGAACAAGCGCCATTAAAGAAGATCAAGTAGTCGGGCAAGAGCTCCGCCAAGCGAGCCATATCGCCGACACGTCCCGCCAAGGCTTGGGGCACATGCTCGGCAGCCAAGAGGGTAAAATGACGCGATACAATAGGATACGGATTAACCGAGAGTTCGTATGCGTGTCCGCTTTCGGCGTCAGTGTAGGGCAAGTCTATTTGCTCCGCGGGACGACGATGGCGACACAGGAAGCAGGGACGATCGACCTTACCCTGCGTGACGACGGCAGAGGCGCTACGTATGCGTGCAGGATTAAATTGAAGCAGATAGTCCCGCCCCTCCATAGTGATCCGACGCGTCTCGACCTGTTGCAAGGCGCGATAGTTCTCACGGCACATCGGCCACGAAGCCAACTGCCGCTCGTAAAGCGCAGCAAGCGCCTCTTGCAGAGAAGAGGCTCCGGAAATAGTTGGGTCTTGCACAGTCATACAGCGGACGATGGTTGTGTGCGATGAATACGCGCGGTCAGTTCGATGGTACGAATGCGATCTTTATAGAAGTTATTCGCGTTGATGCGTTCTAATGAGAGGGCAGCATCGCTGTTACCACTCCAACGTCGGCAATGATAGAGGACGTCGTAGACTCTGCCCAATCGGTATTCGCGGCAGATACGCAACATAGCGGCATAATCCTCGCCATAACTGGTATTGGGCAATGGATATTGCTGCAACAGGGAACGACGGAAAGCACGCGGCGCGCCGAGTCCATTGATACGTAGGGCGTTGTTCATGCCGTTGTCCGACGTCCACTCCCGATGGTCGATGACACCGGGGGGCAACTCCTGCAGATGAATATCGGTGAGTCGATAGCTGCCTACTACCGCCATACAGTCCTGTTCATCGAAGGCACGCACAATGCGGTTCAGCGTGTCAGCTCCGGAATAGAGATCATCGCTATCCAACTGCACAACGTACTGTCCGCAGTATGGCGAGGCGACGGCATAGTTCCAGCACCCTCCGATCTTGAGGCTATCGCTGTCGGGCACGAGGTGATGTAGCCAAGCGTCGCCCCCCTGTGCGGCATATTCCGACACAAGTTGTTTCAAGAGTTGCGTCGTACCGTCCGTAGAATGGTTGTCTACAACGAGAACGTTATAAGAGAAGTCTGTTTGCTGTCCCATGGCGGAGCGCACCGCCGCTTCGATGGTAGCGACGCGATTGTAGACTGGGATGACGACCGAGGCTGTGACCGAAGTTGCCTCCGGCTCAGCTATAGGAGTGGCACTCCGCAAGGCGCGCGCGTCGATCCAAGCGCCGAGGCGCCGCAGATGCTCCGTCACCACCGCCTCATATTCCACCTGCACGGCACGATTGCGCGGATCTACATAGTCGAACTGTCCGTTGCTTGTTGCCGTTGAGGGCTGATAGGTGTATAATGTTTCGTTCAGATGTGCCGGCAAGCTTTGACGCGAAAGGGCAAGGCGGAGTTGATACCAAGCTGCATATTGATAGGTATCGGTACATTCCGCCAAGGCACGACGCAAGGCGCTCTTGGAGAGAAGTACCAAAGGTCCGAAATCGAAGTCGTCGCGTAAGCTGCCCGCTTGGTAATCTATCTGCGGATGGATGGTGCCGTCTGCCCAACGATAGTCGGCATAGAGCATCACGGCGTGCAAGTCGTGCGCCACGCTGAGCAGGCGCAGGCGTTCTTGAGGCGAGAGGGTGAGTTGTCCCTCACCCAAGAGCAGAAAGAGGTATTCGTCGGTAGCTGAGGTAGCTGAGTCGGCAGAGGTCACGAAGGGGGCGAGAAGCTGTCGGAGGGCATCGGTAGATAGCACCACCGAAGGAAGCTGCACGAAGTCTGTGACCACAGAAAGGGGTTGATTTTCCATTGGGATCGAAGTTCAAAGATCAATCTTGTCGTGCAAAGATAAGCGAAAATCGCCCCGACATCTGCCGCTGAACGGAAAAATTGAGTCGTTGCTCGCTAAAATTGACGACAAGGCAAGCTAAATGAACCAACCATCCACCTCTGTCGTTTCCTATTCAGCCGGAAGAGACGCGGTTTCGACGGTCGAAGAGGCGTCTACGGATGGCAGAACCATACACTCTTAAAATTAAATGTTTTATTCCCTATGAAAAGACTCCTACAATGGGTGCCGGCGGTAGCCTTGCTGTGCGCCTCTGTTCCCTCCGCCTTTGCGCAGTATGAATCGGGCACGTCGTCAGGAGGCGTCGACGTGAGCGCATTCGAGGTGGATCTACTCTCCGGCAATAAGGTGGTGGATCAGGGACTTGTCATCGTGTTGGCTGAGAATGCGCCGAAACATTATCAAGCGCCCAAGATTCCCCGCTTTGCCATCATCGGCAAAGATAAGCAATTCTATCTGGGCATCGGTGGCTATGTGCGCGGTACGGTGTCGTTCGACTTCGGCAACCCGATCGACAACCCTACCTACTTCACCACCGCCGACATCAGCAAGGTGAGCGCCGGCAACGGCGCGAAGACTCAAGTGAGCATGGGGACGACCAACATCTTCTTCAGCTTCATCAGTCTGCCCGGCAGCAAAAATCAGGTGGGAGCATACATTGACTTCAACTTCGATAAGGATCAGTACGGTTTGGATTTGCGACACGCTTACCTGACGTGGCGCGACTTCCGCGCAGGTTACGACTATACGCTCTTCTCCGACCAACGTTGCATCCCCTCGACGATCGACTTTGAGGGTGCCCCCTCTTTGGCGACGGTGAAGACCAGTATGTTTGCGTGGATGTACGCAGGCAAGCGATGGAACTTCGGCGCCGCCATCGAGTCGCCTATCTACAGCGTCACAGAGAGCAGCACGGCGCAATTAGTCAACCAACGCATTCCCTCCATCCCACTGTATGTGGCGTACAAGTGGAGCGCCAAGAATTACACCCGCGTCTCTGCCATTGCCCGCTCTATTCAGTACCGCAATATGACCGAGGGGAAAAATAAAGCACGCTTCGGCTACGGTGTGCAGGTGTCCGGTATCTGGGCGCTGCACGACCGAGTAGACTTCTACTATCAGGCGCTGTACGGCGACGGCATTGCAGACTACGTGCAGGATCTAAACGATATGAACTTAGACATCGTTCCCGATCGCGACAACGCCGGCAAGCTGAAGGGGACGCAACAGTTTGGCTTCATGGGTGGACTGAAACTTAGCTACACCAAACGTCTCAGCTCCAATCACCTATTCTCGCAAGTGCGCAGTTACGTAGACGCCTACGACAACGCCACCGCAGTAGGGAGCAGTTCGGAAGCACGCTTACCATGGGGAGATCAATATAAATATGGGCAATATTTATGTAACAACCTCTTCTATACATTCGGGCAACTGCAACTCGGCGTGGAATACCTTTGGGGTGCCCGCAAGAACATGGACGGAACCTTTGCGCACGACAACCGTTTGCAGTTCATGGCTCAGATCAATTTCTAAGTTGAGGCATCTCTAAACACAGAAGTCGTCCATCATTCTATCTTCATACCTCTACATTCTTCATGACGGTCGTCCCCGCGAGCCTACCCACTGTGCTTGCGGGGACGATTTGACACGACGAAGGCAAGAAAACCGGATCAAAACAAACGGCTTTGTCACAAAATGTGATACCTTTGCCCGTGAACTAAAATTTTCGAGACCCACCATGAATCAAATTTCTATGACCCTTTGCTGCTCCGCCCTACTATTGCTGTGCGGATGCACCGCCCCAAGCACGCCGACCGAGAGCGCCGACACGCAGGGCAATCCCGTGATCGAAGCAATCATGGCACGCCGCAGTGTGCGCAAGTACAAAGATCAACCTGTCGAACGCGAGAAGCTGCAACAAATCGTGGATTGCGGCATCCAAGCACCAAGCGGCATGAACAAGCAGCCGTGGGAGGTGCGCGTTGTCGATCAGCCGGAATACATCAACGGTATTACCGAACTGTTTCGTGCTGCTAATCCGCAGATGGCGTCCGATCCGGAGTTTAAGAATATGTTCCGCAACGCTCCGGCTGTGATCTTTATCGCTGCCCCTGAGAACGGTTCGGGACAGATAGATTGCGGTCTGTTGGGCGAGAACATGATCCTCGCCGCGCAGTCCTTGGGCTTGGGCACCTGCTGTTTGGGCGGTCCGATTCGCTTCATGACGACCGACGAGGGTGCAGCGCCTTATCTGCAACGCCTACAGCTGAGCGATGGTTATCAGCTACTCTATGCCATTGCCGTCGGCTATCCGAACGAGAGTCCCGAAGCTAAGCCAAGGGAGGCAGGCAAAGTGCTCTTTGTGGAGTGATCTGCCGACCACATTTCGATACG
>CAZGZL010000086.1:0-8850 GCA_964530595.1 uncultured Prevotellaceae bacterium | reverse complement strand
AGCGGTGTAATCTTGTGGATTACACCGCTTTAACTTTAGCTCCGTCTATCGGGGAATGCCTTACTCCGGAATTGTCACAGTGACGTTCATCCATCCGGGGATGTTGAACTTCTTGCCGGCGGTCATGCCCTTCATGAAGAGCTGTGACTTTTCGGGATATGCTTTCTTATACGAAGCGATCATTGAGTTGATGTCAGCTGCACGCGAGGGATCAGCGGCTTTAGCCTTCTGAAGCTCTTCGACAGCGGCCATGTAGACTGTGCTACGTACTACAGCATCCTCGTTGGGGAAGACCATAGCACCTGACTGACGATACATATCGGCGATGTAGATGTACGGATCTGCCTGCTTAGCATCATATTTCAGAGAGTTGTAGCAAAGTTCACGTGCCTTGGAGAAGTTTTTCTTGTACTTATACTGTACCGTAGCCATCAACAAGAGAATATCGGCTTTGTCTTCCGGCTGGATCGCGAAACTCAAAGATTGCTCGAAATACTTGAGGGCAGCGTCCCAATTCTCCTTCTTGATAGCCTGCTGAGCCATACCTTTGGCAGACTCCATAGAGGGCGAAAGGTTGTAGACGGCTTCAGAAGCGGTGAAGTACAAATTAGAGTCTTTGCACTTAGATCGGCTCAACAAAGCGATGACGTTGGTCAAGAACTGGCTGTCATCCTTCTTCTCCTCTACTTGCGGCGTGAAGAGAGCGACAAGGGTCTCACAATCGGCTGCGCCACTGTTACCGAACTGACTAACCATGCCGACCTTCTGAGTTTTGATATAGTCGATGAATTGCTGTGCAATGCCGGCGTCCTTTTTAGCGGCTTCATCTTCGCCCTTCTCGAGATCAGCGTCAAGACGGATCTGATAGCGATCCAAAGCACCATTGATGTACTCAGAACCCTTCATGTAGTTGGAAATGTAGTCTGCCTTGAAGTTCGGATCCTTGCGGTATTTTTTGAAAGAAACATTGACCCACTGCACCAAGACTTTGGCATCGGCATTTTCTTTCTGTTCATCGACACACTGGCTCAACCACTTGTATGCCAATTCGAGATCAGCGTCGTTGCCTTTGTAAGTCAAATAGGCAATAGCTTTGTCGCCAAGGATGGCAGCGGCAGGCTTCTTTGTGTCATTACCGAAGTAGGTGATGCGGTCGTCATACAACTTCATCAACTTATCCACCCATTCCTGCATTTTGGTGGGATCATTCTTAGAGGCTTGCTGAATTTGCCACTTCAAGATGGATTCACCGTAAATGTAGATGTTCTTGTTGTAATTCGGGCACTGAGCATAAAGCAGCGACCAGAACTCGTATGCGTCAGCGTAATTTTTCTGCTTGGCATACTCGGTGTAAAGACTGTTGTTTGTGACACAATCTTCCGGGAAATCCTGTGCGATCACGTGCGTTGCCGACATAGCCAACATTGCACCGATCACCAACGTTGCAGTTTTCTTCATTGAGGTTAGTTTTATTTTATTGTTTGTATATTTCCGGTTTATGATTCGGCAGCGACTCGCAGCGCCGCCGATGGATCGTCGATTTTTTAGGTGCAAAAGCGTACCTGAATCGAGGAGATTACTTCAGCTTGTCGCGGAAGAACATGATTTCGTTGAACGTTAAGCCGAGGGTGAGGCTCAGATAGTCTTCGCTCATCAAGCCACTCCGAGACGGTTCTACGCGCGTGTAGCCCGCTGAAAAGTTGATCAGACTCCGCTTGTTGATGGGGAAACCACATCCCGCGCTCACGGTGTATTCCATATTCTTCGAGCCATTGAGGTTGAGGTACGAGTTCTTGACTTGAGCGCCTGCGCGGTAGCGGACGGTCTTCAGATAGTTACGGCTATAGATTTCCGGCTGGTATTCCATACCGACGGCAAATTTAGCAATGTTTTTGTAAACGTCGTTACTTTTCTGCAAATTTACGTCCAATCCTGCCACTTTTCCCCAATTTTCGAAACTAAATTCGGCGCCAACGTTCCATTTACGTTCTTGAATATAGCTAATTCCGACGCCGGCACGCAAGGGGGTGTAGAGGTTGAATCGCTGCGCGTTATAGGTGGAGTCTGTGTTCGAATATTTGAGGTTTTCAGAGTCGATGCTCAACTTGGTCTTCGGTGAGAATGTGAGACCATAGACCAAGGCTCTTCGCGGCGAGATGCGCTGCAAAGCTTGAATGCCGAGGGTAAGATCCCAACCGCGCGTTGTAAATTCGCGCGAAATGACCGTGTTTTGCCCCTGTCCGCTATAAATATAGAATGTCCCGGTATGCGACGCGGTTCCGAAGATGTACCCCACATTCGCACCCACATTCAATTCAAATTTCTTGTTGCTGTAGGCGCGCCAACCAATGCCCGCCATAAAACGATTGGTACCGCCGCTGCCGCTGTAACTATTCGTGTACAGCAACGTGTCTGCTGCGGTTAACCCACCATCCAACAATTCCTGTTCGGTGTAACCATAACTATAGCCGACGGTGGAGTACGGAGCAAAGGCGACAGCCATAGCGAAGTTGTGCCACAGAGGGAATTGGAAAGAGAACGACGTAAAGCCCGCATTCCAATCATTCTCGCGTTGTCCATTCTCGCTGAACGATGCCAAGTCTGCCTTTGCCCCCATATCGAAGAGCATAGTCAGTGTATCTATCGCCGTATAAGAGGCGGGGTTGGCTAAGTTGGTAATCATGGAATTGCGCAACGAAATTCCAACGCCGCCCATGGCGCGCGTTGCGGAGTTGCCAACGGTCTCCATTTTACCGAAACCGTAACGAGAATAGGGGGAATTCGTCAGATTGCTTGGGTTCAAGTTCTGTCCGTAGGCCATCACGCCAGCAGCACAAACCAAACCGAGGGTCATTATACGTCTGATTGAAATACTCATAAATCTGATTTTAACACGACAAAGATGCAAGTTTTCAATGATTTGTCAAAGTTTTTTTGTCGCGATTAAGGAAAAATAGCACTATTCGCCAAGAGACGAGGCAGTTCTTGTTCAA
Organism: uncultured Prevotellaceae bacterium; assembly: GCA_964530595.1. Lineage (GTDB taxonomy): Bacteria > Bacteroidota > Bacteroidia > Bacteroidales > UBA3663 > Liminaster. The sequence goes on along the minus strand of CAZGZL010000086.1, from coordinate 5,857 downwards.
ATTGCGGGGTGAAGAGTCCTTGACCACAAGCGGCGCGCAACTCGTCGAGCGTCCAGAAGCGTCCCTCGCTCACTTCGTCGAGGTCGGGCGTTGGAATGCCGTCGTAGAGGGCGCAATAAGCATAAACCATCTCGCGCTCGACAGCCGATTGCCACACATAGTGGAATAACTCGTGGGGTGTGAAGTCGGTAATACCGAGTTCCTCGCGTGCTTCACGTCGCAGTGCCTCCTCGATCTGCTCGCCATAGTCGACGTGCCCACCAACCGCAGTATCCCACTTGCCGGGCTGAATATCCTTCTTCAGCGAGCGCTTCTGGAGGTACAGGCGTCCGTTGCGATCCAAGAGATGCAAGTGGATCACCGGATGCAAGAGCATCGTGCCGGAATGACACTCCCGACGCGTAGCACTGCCTACGACACGTCCCTCCTCATCTATGACGGGAAAGGTTTCTATGTTCCTATAATCTAAACAAAACATTGTAGATCTAAACAAAACTTTTGTAAGCGACTTTTCTGTTACGGATTCCTCGTTGCGAGAGTGTCGGCAAAGGGTTGACGGTCACGAATGGAACGTCCCAAGGTGATCTCGTCCGCATATTCGATCTCGTCACCCACTGCGACGCCACGCGCCAACGTGGTAATTTTGAGTTCGGGGAACTGTGCCAACCGCCGATAGAGGTAGAAATTGGTCGTATCGCCCTCCATCGTAGTGCTCAACGCCAAGATCACTTCACGCACACCACCCGCCTTCACGCGCTCTACCAGCGAGTCGATTTGCAGCTGTTGCGGTCCGATACCGTCCATCGGCGAGATCAATCCACCGAGGACGTGATAGAGCCCTTGGAACTGTCTTGTCGCCTCGACGACCATCACTTCTTTGACGTTCTCGACGACACAAAGCGTCGAGGCGTCGCGTGCCGGATTGGAACAAATAGCGCAACGCTCCGTATCGGAGATGTTGTGACACGTGTTGCAGTACCGCACCTCGCGACGTAGACGAATAATCGATTCGCCCAAGCGTTCAGAACGAGCGGGGTCTTGCCGCAGCAAGTGCAACACCAAACGGAGCGCTGTCTTGCGTCCCACGCCGGGGAGTTTGGCGAACTCATCGACAGCGTTTTCGAGCAGTTGTGAAGGATATTGCTGTGCCATGATTATCAATCGCGCGAAAGACGGCGCCACATATAGAGACCGTAGAAGGAATTGACCAAATAGACCGCGTATTTGCACACCGTCATAAAGGCGTGAGGATCTCCTGAACCTAAATTCTGATACCACATCAATGCCGAGACAATATTAACGACAATCCATAGCACCCACTGCTCCACATAAGCGCGCGTTGAGATAAACATCGTGACGATCGAAACAACCGTCGTCAGCGAATCCATGTAGAGTTGCAGCGTATTCGTGTAGCCATGCTTCACAAAACGTCCCGGCAACACATATTTGGAGAGAAATTCGGGTAGCAAATCACCGAAACGTCCCAACACCCAAGCGATGAGCACCGTGAAGGCGGCAATAGCGAGCACCGTGATGCCGCGTTGTCGCCACGTCATGTAGCGCGTCCGAATCTGGCTGCGGCTGTCGGGACGACGGCGGCGATGCCACCAACGCCATCCCAAGAACTGCATCGGCAGTGTATAGAAGATGCGCTGCATGGCGTCGCCGTAAATATGTCCTTGCAGACAGATGTAGGTGTATAGGAAGCACTCCACGATGCCGAAGATCCAGTTAGCCATGCTACCTTTGGCTCCGAGAACGACACACATCACACCACAAATGGCAGAGATGGTGCCGATCAGATCCAGATGGCCGGAGAACATCGACGACGTGATAGAGATGGCGATGATGCTAAAGATCAGACAATAGTCAAAGGTATTGAATGTCTTAAAGCTAAACAGCGACTCAAAGTACTTGCTTTTCTTCATATATCATTAAAGGGCAGTGCTTGCACTCAGTAACTCCATGTAGAGAAGTGAGCACAGCCAATTAGTAGGAACGAGCGAAGAGGACGCGACGAGCCGACGGCTTGCCAGTGACCATATCAACGCCCGGTTCCAGATCGCCCTCGAAAGGCTCGAACGGGATGCAGCGGATGGTTGCCTTGGTCTGATCCTTGATATATTCCTCGGTTTCGGTAGTTCCGTCCCAGTGTGCCAAGAGGAATCCACCCTTTTCGATCTCGACCTTGAACTCTTCCCACGAATTGACGGGACGGATGTACCCGTCGCGCATCTTCTTCGCCTTGTCAAAGAGGTTGGTCTGGATCTCGTCCAAGAGTCCCTTAACACGCTCGCAAATGCCCTCCTGAGGTACAGTTTCCTTCTCCAACGTATCGCGGCGCATCACCTCGACCGTTCCATTCTCCATATCGCGCGCACCGACAGCCAAGCGTACCGGAATACCCTTGAGCTCGTATTCGGCGAACTTCCAACCCGGTTTCTTGTTCTCCGAATTGTCGTACTTCACGCTGATACCGAGTTCTGCCAAGCGAGCCGTCCACTGAGCCACGCGCTCATTGATGAGTGCCAACTCTTCAGCTTTTTTGTAGATCGGGACAATTACGACCTGAATAGGTGCCAACTTCGGGGGCAAAACGAGTCCGTTGTCGTCCGAATGTGTCATGATGAGGGCGCCCATCAAACGGGTAGAGACACCCCAAGAGGTAGCCCACACATATTGCGGCTTGTTCTCCTTGTCGACGTAGGTGACGTCGAAAGCCTTGGCAAAGTTCTGCCCCAAGAAGTGAGAAGTACCGGACTGCAAGGCCTTGCCATCCTGCATCATCGCCTCGATAGTATAAGTATCGACAGCACCTGCAAAACGCTCGTTGGGTGACTTGACACCCTTGATGACCGGAATCGCCATCCAGTCTTCGACGAAACGTCCGTAGAGGTTGATCATCTCAATGGCTTTAGCTTCTGCCTCCTCGTAGGTGGCATGTGCCGTATGTCCCTCCTGCCAGAGGAATTCAGCAGTACGCAGGAAGAGGCGAGTACGCATCTCCCAACGCATCACGTTGGCCCACTGGTTGCAGAGCAACGGGAGGTCACGCCAAGAGTGAATCCAATTCTTATAGGTGTTCCAGATAATCGTTTCGGAGGTCGGGCGGATGATTAGTTCCTCTTCGAGCTTAGCTGCGGGATCGACCACGACGCCCTGACCGTTCGGATCATTCTTGAGACGGTAATGCGTCACGACGGCACACTCCTTGGCGAAACCCTCAACGTGTTCCGCTTCCTTGCAGAGGAATGACTTCGGGATCAACAGCGGGAAGTATGCGTTTTGCACCCCCGTCTGCTTGAACATATCGTCTAAGATGCGCTGAATCTTCTCCCAAATAGCATAACCGTAAGGTTTGATCACCATACAGCCACGCACAGCAGATTGCTCTGCCAAATCAGCCTTAATGACCAAATCATTGTACCACTGAGAATAATTCTCGGCACGACCGGTCATCTCTTTCAATTCTTTTGCCATTGTATTCTGTAATAATTAAAGTTTTCCTTTTTTTGCCAACTTGACCATGTGCTTGTTAGGCACGAGATACAAGCAGAGGCGACGATTCTGACGTCGTTTCTGTAGGGTCGAATTGTCTGTGCGCGCCGAATGTTGCGCCAAACCATAACAAGTGATCTGCGTCGGATCTACGCCCTGCTTGCGCATCCAACGCCCCACGGTAGCGGCACGTGCCGATGTAATGCGGCGTAAGAAGCGATCTGACCCATTGTTGTCGCTGTAACAAGAGACGATGACGGATGCCACAGCCTCCTCGCCTCGCAGCAAGCGAACCAAGGGGAAGAGATAGCTGTCTGAGGTGGACGACAATACAGAGTCGCCCGGCACGAATATATCGTCCGAGGGGATCGTCACTTTGAGCACACTCTCGTTATTACCGATCAAGCTGAACTCGTAGCCGGGGCGGTTGCTGTTTTTGAGTTTCAAGACCTCCTGCTCCCAATAGCGACGGATCGCCTTCATGGTTTGGAAGTCCGCCGTAACGTGTGCCCGCTCGCCATACAATTCTTGTTCAAAATCGGACATACGCTCAATGCTCTGCGCCGAAGCACACAGCGGCAACAGGGTACACCACAGCAGGCAAAGAGCGACGTATAGAGGGGTACGGTGACTCATCATCCCAATGATTCTTCGTAATCGAATTCGCCTTCGATGACCCAACGAACCAGTTCGGGATCAAACTTGAAGCCATCACGTTTGGAATTTTTGACGACGTACTCCAAGAGGTCTTCCATATCTACCTCTACATCTTGCTCGTCGGTAGCAAAAAAGCCGTTCGACTCATAATAATCGAAAATCAAGTCGGTGACATAAAGCACTTCATCGTCCGTGAAATGACCTTTGGCTTCCTGTGGTAAATTATCTTGAATGAAGCGTACTGCCACCTCATCGTCATAAAGATTGTCTTCTAATTGGCTCATACCTGATGTTTTTATAGCCGGACGTCTCAATAGGTTACGTCCGACAAGATTAGCCCGGCAAAGTTAGTGTATGTCGGTGGTAATTGCAACATTACGTTGCAGATTTCTCTTTCCGCGAGGCTCAACGCCCCTCTCCTATCTTCTTTTTGACCTCACTCACCATGTCGCGCACGTTATTTAGAATGCCGTAGTGAATCTCCTCGAAGGCATACTGCAACGGCTCCAAAAGGTTGTGTTCCGGCACGGCAGGGGTCAGCACTTGCAACCCACGAGGGTGCGTCTCGATATCCAATACCCCCTCCATGTGCATCGGCTCTCCGTCCACGTGTACGGCGTCCGGATGAGGCATAATGATGCGCAAATGGGCGCTACGGAACGCCAAGACATTTTCATTGGTGTCCAAGTTGCGCGAGAATAGTTGCGCCGCCATTTGTGGGGCATCTAAGATGTTGAAGGGCTTAATCAACGTGACGTCCATCTGCCCATCCTGCATACTGGCTCGCGGCGTGATGTAGGCGTTGTTGCCGTATTGTGCCGCGTTTCCGATGGCGATCAGGAACGCCTTCTCTCGAATGCGTCCGTCGTCGGTGTAGATGGCGTAGGTGGAGGGCTTGTATTTGGAGAGTAAAGTGAAGATGCTCTGCACATACGTGAGCCCGCCGCGCTTCTTGGCCTCAGCGAACTTCTGGCTCACCTGAGCATCAAAGCCGATGCCGGCGGTACAGAAGAAAATATGTCCGTTGATGGTTCCGTAGTCGATCCATTCGGAATGTCCCTCGCGTACCACTGCCAAGGCACGCCCGATCTCCAACGGAATCTGGATATGTCGTGCCAAGCCGTTGCCGGAACCCATCGGCACCAATCCGAGGCGTGTCTGAGTACCGACCAAGCTGCGTGCCGTCTCGTTGATGGTGCCATCACCGCCGATGGCTACCACCGTATCGACGCCCAACTCGGCGGAACGTGCAGCCAACTCCGAGGCGTGTCCGGCGTATTCCGTAAAGTAAATGCGGACGTCGAACTCTTCGTCCGTGAGCACCGAGCGCACAAAGTCCGGGACTTCCGCTTTGGGGCGGACGCCGGCAATAGGATTGATGATGACATCTATAGTGCGACGGTTCACGAACGTAAGAATTTATTTAGTCGCGACGGAAAATGTCGCGGGTGTACACTTTGTCTGCCACATCGTCCAAACAGGAGTCGTAACGATTGGCGATGATGGCATGCGACTGCGCCTTGAAAGCAGCCAAATCGTTGACAACACGGCTACCGAAGCAGGTGGAGCCGTCGGTCAACGTCGGCTCATAGACGATGACCTCCGCGCCCTTGGCTTTGATGCGTTTCATCACACCCTGAATGGAGGACTGCCGGAAGTTGTCGCTGTTGGACTTCATCGTCAGGCGATAGACCCCCACGAT
>CAZGZL010000085.1:0-8963 GCA_964530595.1 uncultured Prevotellaceae bacterium | reverse complement strand
TTTTCATCTCAACAGCGCGATGCTTTCATTTTTTTAAGCTATCTTTGCGGGCGATCAAAAGCTTAAACACAATTCATCAATCGTGGAACCTAAGTATATTTTCGTCACCGGAGGCGTTGTTTCCTCCCTCGGCAAAGGCATTATTGCAGCATCTTTGGCCCGCTTGCTCTTGGCAAGAGGATACCGCGTCACCAACCAGAAGCTCGACCCCTACATCAACGTAGACCCCGGCACATTGAATCCCTATGAGCACGGCGAATGTTATGTAACGATCGACGGTCACGAATGCGATCTCGATCTGGGTCACTACGAAAGATTCACAGATCAGCAGACAACGCGCGCGAACAACGTAACCACAGGACGCATTTATCAAAATGTCATCAATAAGGAACGTCACGGCGATTATTTGGGCAAAACGGTGCAAATCATTCCCCACATTACCGACGAGATCAAGCGCGGCATCAAACTCTTGGGCAATAGCGGAAATTACGACTTCATCATCACGGAGATCGGTGGCGTCGTGGGTGACATCGAGTCCCTCCCGTTCCTCGAAGCGGTGCGCCAGCTGAAGTGGGAAATGGGACGCAATGCTTGCCACATACATCTTACTTATGTGCCCTACATTGCAGCCGCCAAAGAACTGAAGACAAAACCGACGCAGCACTCCGTCAAGGAGCTCCAACGCGAAGGAATTCAGCCCGACATCTTGGTGATGCGTACAGAACACGAATTGACGCAGAGTGTACGCCGCAAGGTGGCGCTCTTCTGTAATGTGACGCCGGACGCTTGTTTCCAGAGCATCGATTGCCCCACCGTATTCGAAGTGCCGCTGAAGATGGACGAGCAAGGCTTGGCAGAATGTGTACTTTCGAAAGTCGGTATCGAGGAGCGTCCTAAGGCAGACCTCTCGGCTTGGCAACACTTCATCGACATGATTCACGCAGCCACCGAAGAGGTGCGCATCGGTATCGTGGGCAAGTACGTCGAGCTGGAAGACTCTTATAAATCTATCAACGAGGCGCTGTATCAAGCCGCAACCTACAACGGACGTCGTCTGAAGAAGGTATTTATCTCTTCCGAAGGATTGACCGAAGAGAACATAGCGGAACAGCTGAAGGGCTTGGACGGTGTGATTGTTTGTCCCGGTTTCGGCAATCGTGGCATCGAAGGTAAATTCGTAGCTCTGAAATATTGTCGCGAACAAGACATCCCGACGTTCGGTATCTGCCTCGGTATGCAGTGCATGGTCATCGAGTTTGCTCGTAACGTCTTAGGTTTGGCTAAAGCCAATTCGACCGAGATGGACACCAAGACGCCCTACAACGTCATCGACCTGATGGAGGAGCAGAAGAGCATCACCAACTACGGCGGAACGATGCGTTTGGGCGGATACGCCTGCACACTCCGCGAAGGAAGCATGGCGCGCCAAGCATACGGCAAGGCAGACATCGTAGAACGCCACCGTCACCGCTTTGAGTTCAATAGCGACTATCGCGAGGCTTATGAGAAAGCCGGCATGCAGTGCGTGGGTGAAAATCCAGATTCGCACCTCGTAGAGGTTGTGGAGATCCCCTCCAAGCGTTGGTATTTAGGTACGCAATATCATCCGGAATACAGCAGCACAGTGTTGCACCCGCACCCGCTTTTCCTCAGCTTCATCAAGGCTGCCGTCGCATATCGCGAGCAGCAAAACAAATAAAAAAACAACTTTAGGAAATTAGAATGAATAAGAACACACTGATCGGTGGTATTCTAATGGTACTGATCTTCGGAGCGATGATGTGGTTCAATCAGCCCACGCCCGAACAAATCGAAGCTCAGCGCCGTTACCAAGACTCCATCACTCGTGCGACGCGCGAAGCTACCGTCGAGGCAGCTGCGCAGCAAATGCTTGCCTCCGAAAATGAGGCAGCTGATACCCTCTCGCAAGCGGCAGCCGACTCTCTGCGTGCCTTGCGCCTCAATCAGAAATATGGCAACTTGGCAGCCGCTGCTACCGGCGAAGAACGTGTCTACACGCTAAGCAACGACTTGTTGACGGTAGGCATCAGCAACAAAGGCGGCATCGTACAGTCTGCCCGCCTCAGCCAGTATCAGAACTATCAAGAGCAGCCCATCGAGATCTTTACAGCGGAAGATAACAGTCTTGCCTTTTCTTTCCTCTCGACAGGCGGCAAATACCTCTCGACGTCCGACTTCTATTTCACACCTACGGTAGTCAACGACACGACGATCGTGATGCGCCTAACTGCGGACGAGGCATTGGGAGGCAAGAGTTACATCGAATTTTGCTACACCCTTCCCAAAGACAGCTATGTGCTGAACTTCGACATCCGCTACAACGGAATCGGCGAATTTGTCTCTCCGACACAGCCGACCATGACATTGACATGGGACCAGAAGTTGGCGCAGCAAGAGCAGGGACGCACCTTCGAAGAGCGTTACAGCAGCCTCTTCTATAAGTACGCGGACGAGAGTGCCGACGATCTCAGCAACACGAAGAGCGATGATGAGCGCATTAGTAGCCCGTTGACATGGGTAGCGTTCAAGAACCAGTTCTTCTCTGCCGCCCTCGTGACGCACAACCTCTTCACAGCCGGTGAATTGAGCAGCAGCGTCTACACTGAACAGCAAGCACCCGGCTACTTGAAGCATTACAAGGCAAACTTGGAATTCGATGTCACCCCCACCGGCAAAGTCACTGTGCCGATGGCGCTCTACCTCGGTCCCAACTCCTATCCGTTGCTTTCCTCGATCGACGATCAAGCCGCAGCACACGTAGGCTTGGAAGAGGGCTCTTTGCAGTTGCAGAAACTCGTGCCACTCGGTTGGGGCATCTTCGGTTGGGTAAATAAATACATCGTCATCCCCGTATTCCATCTGTTTAGCCGCTTCATTGGCAACTACGGCGTGATCATCCTCTTGTTGACGTTGTTCATCAAGCTCATCACGTTACCGTTCACCTACAAGTCCTATCTCTCGTCGGCGAAGATGCGCATCGTCAATAAATTGCCTGAAGTGATTGCCATCAACGAGAAGTACCCCAATCAGGAGGACGCTATGGCTAAACAACAGGCTTTGATGGGCATCTACAGCAAGGTTGGCGTGAGCCCCATGGGTGGCTGTCTGCCGATGTTGTTCCAATGGCCGGTTCTGTTGGCGTTGTTCTACTTCTTCCCCACCTCTATCGAATTGCGCGGACAAGGCTTCCTCTGGGCGGACGATCTCTCCACTTACGATTCGATTTATTCGTGGAGCACAAACATTCCGGTGATCAGTTGGATTTTCGGCAATCACATCAGTTTGTTCTGCCTTTTGATGACGGCGACCAACATCATCTACACGCGCATCTCCATGCAGCAGAATGCAGGACAGCAAACCATGCCCGGCATGAAACTAATGATGTACGGTATGCCGCTGATGTTCTTTGCCATCTTGAACAACTATTCGTCGGGACTTTCCCTTTACTATTTCCTCTCCACATTGTTTGGCATCATCCAGACGTACATTATCCGTGCGACCATGGATGAGAATAAACTGATGGCACAAATGCAGGCGAACCTCAAGAATCCCAAGCGAGCTAAGAAGGGCGGTTGGATGGCGCGCTTGCAGGAGGCTCAGCGTCAACAGATGAAGGAATTAGAGAAGCAACGCGAACGCCAACAGCGTCGCCGATAACCATAACCACATCGCACGCCCGACGGGAGACCCTCGTCTCGGCGCGCGATGATTTTTTTTGATTGATTCACTTAATCCACTACACGATATGTCAGATCAACGATACATGCTCCGTGGCGTCAGCGCGTCGAAAGAGGACGTGCACAACGCGATAAAGAACATCGACAAGGGTATCTATCCCAAAGCTTTCTGCAAGATCATCCCCGATATTTTGGGCGGAGATCCTGAATACTGCAACATCATGCACGCCGATGGCGCAGGCACCAAGACGAGCTTGGCCTATATGTATTGGCGCGAAACGGGTGACCTCTCTGTGTGGAAAGGCATCGCCCAAGATTCTCTGATCATGAACATCGACGATTTGATCTGCGTCGGTGCAGTCGACAACATTTTGGTTTCCTCGACGATTGGTCGTAACAAGATGCTGATCCCCGGCGAAGTGATCTCTGCCGTCATCAATGGCAACGACGAATTGATGGCAGAACTGCGATCTTTAGGTATTGGCGTCTATGGGACGGGCGGAGAGACTGCCGACATCGGCGATCTGGCGCGCACCATCGTGGTAGACAGCACCGTCACCTGCCGCATGAAGCGTAGCGATGTCATCAACAATGCCAACATTCGCCCCGGCGATGTCATCGTGGGATTGGCATCCTACGGACAAGCTACCTACGAGAAGGAGTACAATGGCGGCATGGGCAGCAACGGATTGACCAGTGCCCGTCACGACGTCTTTGCAAAATATTTGGCAGAGAAATACCCCGAAAGCTACGATCACGCCGTACCGGAGGAGCTGGTCTATAGTGGCGGCCTCAAACTGACGGATCCCGTAGAAGGCAGCCCGCTGAATGCTGGCAAATTAGTGCTCTCACCCACCCGCACCTATGCGCCGGTCATCAAGAAGGTTTTGGACGCTCTGCGTCCGGAGATTCACGGCATGGTGCATTGTTCCGGCGGCGCACAGACTAAAGTCTTGCATTTCGTCGAGAACTTACACATCATCAAGGACAATCTCTTCCCGCTGCCGCCCCTCTTCCGCACCATACACGAACAGAGCGGAACCGATTGGGCTGAAATGTACAAGGTATTCAACATGGGGCATCGCATGGAAATTTACCTCTCGCCCGAACACGCGCAAGAGGTCATCGAGATCAGCCGCTCATTCGGCATCGAGGCACAAATTATCGGTCGCGTTGAGGCGGACGATCATGCACACGTCACATTAACATCCGAGTTCGGAACTTTTGAATATTAACTTATGGCCGAAACCTCTTTATTAGAGCGTTTAGATGGTCTGAAGAGTCGGTTCGAGGAGGTCAGTCTCCTCGTAACCGACCCTAATGTTATTACAGACCAGCAACGCTACGTCAAACTCACCCGCGAATATAAAGAATTGGAGCAGCTGTTGCAGGCACGCGACGCCTACGTTCAGACGCTGAAAAACATCGACGATGCCAAGAGTATGCTGAGCGAAGAGAGCGATGCCGAGCTCAAAGAGTTGGCGCGTCAAGAGTTGGCTGAGGGAGAACGTCGTCTGCCGGAATTGGAGGAGCAGATCAAGTTGTTACTGATCCCCAAAGATCCGGAAGACGCCCGCAATGCCGTACTCGAAATTCGCGGCGGCACGGGAGGTGACGAGGCAGCCCTCTTTGCGGGCGACCTCTTCCGTATGTATCAGCGCTACTGCGACCTGAAAGGTTGGAGCCTTTCGGTACAGAGCTACACCGAAGGCGCCGTGGGGGGCTTCAAAGAGATCATCTGCATGGTGACAGGAGTAGACGTCTACGGGACGTTGAAATATGAGTCCGGAGTCCACCGTGTGCAGCGTGTGCCGGTCACCGAGACACAGGGGCGTGTACACACCTCTGCCGCTACCGTCGCAGTGCTCCCCGAAGCGGACGAATTTGAAGTGACGATCAACGAAGGCGAAATCAAGTGGGACACCTTCCGAAGCAGCGGAGCCGGCGGACAAAATGTCAACAAAGTGGAATCGGGCGTACGTCTGCGCTATCTCTGGAAGAACCCCAACACAGGCGTTACGGACGAAATCCTAATCGAGTGCACCGAGACACGTGACCAGCCGAAAAATAAGGAGCGCGCCCTCAGTCGCCTGCGCTCTTACATCTACGACCGCGAGCATCAGAAGTATGTCGACGACATCGCATCGCGCCGCAAGAGCTTGGTGTCGACCGGCGACCGTTCTGCCAAGATTCGCACCTACAACTATCCTCAAGGACGCATCACCGACCACCGCATCAATTACACGATCTACAATCTACCGGCTTTCATGGAGGGGCAGATTCAGGACTGCATTGATCACTTGATCGTAGCCGAAAATGCCGAACGCATGAAGGAGGCAGAACTCTAAAACATTTATGAAGAATATTATTTTTGATTTCGGAGGTGTCCTATTGGATCTTGCCCCCGAACGTTGCAAGGCGGCATTTCGCGCCTTGGGCTTCAATCAGATAGATCAACTACTCAACCTCACCCATCAGCAGGGGATCTTGGACGACATGGAGCGTGGATTGAAGACTACAGAGCAATTCTGTGACGAGATTCGCCGTAGAATTGCCGCAGGAGGTACGACGTCGCTTCCCGACGACGCCGCGATCATCTCCGCATGGGGCGAGATGGCGGACGGCATTCCTGCCTACCGATTGGAATACATTGCCGACCTCAAGCGTCGTGGGTATCACGTCAGCGCATTGAGCAACACCAATGCTGTGCATTGGGAGATCGTTTGCCGTCCCCTCTTCGAACACGCCGGCTACATTCCCGAATCGCTGTTTGAACACCTCTGGCTCTCTTATCGAATGCACTCGGTAAAACCGGAGCCGGAAATCTTCCGCCGACTCTTGGCTGAGTCGGGCTACCGTCCCGAAGAGACTCTTTTTGTCGACGACGCCCCCGCCAACTGTCGCGCTGCCGAGGCATTCGGGATTCACACTTTTCAAGCGCCCATTCGCGCCGATTGGCGCCAAACATTGGACGAATACCTCCATGCGCATGAATAATACGCCGCGTTCGATTTAGAGTCGATTAGTCAAAATACGTCACCCATACAGCAAAAAACAGGACGGACATACCATTTTTCGGATGTCCGTCCTATTTTTTGTGCCTTTCGGTACTTCGATATTATCTTTTCGTCGAAATGTTACGCGCACACCGTCCTGTTCCAAGAGAGACACGAACGCCGCTGTACCAATGCGTTTTTCGACCTTATTTCTCGCCCGACCTATCAACCATCGGTTTTATTTGATGTTCAGCTTGGAGAGCAACGCATCTTTGTAACTACCACCGATCGGGATCTTCACCCCTGCTACTTTAACGCTGAGCGGCTCGATCTCCTGAATATTGCGAATTGAGACAATGTAGCTCTTGTGCACGCGAATAAAGCGGTCTTTGGGCAACATTTCTTCGAGCGACTTGAGCGAATAGAGCGCCGTAATGCGTTTACCGGTAGTATAGAACGAGACATATTCGTGTTGTCCCTCGATGTAGAACAGATCGTCGTAATTGACCTTATAAAGTTTATAGTCGGCCTTGATGATCATATATTCGGACGTCGAAACGGGTGTCGCAGCGCTCTCTACCCCCTCCTCGTCCGCCTCTGTCGTGGCAGCTTCTGAGGGGGTTTGCTCGCGGCGCAAAGTGTCGACGCGCTTAATAGCCTTCTCGATAGCCTGCATAAAGCGCGGCAACGCCACAGGCTTCAGCAGATAGTCCGTAGCATCCACCTCGTAGCTATCTAACGCATATTCCGAATACGCCGTAGTGAAGATGATGGCGGGTACCGAGGTACAAGTGCGAGCAAACTCCATGCCACTAAGTTCCGGCATTTGTATGTCTAACAAGAGAATATCTACCTGCTGTTCTTTGAGTATGGCGAAGGCATCGAAAGCATTAGCGCAACTCCCCACCAACTGTAGGTCGGGACGCTTCTCGACATATCCGGTCAAGAGTTTACGTGCCAAAAACTCGTCATCGACGATGAGAACTTTGTATTTCATTTATCTTTAGAATTAAAATTATATTGATCTCTCTTGGGTATTTAGATCGGAGGTTTCTAAGGTCATCACCACCTTATACCACCCTTCGCCCCGCGTCTCCGTCATATTCGAATGCGCGCCATACAGACCGAGGCGGCGACGCACATTTTGCACGCCGATGCCGACGCGCTTCTGCGGCTCACCTCCACCGGGACGTTTCTGTACGGAATTTTCAGCCACGAAGACGATTGCCTGCTCTTTCTGCTCCACAGAGATATGGATGTAGGCATTCGGATCGCTCTCTATACCGCTGTGTTTGAAGCAATTCTCCACCAAAGGTTGCATAATCATCGGCGGAATGTGCTGACGCGGATTTGTGATTTGACAATCGAATGTAATATCGTGGGCTGACTCCATGCGGATCTTCTGAAAGTCTATGTAGTTGCGTATGTAATGCAGCTCTTTGCTCAACACGACATGATCGTTCTGACAATCGTCTATCACATAGCGCAGCATTTCGGAGAGCTGCATAATGCTCTCCGGTGTCTTCTCGCTCTGACACATAGAGAGGCTATAGATACAGTTCAAAGCGTTGAATAGAAAATGCGGATTGATTTGCGCGCGTAGGTAACGCAGTTCCGATCGGAGATGCTCCTCCTTGCGGCGCGCGTCGGCGGCAGCTTGTTCACGCACCCAGTGCGTGACGACCACCACCACAAAAGTCGCCATCACCAAGAATGTATATTTCAGCTGTATAAAGACACGCAATGTAAGTATTCCCTCCGTCATACCCTGCGGAAAGTGTTCCGGATAGCGCGGCATCAGATTCATCAAAATATGACTATCCACCCGTACTGAGACGAAGTTGATCGCAATCACAGTGAGCAGTCCCAAGATATAGAAGAGCCACAGCCGATGCCGTTGCAAGAAATAGGGTATATAAACGTATTGCACCATTACAGCCATCAGAATCATAGGCACAATGGTGGCGAGGTTACTCAACAGCGAATCGATCAGACTGAATCGCTGTAGCTGAAAGAGAACAAACAACAAGTAGAGTCCAACCCAAATGAGGATGAACCGCGAACGATGTACACTGTGGATGAAGGATGTTTGGGTGTGTTGCATGAGGCGAAGATAAGACACTGCGAGCTAAAGTTCAAAGACTTTTTCTTTTTTATTCACCAAACAAAATAATTACCTCACCAACGCCACTAAAAAAAACGGTAGTCTACGCTCGGCACATCTTAAGCGAGTGGAATGTCTGCTCATTCGACTTTCGATAATAGACTT
>CAZGZL010000084.1:0-9014 GCA_964530595.1 uncultured Prevotellaceae bacterium | reverse complement strand
AGGAGGGCAAGAAGCCGATGAACATTCCCCCGAGCGTCATCGACTCTCTCTTCACGCCCGATGGCGGGGGTAGCCGTGCCGTAGCTGAAATTTCGGGACACCGCCATTCCGCCGCCGAATATGCCAAGGGTGTACACAAAGCCTACGCTCGGCGTGACCCGAGCTATCCGCTCCTGCGCACCGTCTCTTATATGGACTACAAACGCCTGCTCAAGATGCCCTACTTCTCGATGGGACGCAACCGCTCCGGGTTGATCCCTAAAGAACGTGCCCATCGTTATCGTCCCTACGGCGAGCGGCGTATGGCGTCGTGCGTCATCGGTGATGTCTATGCCGGCAAGGATACGGTGATCACGATCGACGGCGAACGCTATCGTTACCTCGGCGTCGGGCGTAGCGGCTTGGAATTAGCTTGCGACTCTCTCTTGCGTGGTCGTCCGGGGTGGGGTTATAAGAAGAAGATCCGTTCACGCCTCTTGGAGGTGACACAGGTGCAGCCGATCCATGGCGCCAACGTCCACACGACGCTCAACGTCGAGATGGAGGACATCTTGGATCGCGCCCTTGCCAAACGCATCTGCGACCTGCACGCCGCCGGCGGTTGGGCTGCCGTGATGGAGGTCGAGACCGGCAAGATCAAAGCCATCAGTAACCTCCGCCGCATCAGCGATAGCGAGTGCATCGAAGACCACAATCACCTCTTCGAAGATCTCGTTGATCCGGGCTCTACCTTCAAAACTATTAGCTACATGGTGTTGCTGGATCAGGGTAAGATCACCCCTGAGACGGTAGTCGATACCCGTAATACGGCACAGTCGCCCGGCACCTTCAATTATCACGGCAAGCAGATTCGCGACGACCACCCTGTGGGGGTAGTCACTGCGGATGAGGCGATTTGTCAGTCGTCCAACATCGCCGTCGCTATGTTGACGACGCAAGCCTACGAGCACGATCCCAAGGCCTACCTCGACGCCATAGACAAGATGAAAATCTTGGACGACTTGGATCTGAGGGGCGAATTCCCCAAGGCACAGCGAGCACGCAAACGTACCGTAGGCGATCGCTCTTGGAGCGCCGTCTCCTTAGGGCAGATCTGTTACGGCTACGAGACGCAGATCCCCGGCATCTATCTGCTCAATTTCTACAACGCCATTGCCAACGGAGGTAGACTGATGCGCCCGTACATTGTGGACTACGTGGAGAAGGATGGCGACATCATCTATCGTCAGAGCCCTAAGACCATCAACCGCAAGATCTGTAAATCGGAGACCCTCAAGGCGGTGCAGCACGCCCTGCTCGGCGTCGTGGAGCACGGAACGGCAGCCGGCAAACCCGGTCTGCCCGGTGCGCGAAGCAACAAAGTGCTCATTGCCGGCAAGACAGGTACTGCTCAACGCTGGGCGAACGGTAGCTTCAGCGGCAACGGTCACAACGTCTCGTTTGTGGGTTATTTCCCCGCCGACAAACCCAAATACACTTGTATTGTGGTGATTAATACCCAAGGCAGCGGCTACGGACGTCCGGGTGGCGGCTACATGGCAGGTCCTGTGTTCCGAACCCTCGCAGAGGAGATCTACGCCCTGCACTGTCGTCGCTCTGTCAAGGAACTGCCGCGCGACACGATGCACGCATTCTACCCATCGGTTAAGGGGGGCATTGCCGCCGACCTCGATTATGTCCTCGACAAACTCGACCTCTCTGCCAACCTCAACTGCAACAAACACGATGTTGCTGTGGCAGAGCCGTTGGAGGTGGACGAGCAACACCATAAAGTGAAGTATGGCATTGATCGGCGCAAGATCACTCCCGGTACCGTGCCTAACGTGCACGGCATGGGCGCTTCGGACGCCCTCTTCCTGCTGGAGCAAGCGGGGCTGAAAGTCGGCATCTCCGGCACGGGGCAGGTAGTCTCGCAGTCGTTGCCCGCCGGCAGCGCTTGTCGTAAGGGACAATTCATCAGCATCACGCTGCATTGAGCCGCCGACGGTCTTGCGCCGCAACTCGGCACTCGCCGATACGAACATTAGAAGCATATAATTCATCAATAGATAATCCTTATGAAACTCATCGAGTTATTAGAACGAATCACATATACCTCCGCAGGGGCGTCGGTAGCCTCCATCGAGGTCACGGCAATCGCACAAGATAGCCGTCGTGTTGCTGCCGGAAATCTCTTCGTGGCTGTGCGCGGCACCGTGGTGGATGGACATCAGTTCATCGACGCTGCGATTGCTCAAGGAGCAGTAGCCATTGTCTGCGAAACCCTGCCGGAGACCTTGACAGAGGGCGTCGCTTACCTCCAAGTGGCGGACGCTAACCTGACGTTAGCGCAGCTCGCCTCGGCATGGAATGGCTACCCTTCAGAACAGCTCACCTTGGTCGGCGTCACCGGAACTAACGGCAAGACGACCATCGCCACGCTACTCTATCGTCTTTTCTCCTCGTTGGGTTATCCTTGCGGCTTGCTCTCGACGGTCTGCAATTACGTTATAGATCGCGCCGTCCCCGCAACGCATACAACGCCCGATCCGTTGGAGCTCAACGACCTGTTGCGCCAGATGGTCGACGCCGGATGCGCGTATGCCTTCATGGAGGTTAGCTCCCATTCGGCAGATCAGAAGCGCATTGGCGGTCTCGCCTTCGACGGAGGCATCTTTACCAACCTGACGCGCGACCATTTGGACTATCATAAGACTTTCGACAACTATCTTCGCGCCAAGAAGTCCTTCTTCGATATGCTTCCGGCGGGAGCCTTCGCTCTTACCAACGCCGATGACAAGAATGGTATGGTGATGCTTCAAAACACCCGCGCCCGTCGTCGGTGTTACAGCGTCCGCTCGATGGCAGACTATACTGCCGGCATTATTGAGGAACGCTTTGAGGGCATGGAGCTACAATTCGGTGTCGAGGGCAAATTACTCACGCCTGTTGTCACACACTTTGTCGGACGCTTCAACGCCTCCAATTTAGCCGCTGTCTTTGGTGCCGCCTTGGAGTTAGGCGCCAAGCAGGAGGAAGTCTTGGTGCGTATGAGCGAACTTTATCCCGTTAATGGTCGTTTCGAGGCGATTCATTCGCCCAAAGGCTTCAGCGCCATCATCGACTACGCTCACACTCCCGACGCCCTCGTTAACGTCTTGGACTCCATCCGCGAGATCCTCGGCACGCAGGGTGGTCGCGTCATCACGGTGGTCGGCTGTGGCGGCAACCGCGACAAGGGCAAACGCCCCATCATGGCCAAAGAGTCGGCGTTGCGTAGCGACCGTCTGATCCTTACTTCGGACAATCCGCGCTTCGAGGTGCCCTCGGACATCCTCAAAGACATGGAAGCGGGGTTGGACACGCCGGAATTGCGTGCCAAGAGCCTTACTATCGTCGATCGACGTGAAGCCATCCGCACCGCCATCATGCTCGCTGAGCCGGGCGACGTGGTGCTCGTGGCTGGCAAGGGACACGAGGATTATCAAGAGATCGAAGGGGTGAAACATCACTTTGACGATCACGAAGTAGTGCGCGAAGCAATTTCTTAATCTCACAATCGGCAATAGTAATATGCTTTATTATTTGTTTCGTTTTTTAGGGGAGTTTGGCATCCCCGGAGCTCATATGTGGAGCTACATCTCGTTTCGCTCCATATTGGCTTTCGTTTTGGCTCTGATCGTCTCCATTTGGTTCGGAGAACGGTTCATTAAATACATGCGTCGTCATCATTACAG
This sequence comes from uncultured Prevotellaceae bacterium, assembly GCA_964530595.1. Taxonomy (GTDB): domain Bacteria; phylum Bacteroidota; class Bacteroidia; order Bacteroidales; family UBA3663; genus Liminaster. The sequence continues at coordinate 5,298 of CAZGZL010000084.1, read as the reverse complement.
TGAATCGCAGCGCGACCCGAATATAGATCCTTATGGGACTACTAAAAAGGGAGTTCCCACGATGGGCGGCATTATTATCATCGTGGCAACCATAGTTCCATGCCTCCTTTTCGGACGTTTGCGCAACATCTATATGATCCTCATGTTGGTCACAACGGTTTGGCTCGGACTTTTGGGCTTTGCGGACGACTACATCAAGATGACTCGCAGCAAGGAGGGGATGCGTCCCATCGTCAAGCTGTTGGGGCAAATGGCATTAGGTTTAGGGGTCGGCTTGACTCTTTACCTCAGCCCGGACGCCGTGATTCGAGAGAATGTCACGCAGAACGTCGTCGAGCGGCAGGTGTCGCCCCTTGACCCCGATTTGGAGGTGTCGACCAACGTCACGTTCAAAAGTGATCGCGTCAAGAGCACCAAGACAACGTTGCCCTTCATCAAGAGCCACAACTTGGATTACGCCGGTTGGTTTGGCTTCTTGGGACGGCATCAGCAGATGGCAGGCTGGATTTTCTTCGTGATCGTCACCACGTTCATCATCATGGCGGTTTCCAACGGTTCCAATCTGAACGATGGTATGGATGGTATGTGCGCGGGCAATTCCGCCATCATCAGCATTGCCCTCGGACTGTTGGCCTATTTCTCCAGTCATTTGGAGTACGCCGGCTACTTCAACATCATGTACATCCCCGACAGTCAAGAGCTGGTGATTTTCATTAGCGCTTTCGTAGGGGCATTGATCGGTTTCCTGTGGTACAATGCCTATCCGGCGCAAGTCTTCATGGGTGACACCGGATCGCTCCCCATCGGTGGAATCATTGGCGTTACCGCTGTCATTATCCACAAAGAGCTGCTGATCCCCGTGCTGTGCTTTATCTTCTTCATCGAAAGTCTCAGCGTCATGCTCCAGACCTCGTATGCCAAGTACGGCAACCGTCGCGGCTTGAAGCTCAGAGTCTTCAAACGTGCCCCGATTCACGACACCTTCCGTGTCCTGCCTAACCAGTTGGCTCCCGATCTGAAGATCCTGATCCGATGGCCGCGAGGTAGCTGGCATGAATCGAAGATCACGGCGCGCTTCTGGATCATCACCATGATCTTGGCAGCATTAGCCATCATTACCCTCAAGGTGCGTTGAGGCGCATCTCCGGAGAGGTAGGTAGAATTATAAACAGACAAAAACAAGATATCACTATGAAACGCATTGTAGTCCTCGGCGGAGGAGAGAGCGGCGCGGGTGCCGCAGTCCTCGCCAAAGTGAAAGGCTTCGACGTCTTTCTGAGCGACGCATCGCCCATTAAAGACCATTACAAACAGCTCCTCAAGGCATGGGAAGTGCCCTTCGAAGAGGGGGGACATACCCCCGAACTGATCCTCAATGCAGATGAGGTCATCAAGAGCCCCGGCATTCCGTTGACGGCGCCGCTCATCGTCGAACTCACCAAGCGCGGCACTTCTATCATTTCGGAGATCGAATTTGCCGGGCGCTATACCCATGCCAAGATGATCTGTATCACCGGCAGCAACGGCAAGACCACCACGACGATGCTCACCTACCACATCCTCAAGAACGCCGGTCTCAAGGTGGGCTTGGCGGGCAATGTCGGCAAGAGCCTCGCCCTGCAAGTGGCGTATGCACAGCCCGAAGCAGTGGCTCGGTTGCAGACGTTGGGCGAAGAACCGACGTCGTTCGATTACTTCGTCATTGAGTTGAGCTCTTTCCAGTTGGACAATATGTACGAATTCAAGGCGAATGTCGCAGTAATCATGAATATTACGCCCGACCACTTGGATCGTTACGACCACAAGATGCAGAACTACATCGACGCCAAGTTGCGGATCTTGCAGAACATGGGCAGCAACGAGAGCTTTATCTATTGGGCAGACGATCCGATTGTCAAGGCTGAATTGGCGAAGCATCCGCAGCTCAAGGTGCATATGCTCCCTTTCACCGGGCGTTCGGTACACGACATGGGTGATCATCCCCTTTCGCCCGGCGCCTATATGGAGGACGGTAAAGTCATCTTCGACCTCCCCGGTCAGGTGATGAGCTTGGACACCGAAGACCTCCCGTTGCCGGGACCGCACAACCTCTACAACACGATGGCAGCTACCCTTTCTGCCGGCTTGGTGGGCATCAAAAAGGAGGAGATCCGCAACGCTCTCAAGAGCTTCAAGGGGGTAGAACATCGCTTGGAGAAGTCCGGCGTCATCGACGGTGTGACCTACATCAACGACTCCAAAGCCACCAACGTCAACTCCTGTTGGTATGCGCTGATGAGCATGACGACCCCCACCGTCCTCATTTTGGGCGGCAAAGACAAGGGAAATGACTACACCGAGATCGAAGAATTGGTGCGCACCCGCTGCACGGCGCTCGTCTATATGGGGTTGCACAACGAAAAGCTCCACGACTTCTTTGACAAGATGGGTAAACCTGTCGCCGACGCCCTTTCGATGCGTGAAGCGCTTGAGAAGTGCCGCGCCTTTGCTCGTCCCGGTGACACAGTGCTCCTCTCGCCTTGTTGCGCCTCGTTCGATCTCTTCAAGAGCTACGAAGATCGCGGCGATCAGTTCAAGGCCGTTGTCCGTGCATGGGCGGACGAGCAACAAGCGCAGTAAGCGCAAACAAGCATAACCCCAACGAAACACCCTCGCATTTATGGCAAATTCCAAGCATCGGACATTCTCCGAGACCTTCATGAAGGGGGACAGAATCCTCTGGACGATCTACATCAGCTTGCTGTTGATATCGGGCGTCGAAATGTTCAGCGCCTCCAGTTCTCTGGCGTACAAAGCCACCTCGAACGGCGATCCGGTCTATCGGCATACGCTGTTCTTAGTCGTGGGCTATGCTTGTGTCTTGTTGTTCCAGAATGCTCGCCGCTCCTCTATTCAGAAGTGGGGGTTGCTCTTCTACGTTTCTGGAATCATCATGTTGGGGCTCACCCCAATCTTCGGTCGTAATATTCAGGGGGCACATCGTGACCTGCTCGGCATTCAACCCTCGGAGCTACTCTGCAAGAATGGGCTGATCATTTGCCTGTGTTGGATCATCAGCCTCTATTACTCCAAAGTCGACAAAGGGGTGCCCAAGAGCACCTATTATTGGATGTTGGCGCTCATTGGCTCTATCTGTCTCCCCATCTTCTTCCAGAACCTCTCCACCTCGCTCATCATTGGCGTCACTTGTTTCTGTGTCATGCTTTTGGGCGGGGTGCAGTGTCGCTATTTGAACAAGACGGTGGCTATCTTGGCGATCGGGGCGGCGGTGGCGATAGGAGGTGTCTACGCGGTGCACGTGGACGATGCCAACCATGATGCGGAACGCTTGGAGCGTCGCGACCTACACTTCCTCAACCGTGCACACACGTGGGCAGAACGTATCTTTGAGCACGAAAGCACCCCACTGTGGGAGCGTGACCCCAACGGCAAGAGCTCGCAAGAGCTGTATTCGCACATGGCGATCGCCAATAGTTACGTCTCGCCCATCGGTCGACTGCCCGGCAACAGTCAGCTACGTGACTTTCTGCCGGAGGCTTATTCCGACTACATCTTTGCCATCATCTTCGAGGAGTTGGGCGTCCTTGGCGCCGCGACGGTCATCCTACTCTATATTGGTCTACTCTTGCGCGCCTACTTCATAGCCCGGAAGTGCGAAGATCTCTTCGATCGCATCCTCATGATGGGCTTGGCGATCCTGATTACGATGCAGGCATTGATTCACATCGGCGTATGCACCGGAGCGATGTTTGTCACCGGTCAGCCGTTGCCCATCATTAGCCGCGGAGGATCCTCCATTATTGGTATGAGCTGTGCTTTTGGCATCATGTTCGCCATCTCGCGCCATGCTGAGAAGGATGCTCAGGCGCGTCAAGAGGAGGCAGATCGTGCGGGTGTCTCTGTGCAGACCGGTGTCTGACGGAGCGCCTTGTCGAGCGTCTACATTCTGAATATTCACCTAAAAAACTTTCTACCTTATGCAATCCACCTCCAAAGCACCGCGTGCCACCTTCGCCACCAAACTCGGCGCCATAGCCGCTGCTGTCGGTTCTGCCGTCGGTTTGGGCAACATCTGGAGATTTCCCTTCGTAACAGGCGAGAACGGCGGTGCAGCCTTTCTCATTATTTACGTCTGCGCTGTCGTCTTGTTGGGCATTCCCCTCATCATTTCCGAATTTTTGGTGGGACGCACGGCGCACAGCAACGCCGCCGGATCATTCAAGATCTTGGCGCCCGGTACCCGCTGGTATTGGATCGGCACGATGGGCGTTCTGGTCGCCACCCTCATCTTGGCATACTATAATGTCATTGCCGGGTGGACATTGGAATATATTTGGACGGCGGTTACCAATGGTTTTGCCCACATGGTGAGCGAGGTACAGCTGCTGAACCCCGATCGCGAAGCTTCGGAGATTATTGCGCAGAACTTCATAGACTTCAGCACCTCGGCGGTGCCGCCCATCTGCTGGATGACCCTCTTCATATTGATCAATGCTTTGATCCTGCTTGGAGGGGTTAAGAAAGGCATCGAACGTGCCAGTTCCATCATGATGCCGGTGCTCTTCCTGCTCCTCGTCGTTCTCTGCATCAACTCTACCCTTCTCGATGGTTTTCGTGAGGGGGTGGACTTCTTATTCCATCCGGACTTCTCTAAAATCACCGGACGCACCTTCCTGATTGCTATGGGACAAGCCTTCTTCTCTCTCAGCGCCGGCATGGGCACCCTCATCACCTACGGCTCCTATTTGGGCGACAATACCAAATTGGGCAAGACGGCACTCAGCATTGCCGGATTGGACACCCTGATCGCCGTCCTTGCCGGCATAGTCATCTTCCCCGCTTGTTTCTCCTTCGGTATTCGACCGGAGGCTGGTCCGGGCTTGGTCTTCATCACCCTGCCCAATGTCTTTGTGCAGATGACAGGGGGCTATCTGTGGTGCATCCTGTTTTTCCTCCTCGTCGCATTGGCGGCGTTGACCTCCACCATGTCGATCTACGAGCCGCCGATCGCGTGGCTGCAAGAGGAGTTCCACCTATCGCGCCGTCGTGCCATCTTGATCACCGTCATCGTTACGTGGATTATGGGGGTAGCGTGCTCCATGTCTATGGGAGGGTGGAGCGACATCAAGATCTTCGGACAGACCTTCTTTGAGCTGTGCGATACCTTGACGGCAAGTTACATGATGCCTATCGGCTCCATGTTTATCGCTCTCTTTGTGGGGTGGAAATTAGATCGAGCTATCATCCGCGACGCCATCACCAACCGGAGCCATGACAGCGGATGGTACATTCGTCCCC
>CAZGZL010000083.1:0-9086 GCA_964530595.1 uncultured Prevotellaceae bacterium | reverse complement strand
TAGGGGGTGAAAATGTTGTTTGTGTATAAGAGTTTTTAGGGGTTTTGGGGCGATTTTTCGGGGTTTTGAGCGTAAATGACTGTGAATGTGTGTCTTAACGAACACGCCCTGCGTGGATAGCGGCGCGACAGGGTCGCTGCACTGTGTTTGTGGCGTCATGATGCTTGCCTGCGGCGAGAAGGGTGTCAGCCTGCGAGGCTTCGGCTTCTCGGAGGCATTTCGAAATTGGGCGAGCTCTCCGCTCTGCGATCACGAACGAGACATGGGTGCAGGGGTAATGCGCTACCGTTTTTCCTCTGTCTCCCGAAATCTGCACAAAATAGCACATTTCTCGACCGAAATCTTTGGAATATCCCGCCGAAATGTGTATCTTTGTGGGTGTATAAAGGGGAGGAGCTGCTCCCTCGCCTTTGTGCGCTGAAAATCGCATCACTCTGAAATCAAAACGCCCTGCCGATGAATGCTGTCTGGATTGTACTTCCCGTGTTGACCCTGTTGATGTTCCAGTTGGGACTGACGTTGCGCCCTGCCGACTTCCTGCTCTACGGTCGGCGTCCTCGACCTGTCTGGGTGGGGCTGTTGGGTCAACTGGTGGTCTTGCCCTTGGTGGCGTTGGGCATCGGGTGGTGCTTGCACTTGCCGGTGTACTACTACTTGGGGCTGCTGCTCATCGCCTGCTCTCCGGGCGGGAGTTCCTCGAACATCTTCTCCATGTTGGCAGGTGGAGATGTAGCGCTGTCGGTGTCGTTGACGGCGTTGAGTAGTGTGCTGACCCTTGTCACCCTGCCTCTGTGGATGTTGTGTGGTGTGCACTTTGCGGCTACGGAATATTCTGCGGGGGTATTGCGTCACCTGCCTTTGGGCGGGATGTTGTTGCAGAACCTGCTCTCCATGCTTCTGCCCATTGTTGCGGGTGTAGCTGTGCGTCGCCTATGGCCTACGGTGGCGCATCGTGTAGCGGGGGTGCTGTCGCGCTTGGCGTTTCCGGCGTTGGTGCTCTTGGCGGCGCTCTTCTTTGTCCGCCATCGGGCATTGATCGCCGAGCACTTGCCGGCGTTGGGGGGTAGTGTCCTGTTGCTCTTGCTCTGCTCGATGGCGGTAGGGTGGGCTATGGCACGTGCTGCACGCCTCGACGGACGTGAGGTGCGTACCTTGGTCATCGAGATCGGTATGCAGAATGCGGCGCAAGCCATCGCCTTGGCGAGCAGCCCCTTGGTCTTCGACGACTCGCGCCTGACGATCCCCGCCATCCTCTATGCCTTGCTCATGAATGTCGTCCTCCTGCTCTATGTCGGCATCGTGCGTCGCGGGGGGAGTAGAGGGTAGGAAGTCTTAGATCTCTGTCCAGAAAATCGCTCTTTCACTTGTTTCACTCTGTACAACTCGCTATCTTTGCGCCTCAGAAACACAGTCGTCAGGTTCGCCCACACCTACCGTGGGTGATCAAAAGGGAAGCCGGTGGGAATCCGGCGCAGTCCCGCTGCTGTAAGCACTATTCGGCACCATAGCCCCCAGATACGCAGGAGGGCAATCACTGTCCCACAGTCAACAGGACGGGAAGATAGATGGATGCAGCCATGAGGTGCGTAGCCAGAAGACCTGCCTGATGGACGGTCTGCGCTGAGTCTCCCGATCGAGGGGATGCAGACACCACACATACTTACGTTCAGGTTGACACAAAGTCGCAATGACCCTTCTTGATGTACACCCATACAGCGTGCAGACCGCGTGTCTGGCAGCGCTGAGTTGTCCGTTATCTGTACAGGCTATGCCCACGGCATCGTCCGTACGGGTCGTAGACTCTACCGCCGTCAGCCTGCGCCCCGTCACCGTACAGTCTGAGCAGCCCGCTCCGCTCCATGCCACGTCGACCCCCACACCGGTGCAGACCCTCGACGCCGCGCAGCTCCACACCTTAGGGCTCACCACCGTGGCTGACGCCCTGAAGCAGCTGACGGGTGTGTCGGTGCAAGACTACGGCGGCTTGGGGGGGATGAAGACCGTCAGCGTCCGCAATATGGGTGCCGCTCATACCGCAGTCTGCTACGACGGTGTGCCCGTCAGCAACTGTATGGCGGGACAGATCGACGTCAGCCGCTTCGGTAGCGAACAGATAGCCCGCATACGCCTGCACCTCGGCGAGCTCTCCGACCTCTTGGCACCCGCTGCGTTGACCGCCTACAGTGGCATCCTGCAACTCTCGAGCTACGACGTCAGTCCTCGCCCTACGACGCGCGGCGGATGCTCCTACGGCGCGTGGCAGACCCTCAACCTGCACCTCGCCGCCGATCTGCCGCTGCGCCTCGCCCCGGACAGTACCCTGCGTCACGCCCTCTCGTTGCGCGCCTCGGCACGTAGCACGGCGGGCGACTATCCCTACACCCTGACCAACGGCACGCAGCAGAGTCGCCAGCGTCGGGACAACGGCGCCCTGCACAGTGCGCACGCCGAAGCCCACTGGACGCAACGTCGCGGCGAGGTATGGCGTTGGGACACCAAGCTCTACTACTACCGCATCCATCAGCAGTTGCCCGGCAGCATCATCTACTACCGCTCGGAACACACGGAGGCATTGCGCGAGGAGAACACCCTGCTCCAGAGCCACCTCGACGCCCCTCTCGGCGCTCGCGGTCGGTGGACGGCTGCCCTCAAGTACAATCATGCGTGGAGTCTCTATACCAATCCCTCGGCACCCACTACGGGGGGCAACGAGCGGGAGGTCTATCGCCAAGATGAGGGCTATGCACAGGGCGCCTTGAGCTATCCTGTGTGGCGTGACCTCACGATCGCCTTGGCGCAAGATGTGCAGTGGGCTACGTTGCGTGCTTCGCTCACCGACTGCCCCTATCCGCGTCGCTTCACCTCGCACACCGCCCTCCGCCTGCAGTGGGTGGGTGGTCGCGCCCGGCTGTTGCTCCAGACCCTCTGTACCGCCCTCCGCGAGCGTCCGCAGCATCACCTGCCCTCCGGTTCAGCCGCTGCCTCAGGGACGCTGACCCCGGTGCATCGTTCCGAACAGTGTTGGGCGCCCTCGCTCTCCGCCACCCTGCAGCCCCTGAGTGGGGTGCCTCTATACGGACGTCTCTCGCTGAAGCGCGCCTTCAGGTTGCCCAACTTCAACGACCTGTACTACCATCAGATCGGCAATCGTCAGCTCCGTTCGGAACGTGCCGACGAGTACAGCATGGGCGTCACCTATCGCCACCGTCGCGCCTCGTGTACCGCCGACCTCTACTACCATCGTGTGCACGACAAGATCGTAGCCTTCCCCTCTACCGTCACATGGCGCATGGCTAACTACGGACGTGCCGACCTCTACGGCGGGGACTTCACGGCGGACTATCGGCAGCCCTTGGGCACCCGCTATGCCCTCGACCTCGCCGCCGGCTATATGCTACGCTACGCCGTAGACCGCACTACGCCGGGCAGCAGTACCTACCGCCGACAGTTGCCCTACACCCCTCGGCACAGCGGCAACGGCTCTGCCACCCTCACCACTCCGTGGCTCACCGTGGGCTACACCGTGCAGTGGATGGGCGAACGATACTCCAACGCCCTCAACACGGCGCATTATCGCCTCGCTCCCTACGCCGACCAGTCGCTCACACTGACCCACCGCCTGCGCCGTCCCGACGTCACCCTCTACGCTACGCTACAGAACGTGACAGGCGCCTCGTATGAGGTGGTGCAATACTACCCCATGCCCGAACGTCAATGGCGTCTCGGTGTGCGCTGGAGCTTGTAGCGCGGTTTCCCCCCTCGTGCAACAATGACATTCATGAGTATAATCATTAACATCACATACATCACATAAACATAACGCCGTATGAAACATCTACATCACTACCTGCATTGCGGGGCGCTCTTAGCCCTGCCCCTCGTGACTCTGTCCCTCACCGCCTGCGACGACGATGAGGAGGAGAACTTCACCATCGAGCCCTCTCCGCTCCTCTACGACACCTACATCCTCTCGGAGGGTAGCTATCTTGCCAACAACGCCACCCTCGGCGCCATAGCGCAGGACGAACTGCTCGACACCGATCTCTACCTCACCGCCAACGGACGCTCGATGGGCGACACCGGTCAAGACCTGATCTGTGCGAACGACCGACTCTACCTCTCGGTCTCCACCTCCGGCTACGTCGCACAGTTGGACCTCGCCGGTCACGAACTGTATCGCTACGTCTGCCCCTCGGAACAGGGCTTGCCCCGCTATCTCTGTGCTCACGGCGACTACCTCTACGTCACGCTCTACGGCGGCTTTGTAGCCCGTCTGAGCCTCGATGACCTCACGTTGCAAGGGGTCTGCGCGGTAGGCTCCTTCCCCGAACAGATGGCGCTCAGCGGCGACTATCTGGTCGTAGCCAACTCCGGACAGGGCAGCGACAACACCCTCTCCGTCATCGACCTCAACACCTTCAGCGTCGTACGTACCCTGACGGTGGAATACAATCCGCAGCACATCCTCGCCGCTCAGAACGGTCGCTTCTACTTCACCACCACCGGCTACGATGCCAACTGGACGCAGACCGACGCCCTGCACGAGCTGAATCCCGCCGACTGGAGCATCCGCACCATAGAACGTCAGGCGGGCTACAGCATCCAGATGGCTGACGCTTGGGGCTCCCTCTATCTGGTAGAGTGCTCGACGGACTACAGCACCTACACCTATCACAACCGCTTCGTCACCTACGACTACGACCACGACACGTGGCAGCGCGATACCCCCTTCATCGCCGACTCCGTGGCAACGCGCCTGAGCGACAAGTGCATCTATACCCTCTCCGTCCTCCCCGCCGTCGACCGCATCTATCTCTCGACGACCGACTACGTGACGAACAGCCACCTCTACGCCTTCGAGAGCGATGGCACCTTCGTACGCAGCTGGGACGACACCGGCGGCATCAACACCTCGAAGGTCGTGGCACACACCACCAGTTGGATCAGTGTGCACTGATTTTGATCATCTAATATTATGCTCAATAAAAAACACTTAGGCTATCTGTTATGTCTCGGCGGACTGCTCACGGCAGCCTGCCGGACACAGCCTTCCTATCCCTATCAGATCGCCGGCGCTCAGCCCGACACGTTGCGCTACGCCACGCTGTTGGAGCTGCAACGCTACGGTGCCGCCACCTTCTGCGACATCCTCAATCCGTGGGACGACACGCAGCTCTTGGCCTCCTATCTGCTCCTGCCGCGCGACACCCTGCTGCTCCCTGCTGCCGAGGCGCAACGCTTGGTGGCAGCCTATCCGCAGTACACCCCCCTCTACATCCCCCTGCAACGCATCACCCTCACTACGGGGTGCCATGCCTACCTCGTCGACGCGTTGGGCGCTATGGATCAGGTAGCGGTGATGTGCGATGCCTCGTACACCCTCGTTCCCGCCGTAGCCGAACGCCTGTCGCAGGGACTGCTCGTCGATGGTGGTAGCAGTGTCGCTCCGGTAGGCGAGGTGCTCCGCGCCGTCCGCAGTGACGCCGCTTGGATCTCCCCCTTCGAGAACGCCGGCAGCGCGCTCTACACCCAGTGTGACGTGCCTGTGCTCTTCTGTGCCGACTACATGGAGCACTCCCCCTTGGCACGTGCCGAGTGGATGAAGCTCTACGGCACCCTCGTCGGTCGTCGCGCCGAGGCCGACAGCCTGTTCCGCCTCGTCGAGAGCCACTACCTGTACCTCCGTACCACCCCCACAGATACCGCACCCAAGCTCCTCGCCGAGAACATCGTCGGATCGGCATGGTACATCCCCGGCGGTTGCAGCACCTTGGGACAACTCTACGCCGACGCCGGCGCCCGCTACTACTGGCAGGACGATCCGCACTCCGGCTCGCTCCCCCTCTCGCCCGAAGCGGTCTTGCAACGGGCTCAAGACTGCGACCTCTGGCTGCTGAAGTATTATCAAGCCGACAGCCTGCTGACGCTGCAAGCTTGGGCGGACAGCCATCCCTATTATCCGCAGTTCAAGGCGGTGCAGCAACACAACGTCTACGGCTGTAATACGGCGCTCAGCCCCTACTTCGACCAGAGCCCTTTCCGTCCCGATCTGCTGCTCTACCACTTGCGCCGCATCCTCCGTCCCGAACTCCCCGCCACCCTCTGTTGGGCGCTCGACAGCCTCGGCGAACGTCGTGACAGTGTGACCGATCCGGGCTATTTCCACCGACTGCAATGACTCACACCGCCCGTCCCGCCCGCCTACGCTGCTACGTGCTGCTCGTGCTGCTCGTGGGGCTACTGACCCTTGCCAACCTGTTCTGTGGGGCTGTACGCCTCCCAGTCGAGGTGGTATGGCGTCAGCTGACCCATCCCGATGCAGTGGGCGAGGAGGTAGCCCGCTTCATCGTCCTCGGCTCGCGTCTGCCCGCCGCCTGCACCGCCCTGCTCACGGGGGCTGCATTAGGGGTGTGCGGCTTGCTGTTGCAGAGCTACTTCCGCAACCCCTTGGCGGGTCCCTCCCTCTTGGGCATCACCTCGGGCGCCAACTTAGGGGTAGCCTGCGTCACCCTGCTCGGCGTCACTTCGACCGCCGGCGTCACCGGTAGTGCCCTGTTGGGCGCCTGTGGCATCTTGGCACTCCTGTTGCTGCTGAGCCGACGGATTCAGCACACACTCACCCTGCTCATCGTCGGACTGCTCGTCAGCTACCTCACGGGTGCCCTCATCACCCTGCTCAACTACTACGCCACTGCCGAAGGGGTGCGCTCCTACCTGCTGTGGGGCATGGGCAACTTCAACGGCGTGGGCACCGATGCGCTGCCTCTCTACGCGCTGCTCCTGCTCTTACCCCTCGTCGCCACCTATCTCTTGGCGCCCTCGCTGAACGGCTGGATGTTAGGCGAACTCTATGCCCGCAACTTAGGAGTACACGTCCGCCGCCTGCGCCTGCTGCTCCTGTTGCTCTGTGGACTCTTGGCAGCCGTCACTACCGCCTATTGCGGACCCATCACCTTCATCGGGCTCAGTATGCCCCACGTGGCGCGCCTGCTGCTCCGCACCGACGACCACCGCCATCTGTTGCCCGCCACTGCCCTCATGGGTGCCCTGTGCGCCCTGCTCTGTCTGCTGCTCAGCACACTGTTGCCCACCTCGGGCGGCGTGCTCCCCCTCAACGCCCTGACCCCCTTCTTCGGCGTCCCCGTGATCGTGTATGTGCTGGTAGGGAGAGGGGGAAAATGAATAATTTGCTGTTTTTTAGTCTGATTTTCTACGAAATATTCTCACTTTTGGCTGTTATCTGATTTTTCTTTGTACTTTTGCGTCAGAACATCTAACATGATCAACTCCAAATTATGCTGATAGATTTTACAATCAGAAATTTCATGTCCTATAGGGATGAAGTCTCGTTTAGTATGGTCGCCGGCAATACGGTCAAGGAGTGCGAAGGAGATCAGGGTGAATACTCGAATGTCAGCACTTCGGACGACGGGAAACGCCTACTCCGGACCGCCGCTATTTATGGCGCCAACGGTTCGGGCAAAAGCGCCATGATCGCAGCCATGAAAATCTTCAAAACGATGGTGCTCCGGTCGTTTGTCGACGAAAGTATTATGGAGCAGCTGTCTAACCTCTACTTCCATTTTGACGTTGAGAGCTTAGACCGCCCGATATCCATGCAGATGATCTTTGTCTGCGACGGAGTTCGTTACCGCTACGGTTTCGAAATCTGTCACGGCGAAGTCCAGACCGAATGGCTCTTTGTCTTGTCGCCATGTAGTACCAAGGAGAGCTACTGTTTCAGACGCGAAGGACAGAACATCAAGGTAAACTCCAAAATCGTCAAGGGGGCAAGAGGTGTTGACTCCAAAACGCGGAGCAATGCACTATACCTGTCGACTGCTGCACAATTCAATGTCGCGTCGGCAATGACGATCAAAGAGTGGTTCCTCAAGCGCTTTCGCATCCTTTCCGGTCTGGATGATACGCTTCTTTACACAGCCAAGACCTTCATGACCGATCCCCTGCTCCGTCAACAAATCATGCAGATGCTGAGCATTGTAGACGGATGTATCAAGGATGTTAGTATCAAAGAAAAACGCTCCACCGACAAGATCGACCCACAAGAGTTTGAGATTCAAGCTACCCACAATGTGTTCGATAACGGGCAAGTCGTAGGGAATGATTCCCTTAATTTCAAGTTGGAGTCTTTGGGCACTACCAAGCTGTTCGCCTTGTTAGGTCCCTTCTTCGACACGATTCATCATGGCGGCGTGCTGATTATTGACGAGTTTGGAGCCAGTCTACATACCCAATTATCTATCGAACTGCTCAAAATGTTCTATAGTCCACTGAATGTCGGTGGCGCACAGCTGATCGTTACAACGCACGATACTAATTTGTTGCGTAAAGACTTGTTGCGTCGCGATCAGATCTGGTTCGCAGAGAAGAGTCCTGAAGGTATCTCTGATTTATACTCTTTGGTCGAATACAAGATTAATCAAGCCAACAGTGTCCGTAACGATGCCTCATTCTCTAAAGACTATCTGTCGGGCAGATATGGAGCAATACCTTATTTCGGCAATATCGAAAAATTCATCATGGAATATGGCGGCAAAAAAGAACAATAGTAAGTTCGGTCCGAATAAGTTCAAAGGCTGCACACCCTCGGATCGGCGCACTGCCAATGTGAGACAGGAGCGTCCGGTGCCTGAAGACCTCCCCAAACTGTCATTCAATTTTAAGGATTTCGATTTCGCTCAATGCCCTCCGGGGCAAACTTTAGATCAATGGCAAAAAGACAAGCTGTTAGACAAACTGTTGCTGAGGTTTGTCGATGTCTGTGCTTGCACTCGACAAGAAGCCGAACAAAAGGGACTATTGAAGGTCTATGGCAGCTTTCCGGTCTCCGGCGCATTCAGAGTGCCACAACATATAGAAGGCGAGGTAGAGTGGGGGACTATTCGCAAAATCGGCGGTCAGAAACCACGGCTCGCCGGGTACATCATCGCCTCGGTATTCTATCCGGTCTTTTTGGATAAGGAGCATTTGTTTTATCCCTCGGTCAAGAAGCATACATAGATACACGACAATTCCCGCCCCCTCTGTGGCAGGAATCCTACAAAAAAGCACTATCTTTGCCCGCC
>CAZGZL010000082.1:0-9118 GCA_964530595.1 uncultured Prevotellaceae bacterium | reverse complement strand
TGATCTTCCTCTCGGCTGATGCCTTCGGCGTATTGCCGCCCGTATCTATCTTGACTCCTGAGCAGACTAAGTATTACTTCCTCTCCGGTTTCACCGCTAAGTTGGCAGGTACGGAGCGTGGTATCACTGAACCTACTCCCACATTCTCCGCTTGCTTCGGTCAGGCATTCTTGGAATTGCACCCCACGAAGTATGCTGAAGAGTTGGTTAAGCGTATGAACCAGAGTGGCGCTAAGGCATACTTGGTGAACACCGGTTGGAACGGCACTGGCAAGCGTATCTCGATCCGCGATACTCGTGGCATCATCGACGCTATCTTGGACGGCAGCATCAAGACTGCTCCCACGAAGAACATCCCGATCTTCAACTTCGAAGTTCCGACAGCTCTTCCGGGTGTAGATCCGAAGATCCTCGATCCTCGCGACACTTATGCTAACGCAAGCGAATGGGAAGTTAAGGCACAGGATTTGGCTGGCCGCTTCATCAAGAACTTCGGCAAGTACACTACGAACGAGGCAGGTAAGGCTCTCGTCGCAGCAGGTCCGCAGCTCTAATTCTTGACGACAAACGGGGTATCTAACAACGATATCATCCGTTCGATAGGATAGACGTCGCCCTTCGATCTTTCGGATCGAGGGGCGATTTTTATTTCACCTCTATGTGCTGTCAGTGCGTGAATACGCATTTAATCCTAAAAAACAGCACATTGAGTGTTGCTGAATGATTTTTTCGTGTACCTTTGCCCGGACTCGATCACAAGCAGAATAGAATTATATAGAGATAAACGATTATGAAAATGAAAAAGCTACATTCGTTGCTGACTTTGCTGTGCGTGTTGTGCGGCTTGTCATTGGTTTCTTGTTCAAGCGATGAGGACGATTACGACGGCTCCACCATCGATATTACCAAGATCTACGGTTATTGGAAAGATCAAAGCAATGACGACAACTGGCTGTTTAACGAAGATCAGACCGGACTCTATTGGGACAGCTCTGAATCGAACGAAGAGGAGGCTGCAACAGGCTCCGGACGTTTCCGGTGGACTTTCGACACGCAGACAGGCTTGATGCGTACTCATTGGATGGAGAGCTTGGGTAGCTACGGAGATACCGATCCGGACGATCCCTCTCAGATCTTGTCGCTGACGGACAAGTCGATGCAGTACAAGACAGCGACGGGCGAGAATCACACCTTCTATAAATACACTAAATGATCCGCGTAAGATAAAAACAGCATGAAACGAGGTCTCAAAATTACGCTGATCAGCGTGGGCAGTCTCTTAGCCCTGCTGTTGGCGGCGATCGCTGTAGTCGTATGGTATGTATTCACCCCCGAAAAGCTGACCCCTATAGTGCGTGAGCAGGCTGCCAAATATTTAAAGTGCGACAGCCAAATCGGACAGGTGGATCTCACCTTTTTTAGCACTTTCCCTGAATTCGGTCTGCGCCTGACGGATGTTGTATTGAGCTCCCCGATGCCGGGCGACGAAGCGGCAACAGACACCATCGCGGCACTCAAAGAGTGCATTGCCGTGGTCGACCCAATAGCTTTCCTCAATGATGGCTCGGTCGTCGTGAAACGCTTCATGATCGACGGCGTGCAGGCGCATCTCAGCACCGCTGCTGATGGTACTTGCAACTTCGATATTTTGAACATCGAATCAACCACCGAGGAATCGGAGAAGGACGAAGACAGCTCCTTCTCGTTGGGACAGATCTCCCTTGCCGACATCTCCGTACAGGATTTGAACCTTCGCTATCGCGACGAGACTACCGGATTGGGCGCCACGCTGCAAGATGCGTCTCTCGCCCTCTCGTTAGACGGTGCCTTGGGTGACGATATGAATCCCGTACAACTCTCGTCTGAAGGAATCTCCCTTCAGGTGCTTTCGTGCGCCTATAGTGACAGCTCTTATCAAGTCGCTGTCGAGGGACTGAAAACCACCATTCAACCACTCAACATGGATCGTGCACAACTTCGGTTAGGTGTACAACTGACGTTGGACAGCGCAAACATCGTGATGGTGGGCGAGTCTCCGTTGTGCGCCGAGGTACGCGATGCCTCCCTCTCTCTGCCGTTGGTGCAGCACGATGAGGATTGGCAAATCCAAGTAGAGACCGCGGTGTCTGATCTTTGGGTTGCCTTAGGTTCAGAGGTCTATTTAAACCATCGTCCGTTGCGCGCATCCGTAGAGGCGCAAGCTAACGATTCGCTTACGGAGATCAACGTGTCGCAAGCGCAGATTCAGTGCAGCGACTTGGCTGTGGGACTGCAAGCCCATGTAGCGTTGCCGGACAGCACGACGACTCGAGTCGCGGCACAATTTAATATGGACAACACTCAGATCTCGGATATTTGGGCGTTGCTGCCTCAGTCGGTGGCGTCTCAGCTCTCCGACTTGACACTGAACGGACAGATCAACATCGCAGGTGCTGCCGCCGTGACACAGAGCGCATCGGGGCTGAGCATCGACTCTTTCAGCGTCAAGAGTGCGCTCGAAGACATTGTTTGCACCATGGGCAAGAGCTTGAAGGTGAAAGCTACTGCCAACCAAGTGCAGCTGAACTATCCGGTGGCAGAGCACGCGGCGAGCATTGCCGCAAGCCTCGACTTGCAGGATCTCTTTTGCCAGATCCAAGATAGCACCACGACCGAAGCGCATTTGGATCAGGTGCACTTCTCCGGCTATATCGCCGATCAACTCTTGAACGGTTCGACCGACATCCCCAAGGTGGATGCTTCGTGGAGTATCGCGCAGTTGAAAGCCGCGATAGATGATCAAATGAGCGCTGCGGGTAGTAAGTTGGCAGGAACGGTGACCATTCCCGGCGGAAAGTCCGGCGGCGCTATTCCGACGATGAATGCAACGCTCAGCCTCGCCGCTCTGACGGCTCAGATGGACACAATGTCGCTGACCGCCTCGCAACTGACCGGGCGCGTGGGGGTAGTCTCTCGCACCGGCAAGCCGACACGCTATCAAGTGGAATATGGCAACGGCACTTTGGATGCTCGCATGGGTAGCGCCTTGTCGTTTGTGACCGACGCTTTGAAGCTGACGGCTTCCGTGAGCGACGAGCCGGTAGCCGCGGTCGATGCGGACGAGGAGGCACTGACGGCAGCAGGATTGAAGAAGCTGTTGCTGACCTACGATCCTGTGCTGACGGTGGAGTTGGAGAATGGTGTGCTGACAAGCAGCGACATCAATCTTCCGATTCTACTCCCCGTGATCGACTTCCACTTTAATTTGGGCAAGTGCACCATCAATAATAGTCAGGTGCGCATCGGAAATTCCGACTTCGCCCTGAATGGCGACATCACCAACTTACGCCCCTATTTGCGTGGGCAGGAACTCTTGACGGGACGCATGGACTTCACCTCCAACATGACGGATGTCTATCAACTGATGGATTTGGTGAATGGTTTCGGCGTGACCGATTCGACCGAGGTCGAGGTGGCAACCACCGACACAACGGCGACCGATGGCGATCCCTTCATGGTGCCTAAGGGAATAGATTTCGCCTTAACAACCCAGATTAAGCACGCTTGGGTAGGAGAGAACGATTTTAGCGATTTGGGCGGTAAGCTGACGGTGCGCGACGGCGTGCTCGTCTTGGAGGAGATGGGCTTTTCGTCCAAGGCGGCACGAATGCAGCTGACAGCGATGTATAAATCGGAAATGCGCAATCACCTGTTTGTGGGAGCCAACTTCCACCTGTTAGACATCGAGATTGCCGATCTTTTGCAGTTGATCCCAGACATTGACACGATTGTGCCGATGCTGAAGTCCTTCGACGGCAAGGCAGAGTTCCACTTGGCTGCCGAGACCAACCTCACCGCCAATTATGAGCCTAAGTGGTCCACGTTGAAAGCTACAGCCGCGATCGAAGGCAAAGATTTGATCTTGATGGACAACGAGACATTCAGCACCCTTGCCAAGTATTTAATGTTCAACAAAAAAACTGAAAATAAGGTCGACTCCCTCTCTGTGGAAATGGCTGTGGCGCGACGGAAAGCCACAATCTACCCCTTCTTGATCACAATGGATAAGTATCAAGCCGTCATTGCCGGAACGCACAACATCACTGGCAATATGGGCTTCAACTATAATGTGAGCATTACCGACTGGCCGTTGCCCGGCATCCATCCCGGCGTGGACGTGACGGGCGACATGGACGATCTGTCGTTCAAAGTCTTGGCTAAAGGTAAGTACGCTAACCTCTACAAACCGGCAAAGCGTAACGCAACGCAAGCGCAAACCTTGGAGCTGAAGGCTTTGATCAATCAGGCATTGAAGCGGACGGTCAAGGAGCAGGAGCCTGCGACGGAAACGTTCGAAAACTGAGTTCTTAAATCACCCCTTATAAACAAAACTATGAAGAGAGATCCTATTGTTTTTGGTCTGATTGACGAGGAACGTCAACGCCAAATGAAAGGAATTGAATTGATCGCGTCAGAAAATTTTGTAAGTGACGAAGTAATGGCTGCGATGGGCAGCGTGCTGACCAATAAGTACGCCGAAGGGTATCCGGGTAAGCGGTACTACGGCGGTTGCGAAGTGGTTGACAAGGTCGAAAGCCTCGCTATCGAGCGCCTCAAACAGCTGTTTGGCGCTTGCTGGGCTAATGTTCAGCCGCACAGCGGCGCGCAAGCTAATCAAGCGGTGTTGGCAGCGGTGCTCAATCCCGGCGATGTCTTCATGGGACTGAATTTGGCTCATGGTGGACATTTGTCGCACGGTTCGGCAGTCAATTCCTCCGGTTTGCTCTATCATCCGGTGGCTTACAACCTGAACGAGGCTACCGGACGTGTAGATTACGACGAAATGGAGCAATTAGCGTTGACGCATCATCCTAAGCTGATCATTGGCGGCGGTTCCGCCTATTCGCGCGAATGGGATTATGCACGTATGCGCGCCATTGCCGACAAGGTGGGGGCGCTGTTGATGATCGACATGGCACATCCTGCCGGTCTGATTGCTGCCGGTCTACTCGACAATCCGGTGAAGTATGCCGACATCGTAACGACAACGACGCACAAAACGTTGCGCGGCCCGCGTGGAGGCGCCATCATGATGGGACGCGACTTCCCGAACCCCAAGGGAGTGAAGACCCCCAAGGGTGAGATTAAGATGATGTCTGCGTGCCTCGATTCGTCTGTGTTCCCCGGCACGCAGGGTGGTCCTTTGGAGCACGTCATTGCCGCCAAAGCGGTGGCTTTCGGCGAGGCGTTGCAGCCGGAGTTCCGTGATTATCAGTTGCAGGTGAAGAAGAACGCTGCCGCCCTTGCCGAGGCGCTTGTGGCGCGCGGATTCAATATCGTATCGGGCGGAACGGACAATCACTCGATGTTGGTAGACCTGCGTTCCAAATACCCCGAATTGACCGGCAAGGTGGCTGAGAAGGCGCTCGTTGCTGCCGACATCACGTGCAATAAGAATATGGTGCCGTTCGACAGCCGTTCGGCATTCCAGACCTCCGGCATCCGTTTGGGTACCCCCGCAATCACAACGCGCGGCGCCAAGGAGGATTTGATGCTGATCATTGCCGAGATGATCGAAGAGGTGTTGAATGATCCGGAAAATGAAGCTGTGATCGCGACGGTGCGCAGTCGCGTCAATGAGTTGATGAGCGGTTATCCGCTGTTCGCGTACTAAAGCAACGCAGCGGCATGCATAAGATAAGCCCGCGTAGAGTGTGTAAATACACCTCTGCGCGGGCTTATTTTATGCGAAGGATCGCGTGTTTACGGCTCGATGATGAAGCGGTCGCGATCGTGCAACGCGGGAAATTTGGCGCGATAGCTTTGCAACATTTCCATGTCCGGCTCTACGGTGACGACAGATTCCAACTTGCGAGGACATTCCACCAAGGGATCGCCGTAGGGATGCACCGCCATGCTGCCGCCGTTGTAAGGGCAGATGTGGTCTTCGCCAACACGGTTGACTCCGATGACGTAGCATTGGTTCTCCATGGCGCGCGCTTGCAGCAGGGTGTTCCAAGCATGTTGCCGCACCGCCGGCCAGTTGGCAACGCAGAGCAATACGTCGTAATCGTCGATGCAACGGCTCCATACCGGGAAGCGTAGGTCGTAGCAGACGATGATCAGAAAGCGCACACCTAACCACTCTGCAATGACGCGTTGTGAGCCCGGACAGTAATAGCGGTCTTCGCCTCCGTAGCTGAAGAGATGCCGCTTGTCTGCGCTGTAGAGTTGCTCGTCGGGGCGGACAAAGTAGAAGCGGTTATGTGCCCCCGCCGCGTCGCGAACGGCAACGCTGCCTGCCAAGGCACAATGATGTTGCGCGGCTATTTGTCGCAGACGGGTTTCGACCCTCTCAGCGCTCTCTAAAGGAGTGGTCGTCGGGTCAGTAACAAAGCCGGTGGTAAACATCTCCGGGAGGACAAGCAGATCACCCTCCGGGTGTGCTGCAAGTACAGACTCTACTTTGCGGTAGTTGGCTTCCGGATCGCACCACACGATGTCTTGTTGGTAGAGTAAAATCTTCATACACGGATCTTTATGGGCACAAACTTAGCAATAAATCTCAGCATGACGAATAATGTTGCTCCTTTTTCTTATTATCTTTGCCCCGAAACGACGCTTTCGCTCCCTCCGAGGGTTGCGGCAGCGTCTACTGAAAGGTTTATGCTATGTCTACATTCGCCGAACGTTTGCTACGTTACATTGAATATAAAGGGACTACGGTCTATCAAGTGAATAAGTGCGCCGGTTTGAGTACCGGTCTCCTGATCAAGGCGTTGCGCGACAACAAGAATATGAGTACCTCTAATGTGGAGCAAATCTTGTTGGCGTATCCCGACCTAAATGCAGATTGGCTTCTGACGGGGCGCGGCGCGATGATTCTCGACAATACGCCGCCTCCGCCACCGCTTCCACCTCTTCCAGAGGACTTGGCAGCCTCGCTCTATCGTTGCATCATCTGGCACCTCTTGTTGCAAGACTCTTATGCCGAGACGATGCACCGTTTGGATGAGATCTTGGCGTTGTTGACTTCGGTTCAAGAGCGTGCCACTGATTTACGCGATCAGCTGCTGCGTTTGTCCTCTTTGCTGAAGGCGAACTATGAGTTTCAGCCTGTAGATCACGGTCTGTATGAAATGTCCCTGCGGATCGCAGCAGGTGATGACGGCAAGAACATCCCGACGCAACTCAAAGATCATTTTGATGTCTCGGCGGCGTTGCGAGAACACCTTGGTCTATGAGTAATTGGGAACATCGTGCGAGGTGGACATCTAAAGAATGTGGCATCCCGGGTGCAACACGCTGTAATTAGATGCAATATAGAGTCTCCATCGCAGCGGAGATTATAGGCACGGAGATAAAAATACCCCGGCAGAGTGAGCGTGAGCTGAACTCTGCCGGGGATTCTATTATTGACGAATTCAAACGATTCGCAAGGGAGAATTAGATCTCGATCTTCTTATAGCGAGGTACCAATACCTTCATGAGCGACCATGCGATGATATAAGCGACAGCGCAGATGCAGAAGATAATCATGTAGCCGGCGGGCTTACCATCGAAGCCGAGGAACGAGAATGCTTCGCCTTGAGCTTCTGCGTAAGAGAAGAGGCTACCGGCACCCTTGTTGATCAACAACGAGCCGACGCCGCCTGCCATAGCACCGATACCGGTGATGGTAGCAATCGTAGACTTCGGGAACATATCGCCGATGGTAGAGAAGAGGTTGGCTGACCAAGCCTGATGTCCTGCTCCGGCGAGACCGATGATGATGGCAGGCCACCATGCTGAGAGTTCACCAAGCGGCTGTGCGAACAACGCGAACAAAGGCAGGAATGCAAAGATCAACATAGCGCGCATACGACCTGCGTAAGGCTCCATACCTTTCTTCTCAACGAAGAGTTTCGGCAGATAGCCACCGAAAATTGAAAGTAC
The DNA here is from genome assembly GCA_964530595.1 of uncultured Prevotellaceae bacterium. GTDB lineage: Bacteria > Bacteroidota > Bacteroidia > Bacteroidales > UBA3663 > Liminaster. The sequence continues at coordinate 1,204 of CAZGZL010000082.1, read as the reverse complement.
CGTGACGATCAGGTAGAGAACGAAGATCAAGAGACTGCCCATTGCCGTAGAAGAGGCGTAGCCGAACTGGTCGGAGAAATAAGCCGGAGCCCAGAACAAGAAGAACCACCACACACCGTCGGTAAAGAATTTACCCACGATGAATGACCACGTCTGACGATAAGTGAAGCACTTAGCGAAGGGGATCGTTGCCTCCTCTTTGCCGGATGCTTTCACGCCTTCGGCTGCATCGTCCTGATGGATATAGGTCAATTCGGCTTCATTGACGTGCTTAGAAGCTTCCGGTTTGTCATACATAGCGCCCCAGAAGAACATCCAGATGAATCCGAGGGCACCGATGATGATGAATGCCATTTCCCAGCCCCAAGCTTGAGCCAAGAAGGGAATGGTCAACGGAGCTGCCAAGGCACCGACAGAGGCGCCGGCGTTGAAGATTGAAGTGGCGAATGCACGATCCTTCTTGGGGAAGTATTCGGCAGTCACTTTGATAGCTGCGGGGAAGTTGCCGGCCTCACCAAGGGCGAGGATCGCACGGCAAGCAAGGAACAACCACACGCTGACAGAGGCGATGGCAATAGCGACGTCAGAGCCGGCTTGAACGGCACGAAGAGCTTCGACCGACTGCAAACCTTCGATATTCATAGTCACCCAACCGCATCCGGCGTGGAGGCAAGCTCCCAACGACCAAACGAAGATTGCCCACAAATATCCCTTCTTGGTACCCATCCAGTCCACAAACTTTCCGGCGAAGAGGCAAGCAACGGCATAGAAAATAGAGAAGAAACCGGTGATAGTTCCGTAGTCAGCATCCGTCCAATGAAATTCGGGTGCGATAAAATCCTTCCAAGTCAAGGAGAGGACTTGGCGATCGAGGTAATTGACTGTTGTCGCTACGAAAAGCAACGCGCAGAGTACCCAGCGCCAATTCGTCATCTTATTTGTATTACTCATTATTAGTATAAGTTTAATGTTTCACAGTATGCACCTATGTTCTTTGTCTCATAATCCTGTCTAAGCACACTTAATCACAGTTCATGGAATAGAACGAAAAGGCACTTGTATTAGTTCTTGGCAATAGAAATAAAGTGTCCTCCACTCTCGGTGAGGGGAGAGGAGGACACACGGGAAACTGATTATTTAGCGCGAACCTCGGCAATGATGTCGAGACATTCCTTGCACTTGTTGGTCACGTAAGCCCAATCGC
>CAZGZL010000081.1:0-9206 GCA_964530595.1 uncultured Prevotellaceae bacterium | reverse complement strand
TCTACATGATCGAATATTCGTCGCCCAACACCAACAAGCCGTTACACTTGGGACACATGCGTAATATCTTGTTGGGACATAGCCTTTCGTGCATTCTGAAGGCGTGCGGTTACAAAGTGGTGAAGACGAACATCGTCAACGACCGCGGCATCCACATCTGCAAGAGTATGTTGGCTTGGTTGCGTTGGGGCAACGGCTGCACACCGGAGAGCACCGGCAAGAAGGGTGATCACTTGATCGGCGACTTCTATGTGGAGTTCGACAAGCATTTCAAGGCCGAAGTGAAGGAGATCATGGCTCATGATCCCGAAGTGGCAGCCATCGAGGACGAGGAGAAGCGCAAAGCTGCTGCCGAAGCCAAATCGCCGCTCTTGCAGGAGGCACGCGAGATGTTGCGCAAGTGGGAAGCCGGCGACGAAGAGGTACGTAGCTTGTGGCGCAAAATGAACGAATGGGTGTACGTCGGTTTCGACGAGACCTATCGCGCCATCGGCGTGGGCTTCGACAAGATTTATTATGAGTCACAGACCTATTTGGAAGGCAAGAGCAAGGTGCTCGAAGGCTTGGAGAAAGGAATCTTCTTCCGCAAAGAGGACGGCTCCGTATGGGCAGACCTTACCGACGCTGGATTGGATCAGAAGCTTCTGTTGCGTAGCGACGGTACTTCGGTCTATATGACGCAGGATATCGGCACCGCTAAGCTCCGTTTCCAAGACTTCCCGATCGACCGCATGGTGTATGTGGTCGGCAATGAACAGAATTATCACTTCCAAGTGCTCTCCCTATTGTTGGATCGTCTCGGCTTCAAGTGGGGCAAAGATTTGGTACACTTCAGCTACGGCATGGTAGAATTGCCCAACGGTCGCATGAAGAGTCGCGAAGGTACAGTGGTGGACGCCGACGATCTGATGGCCTCTATGATTGCCGATGCGCGCCGCACGTCGGACGAAGCCGGACGCATGGCAGACATCCCCGCAGACGAGGCTGCCGAAATCTGTCGCAAGGTGGGTTTGGGCGCACTGAAATACTTCATCTTGAAGGTCGATCCGGTGAAGAATATGGTGTTCAACCCTGCGGAGTCGATCGACTTCAACGGAAACACCGGTCCGTTCATTCAATATACGCACGCACGTATCAGTTCCCTGCTCCGCAAGGCGGGACAGAGCCCCGAAACGCCGTGGCAACTCGATGCGACGCAACTCGACGCTGCGCTTGAGGGTGTCACCATTTCTACTAAGGAAGAAGGCATTATTCAGATGCTCGTCAACTATCCGGCGACAATCAAGGAGGCCGGCGCACGATTTAGTCCGGCTCTGATCGCCAATTACATTTACGATCTGGTGAAGGAGTATAACCAATTCTACCACGACTTCTCGATCCTGAAAGAGGAGGACACCGCAACTCGCAACTTCCGCTTGGTGCTCTCTGCTGCCGTTGCCAAAGTCATCAAGAGCGGCATGGCATTGTTGGGAATCGAAGTCCCGGAACGTATGTAATTACCTTAAAACATCCGATACAACATGAACGAAACGCAAGAAGGGGCGGAATTGGAAGCCCCTTCGTTAGAAAAGCAATTAGAGGCCGCCGAATACACGAGCGACAATATTCGCCACCTTGAGTGGACGGATCACATCCGTTTGCGTCCGGGTATGTATATTGGCAAGCAAGGCGATGGTTCGCACGCCGACGATGGAATTTATATTCTGATCAAGGAGGTTATCGACAACAGCATCGACGAATACATGATGGGCTTCGGCAAACGCATCGAAGTCAAGATGAGCGACGGCGGGTTGGTGTCTGTGCGCGACTATGGTCGTGGAATCCCGTTAGACAAGGTGGATGCCTGTGCCTCGGAGATTAACACCGGCGCGAAATATGACTCGAAGGTCTTCAAGAAGTCGGTCGGGCTCAACGGCGTCGGTATCAAAGCTGTCAACGCGTTGTCGACTCATTTTCGGATTCGTTCCGTGCGCAACGGCGAAGCGAAAGAGATCGTCTATCGAGCAGCCAAAATCGTTGAAGATCTCCCCATCTCCCCCACAGATGAGGCCAATGGCACGTATGTAGAGTTCATTCCCGACAATGCCATCTTCGAGAATTATAAGTATCGAATGGAGTTCGTGGAAACGATGCTCAAAAATTATTCGTACCTCAACGCCGGACTGACGCTGACCCTCAACGGCAAACGTTTCTTCAGTCGCGGCGGTTTGGTAGATCTTTTGAGCGAGAAACTATCGGAAGAACCCCTCTACCCTATCATCCATTTGCAGGATGAGGACATCGAAGTGGTCATTACGCACGGCAATCAATACGGCGAAGAATATTATTCTTTTGTGAACGGGCAGTACACGTCGCTCGGCGGTACCCATTTGGCGGCATTCAAAGAGGCGTCTGCACGCGTCATCAAAGAATTTTACAATAAAAACATGGATTATCCCGACATCCGCAACGGAATGGTGGCAGCCATCAGCATCAAGGTACAAGAACCGGTGTTTGAAGCTCAAACCAAGACCAAGTTGGGATCCAGCAAAATTGCCCCCGATTCACAAATCACGGTACAGAAGTTCGTGTCTGATTTCTTAAAGAGGGAATTAGACAATTACCTGCACCGCAATCCTGAGACGGCAGACACGCTGCTGCACAAGATACAGGAGAGCGAGCGGGAGCGCAAGGCCATCAGCGGACTAACAAAACAAGCCAAAGAGCGCATCAAGAAGGTGAATATGCACAATCGCAAGTTGCGAGACTGTCACATTCACTATAATGACACCAAAGGAACTCGCATGGACGAGTCCTGTATCTTTATTACCGAGGGTGACTCGGCTTCCGGCTCAATCACGAAGAGTCGCAACGTCGAGACGCAAGCGGTGTTCTCTCTTCGCGGCAAGCCGTTGAATAGTTTCGGTCTGACCCGCAAGGTGGTCTACGAGAACGAGGAATTCAATCTACTTCAAGCCGCCCTGAATATCGAAGACGGCTTGGACGGATTACGTTACAACAAAGTCATCATTGCTACCGATGCCGATGTCGATGGGATGCACATCCGCCTATTGCTGATGACGTTTTTCTTGCAATTCTTCCCCGAACTGGTTAAGAAAGGTCACGTCTATATTCTGCAAACTCCGCTATTCCGTGTCCGCAACAAAAAAGACACCTACTACTGCTACACCGAAGAGGAACGTCTGGCGGCGATCGAAAAGTGCGGTGCACATCCGGAGATCACCCGATTCAAAGGTTTGGGAGAGATCTCACCGGACGAATTTCGTCATTTCATCGGTCCGGACATACGCCTCGACATGGTAACGCTACGTAAAGAGGATTTTGTGAAAGATATGTTGGAATATTATATGGGGAAAAATACGATGGAGCGCCAGAACTTCATCATCGAAAACCTTGTTGTAGAAGAGGACGCTGTGAATTGACGTCCCCTCTGCACGAGGTTTCTTAGGTATCATGCTATCAAATTCTATCAATGAAGATTATTTTTCCGGGATCATTTGATCCTTTCACAAAAGGTCACGCTTCGGTGGTTAGCCGCGCTTTGGCCTTCTGTGACGAGATTATTATAGCAGTAGGTTACAACGAAACTAAGAGCGGAATGTTCTCGGTGGAAGAGCGTGTCGAGATGATCAGCGCCTACTACGCCAACGAGCCGCGCATCAAAGTGGAGGCTTACAAAACACTGACTGTCGACTACGCCGCGGCACGCGGCGTCACACACGTCTTACGCGGCGTGCGTACAGTTATTGACTTCGAATACGAGCGAAATATGGCCGATGTCAATCGACATCTGACCGGCTTGGAAACCATTATGCTCTTCAACGAGCCGGCGATGGCGCACATCAACTCGACTACGGTACGCGAATTGATTCATTACGGCAAAGATGTCTCGGATTTCATGCCGACAGGCTTCGTTTTGCCGCAGCCCAAAGACAAAGACGCACTCAATAAATTTCGCAATACATTATGAATCTACACAAGGCGCTCCTTCCGGTGGGTCTTCTGATCGGCGTGTTCTGCTGCGTTCCGGAAACGCTGCGCGCAGAAAATCACGACGAAGATCTCAAGACTGCCATGCAGCAAGTGCAGCAAGCATTCCTCTGGATCGACCACTTCTATGTTGACTCCGTAAACGCTGCTGATCTGAGCACCAACGCGATCCGTGGCATGTTGAAGGAATTGGATCCCCATTCCACCTACATGACGCCGTCAGAAGTTCAGAAGATGAACGAGCCTTTGGAGGGAAATTTTGAAGGCATCGGCATCCGCTATCAAATGACACAAGACACCCTGTTGGTGATCAATACCATCGTAGGCGGTCCCTCGGAAAAAGCCGGTTTGCGTGGCGGCGACCGCATTGTCGCGGTCAACGACACGACGATCGCAGGCGTAAAAATGAGCGACACAGAGATTCAGCGTCGTCTGCGCGGACCCAAAGGAACAACCGTGCAGGTAGGCGTACAACGCGAAGGATCGTCCGAACAGATTGCCTTCGACATCGTTCGCGACAAGATCCCGCTCTATTCGGTGGACGCCTCGTTTATGGCGACGCCGGAGGTTGGGTACGTCAAGGTAAGCCGCTTCGGTAAGACGACGTACGAAGAACTGATGTCGGCGCTCAACGGCTTACGCAAACAAGGTATGAAGCACCTTATATTGGATTTGCAGAGTAATGGAGGTGGCTATTTGGGTACCGCGGTAGAGATGGCAGAGGAATTCCTGCCGGCAAAGTCGATGATTGTCTATACCGAAGGTAGATCGGATAACCGCGAAGAATACCGTTCTCGCCGCAAAGGATCGCTGACGGAAGGTCGATTGGTCGTCTTGGTGGACGAGCAATCGGCTTCGGCAAGCGAAATCTTCAGTGGAGCCATGCAAGACTTGGATCGCGGTGTTGTTGTGGGACGTAGAACCTTCGGCAAAGGGTTGGTACAGCGTCCCATTCCGTTGCCGGGCGGTGCCATGATGCGCCTAACCGTTTCTCACTACTACACCCCATCAGGTCGCTGCATTCAGAAGCCCTATACCAAGGGGGACAAGACGGCTTACGATCAGGATCTCCTGAATCGGTACAAATCGGGCGAATTGCTATCGGCAGACAGCATTCATTTCCCCGACAGCTTGAAGTACAGCACCCATAATGGGCGCATCGTCTACGGTGGCGGCGGCATCATGCCGGATTACTTTGTTCCGATTGATACAACGCGTGTCACACGCACCCACCGCGACATCATAGCGCGCGGCGTCTTCAATCGTTACATCTTGGGCTATTACGATCGGAATCACGATCGGCTGACTAAAGATTATCCGACGGAGCAAGCATTCATCGAACGATACGACGTGCCCCAATCGGTCTTGGAAGGGCTGCGACAGAGCGCTGTCGAAGCTGGTCTGAACGTTGACAGCACGGAGTTTGAGACCTCCACCCCATTGTTGACGCTACAAATCAAGGCGGCGATCGCTAACGACCTATTTGGCACTTCGGCACACTTCCGGATCATGTCGGGCGAAGATCAGATTTACCAACGCGCTTTGGAGATCATCACCGACGAACGTCACTACCAATCGTTGCTTCGCAACAAGATGTAGCAAATTCCTCACACCGTCTATTCTTAAACATTCTACTCGTGATTGAATATCTCAAAGGTGAAATCACCGAACTCACTCCGACATTGGCTGTCGTTGAATGCGGCGGCGTAGGCTACGCCTGCAACGTATCGCTCTACACTTACGACCAGTTGCGCGTAGGGCAAGTGTTCAAATTATACGTTTCGGAGAGCATCCGCGAGGATGCGCACCAACTCTACGGCTTCATCTCGAAGCAGGAACGTGCCGTCTACGAATTGTTGATCTCAGTCTCCGGCGTTGGTCCGAACACCGCCCGACTGATCCTCTCGTCGCTCTCACCGGACGAGTTAGTCTCTGTGGTGAGCACCGGCAACGATCGTCAGCTTAAGGCGGTCAAAGGGATCGGCGGTAAGACGGCGCAACGTATCATCGTAGATCTGAAAGATAAGATCGGAAGCATTGGCATCGCAGCGGCTACAGCAGCAACGTCACCCGTTGTGGCAGGCAATGAGCACGCCGACGAAGCAATCTCGGCACTTGTTGCCTTAGGCTACCAACAGGCAGCCGCCACCAAATGCGTCAATCAGCTCTTGCTGAAAGATCCGGGACTGAGCGTGCAAGCATTGATCAAGTCCGGACTGCAAATGTTGTAAGTTCAGCGGATATTCCCCCTCTAAACACAATAAACGACGCCTCATCGCGTTTGTAAGTAAGTAGTAATTCGCTTCGCGAAACTCGGAACGGGAGATTTTGTGCTCTCCATCCGACAGCGGAGAGATCTTCGGATCGGGCGAAGTTACTACTTACTTGTTGTATCTACCCGCCAGCGCCATACTACGTTGAAAAGAAAATATATTTTAGTTCCCTTATTTCTCACCGGACTCATCGGCATTGTAGCTGACCGAACGGCTTACGCCCTTTCGGGCGCTGCACCGCAGGTGGACACCACCGATTCGATCCGCAGCCGCTACCCCGTCAGTCATACGACGCCGGAGGACGCCGAAGAATTGGCGCAGCCCGGCGTCGCCGACCTCAAGACCCCCGAAAACATCAAGCAAGAGGTTGAGTACGATTATAAAAACAATCGCTACGTAGTGCGTACCCTGTTGGGCGAAAAGGAGATCGGTCATGCGATCCCGATGACGCAAGACGAGTACATGAATTATACGGAACGAGCATTGCGTGCTGCCTACTTCAGGGAACAAAATGCAAAAGCATTCGACGAAGCCGACGGCGAAGGCTTCGACTTGACCGATATGCAGTTCAGCCTCGGACCTGCCGAGAAAATTTTCGGCAAAGGGGGCATTCGCGTGAAAACGCAAGGATCAGGCTCTCTCTCATTCGGCTACAAGAAAACGGAGGTAGACAACCCCACGCTGTCGCAACAAGCTCGCACGCAGAAGTCTTTTGACTTTGATATGACATTCCAGCTGAATGCCAATGCCTCGATCGGTTCGAAGATGAATTTCAACCTAAATTACAATACCGAGGCAACTTTTGACTTCGACGCGAACCAGTTGAAGTTGGCGTACGATGGAGAAGAGGATGAGATCATCCAGCACTTAGAGGCAGGAAATGTTTCGATGACTACGGGGTCTTCGTTAATTCAAGGCGGTTCGGCGCTCTTCGGCGTCAAAACGGCACTAAAATTTGGAAAGCTAAACATCACCGCGCTATTGGCAAAACAAGAATCCTCTTCGAAGACGGTCAGCTCTAAGGGAGGCGCCACAACGAGGTCGTTCGAGATCCCAATCAATGAATACGACGAAAACCGTCACTTTTTTTTAGCCCACTACTTCCGCGACACATACGACCAAAATATGTCGCACCTACCGTTGATTACTTCCGGCGTGGAGATTACGAAAATCGAAGTTTGGGTGACGAATAAACGTGGTAGCTACGACAACGCCCGCAATATAGTGGCGTTCATGGATCTCGGCGAAACGTCACACCTCGGCTCCTCCCATTGGCAAGCCACAGGCAGCAGTGAATTACCCGAAAACAAATCGAACACCCTCTACGAAGAGATCAGCACCGCCTATAGCGACATCCGCGACATCGGCAATGTGACGACCTCCCTATCTGCATTGGAGGGCTACGGCATCACCGGCGGAAAGGACTTCGAGAAGGTGGAGAGCGCCCGATTGCTGAGTTCGTCAGAATACACCCTCAACACTCAGCTTGGCTACATTTCACTGAAGAGCAAATTGGACGACGATATGATGTTGGCGGTGGCCTTTCAGTACACCAAGGGGGGACGCACCTATCAAGTGGGCGAATTTAGTACGGACAATGCCGGCAATACGACTCAGACGCTGATCTTGAAGTTGCTAAAGGGAACCTCCGGCAATCCCAACATTCCACTATGGGACTTGATGATGAAGAATGTCTACTCGCTCGGCGTCACGTCACTGCAAAAGACCAACTTCTCGATGCAAGTGCAGTACATGAGCGACACGGTGGGAGTCTACACCAACTACATTCAAGCCGGACCAATCGCCGATCAATTATTGATCCGCGTGATGAACTTGGATCGTCTGAATGCGAACAACGAAAGCCATTCGGACGGACGTTTCGACTTCGTTGAGGGGTATACGGTACAGAGCTCTTCGGGTCGCATCATCTTTCCTGTAGTAGAGCCTTTCGGTGAGCACTTGGCCAAGCAGTTGGGCAATGAGGCATTGGCTGAGAAATACTGTTACTATGAATTGTACGATTCCACCTTGACGGTAGCAGAGCAGGTAGCTGAAAAGAACAAGTTCCGTCTAAAGGGTGAGTACACCGCATCAGTCGGGAGCGAAATCGACTTAGGAGCCATGAACGTGGCTCGCGGATCGGTCGTCGTGACGGCGGGCGGCGCTACATTGGTGGAGAATACCGACTACACCGTCGATTATACCATGGGTATCGTGACGATACTCAACGAAAGCATTATTGAGAGCGGCACCGCAGTGAGTGTGTCGCTCGAAGACCAATCTACCTACAGCTTGCAACGCAAGACAATGATGGGATTGGACATGCAATACGAATGGAGCAAAAACTTGCAATTCGGGGCCACGGTGATGAACTTGCACGAAAAGCCACTGACGGAAAAGGTAAACATGAACGAAATCCCGATCAACAACACGATCTACGGGTTCAACCTGAAGTGGAACAAGGACTTCATGTGGCTGACCAATGCGGTTGGTGCAATTCCGTGGGTGAAGGCGACAGCCCCCTCCAACCTCAACGTGACGGCAGAGTTTGCGCAGTTGGTGGCAGGTCACAGCAATGAAATCGGTGAGAGCGGCAACGTACTTTTGGACGATTTCGAGTCTTCCGAGACCCCCACAGACATCTCTACGCCGTCAGCTTGGCAATTAGCGTCTACGCCGTATGACGATGGCGCCGGAGCACTCTTCCCCGAAGCGGGACGCAGTAACGACGTGACTTACGGACAAAATCGTGCACTATTCTCGTGGTATGTCATTGACCGACTCTTCACCAGCCAAAGTTCCTCGCTCACGCCGGGGCATATCAAGAACGACTTGGAACAGCTGAGTGATCACCGTGTGCGTCAAGTGTATTACGATGAAATCTACCCGCAGAAGCAACTGACTTACGGAGAAACAGGCATTCTGAATGTCCTCAACTTGAGT
>CAZGZL010000080.1:0-9460 GCA_964530595.1 uncultured Prevotellaceae bacterium | reverse complement strand
CAGAACCAAAATCTGTTGTGCTACCATTACACCATAGGGCAATCCGGTTTTGCGGGTGCAAATATAGGGCTCTGTTTTGAATCCACCAAATTTTTCTGCAAAACTTTCGTGTTTGAGTGTTGTATTACCGCATTTCGAGGGGAATTCACTGTTCGTGGCGCGCTTCAAGAACATTGATAATGAAGTCGCCCAATTTCTCGCACTCGGTAATCAGATCCATGTAGATGGTTCCGCTCTGATAGGTATAATCGCCCCGTTGCACGTTGCCGATGTTTTCTTCGCGCAAGGTGTTGCGGAGTGTGTTGATCTCTCGTTCACGAGCATAAGCGGCCTCCATGTCGGCGCGGACGGGAGTCGGCTTGTGCATGTCGTCGAGCATTCCGTCCATAGCCCGTTTGGTGGCTTGAAGCATACGGTCTACATTGGCTTCCTGTGCCGGGGTGAAGGTGATGCCGGCGTCGCGTCGACGCACGACGGTGCGGGCTATGTGGTAACAGCTGTCGCCGATGCTTTCCAGTTCGTCGACGGCACGATAGAGGGAATGTACGCTCTGAGCGGCATGTCCCGAGATGGAGGAGATATCCATGTTCTTGAGGTAGCGCACAATCTCCAGCTCCAGTCGGTCGGTGATCTTTTCGTACTTCTCGATGCGGCTGAAGGTATGACTGTGCATTCCGCCGTCAGAGGGCATATGGATAAACTCGCAAGTGATCTCGAACATACGTTGCACACGCTCGCCGAAAAAGACGGTCTCTTTGCGCGCCTCGACCAAAGTCAATTCGGAAGTGGAGAGCAAGCCACCACGAATGTATTTGAGGTGGAACTCCTCCTCGTCATTATCATTGATCGGAATAATCATACAGAGTGCCCGGTCGAAGTAGGGGACGAAGCCAATCAGAAGCAGCGAAGTGATCAAATTGAAGCCGGTGTGGAACATCGAGACCGCCAAGGCTAAGGAAGAAGGTGTATTGACCTCGATACCGCCGGGTGTGATGGCAAGCATCAGATTGGAGACCGGATAGACCAACGGCAATGCCCAAAGCATTCCGAAAAGGTTGAAGAAGAGGTGGGCGTAGGCGGCACGACGTGCAGAGACGTTGGCATTGCGTGCCGCAACTATGGCGGTCAACGTGGTGCCGACATTATCGCCAATCACCATGGCAGCTGCCATCGGGAAGGAAATCCACCCACCTGCGCAGAAGACCAACGCCAACATGATGGTGGCTGCCGAGCTCTGGAAAAGAGTAGTGAAGAAGATTCCTAACGCCCAAAACAAAAGGATCGACCAAAAACTGCTCTGAGCCAAGAGATCGCAGAAGGATTGCAGGTGCGGGAAGGCATCGTGCAACAAGGGCAGCTGTTCGATGAAGCAGGTGAAGCCTAACAACGTCAAGGCAAAGCCGGTGAGACATTCCCCGATCGGTTTGCGCTTGATGCGGCTGGAGAACATGAAAGGAATGGTGAAGGCTATGACGGGTATGGCTAAATAACCCATCGGAATCCAATAACCGCACAACGCGATCATCCACGCCGTGATCGTCGTCCCGACGTTGGCGCCCATCACGATAGAGATAGATTGCTTGACCGTCAAGAAGCCGGCGTTGACCAAGCTGACCGTCATCACCGTCATGGCGGAAGAAGACTGTATGAGCGAAGTGATCCATGCCCCCACACCGAAGGTCTGAAAACGATGGTGCGAAACGCCACGCAGCGAGGCGCGCATACGAGGTCCGGCTATTTTCAGGACTCCCTGACTCATAACCCTCATACCGTAGAGGAAAAGCCCAATGCAACCGAACAACCCGAAGAGGAGCAGAATATTTTGTCCCATCTGTGCTACTATGTCTTATAAATTATTGTAGCTCTGCCGTTTGACGCTCCGCGCCCAACGACAAATGCGAAGCAAAAATAGGGAAAATTCTCGGACACATCAGTAGAAAGGTTCAAAAAAGTATATTTTCAGAGAATTTTTGAGACGCTTTCTCCCAAAACTCCCCGAATCTCGATACCTTTACGGTGCCGCGCTCAGCGTGGCGCCGTCGCTATGGCGACCCGTAAACAAGAACATAATTACAACTTCTATGGCAGAAACCAAAGTCTATTGTTGCAATGATCGGACGTTCTACAACGTCCCGAAAGGCTCCACTCTACAAGAGCTTTACGATCGCTTGCCCCATCCCCTGCCCTATCCGTGTGTCGGCGCAAAAGCCGACGCCGACACCGTAGACCTCAACTACGAGGTGTATACACCGCAGGACGTCACCTTCTTGGATATTACTTCCGAGGCGGGTATGCGCATTTATGTGCGCACGCTCTGCTTCGTGCTATGCTGTGCCGCGGCGGAGATTGCGCCGAGTTGCACGGTACGCATCGAGCATTCCGTTTCACATAATTATTATGTGACGCTGAATGGAATCGCGGCAAGCGACATCTTGTGTCAACACATCCGGCAACGGATGCAGGAATTGATCGACGCAGACCTCCCCTTCCACCGCATCAAGGCGCATGCTACGGAGGTGTGCGCCCTATTCCGCAGTCGCGGTTTCGAGGACAAGGCTTCGCTCATCGAGACCAGCGGCAAGCTCTACGCGGTCTATTATGAGATGAATAACTACGTGGACTTCTATTACAGTTCGTTACTCACTTCGACGGGCGGCTTGAAAGTCTTCGACCTCATCCCCTTCGAGCAAGGGCTGTTGCTCATCGTACCGCAACGCTTCCACCCATCGCAGTTGGAGCCGGTGGTGCCGCAGCCTAAACTGATGCGCACCCTCACCGAATCGACGCGCATCAATGCCGCGGCGCAGCTCCAAAACGTGGGCAACCTGAATCGCGCCATTGCCGAAGGGCACATGGGCGACTTAATCCGCTTCAACGAGGCGATGCAGGAGAAGCAACTCGCCGCCATAGCCGAGGAGATCGCCTCCCGACCGAAGGTAAAGATCGTACTGATCGCAGGCCCCTCATCGTCGGGCAAGACTACAACGTCGCGCCGCCTCTCGATACAACTGATGACCTGTCTGAAGAAGCCGGTGGCACTCTCGATGGATAACTGGTTCGTAAATCGCAGCGACACGCCGCTCGACGAGAAGGGAGAGAAAGATTACGAGTCGATTTATGCCCTCGACTTGGCGCTTTTCAACCACGATCTGCAAGAGCTGATCGCGGGTCGAGAGATTCAACTGCCCACCTACAATTTCCAGACCGGCTGCCGCGAGTACACGGGACGCACGTTGCGTTTGGAGCCTAATACACTGCTCGTGATCGAGGGCATTCACGCGCTCAATCCCATGCTGACGGAACAAATCGACGAGGCGTGCAAGTTCCGAGTCTATGCATCGGCGCTGACCACCATCTCGTTGGACGATCACAACTGGATCCCGACGACGGATAATCGTCTGCTGCGCCGCATCATCCGCGACTATCAATACCGAGGCTGCTCTGCCGCCGATACGATACGTCGCTGGGAGAGTGTACGCCGGGGCGAGGAGAAGTGGATCTTCCCCTATCAGGAACACGCAGATGCCATCTTCAACTCAGCCATGATCTACGAGCTTTCTGCCATCCGCGACAAAGCCGCCACTGTGCTGCGCGAAGTCCCGCACAATGTGCCCGAAGCAAACGAGGCGCACCGTCTGTTGCGCTTCTTGGACTACTTCAAACCGATCTACGATCAGGACATCCCGCACACCTCCCTGTTGCGCGAGTTTTTGGGTGGCTCGGTATTTGAATTGTAAGTTCCCGACGACAACGAACAACGACGCCCGACGTGATACACACGCCGGGCGTCGCCGTTTTTATATAACTATAGGGAGGCTTACTTCACCAAGATCTTCTGACCGCCTACGATGTAGAGACCTGCGCGGTTCATGCTCTGAACGCGGCGACCCTGAAGGTCATAGATCGGCTGTGCGCCGGCAGCATCCTGACGGATGTTCGTGATGCCGGTAGCACCGTTGTCTTCCGAAAGGTTGTCGTAGTTCTTAATGTACTCCACGTAGCAGTATTTACCCACGTAAAGCGGCAGTGTGCCATCGGCTTTAGCAACGAATACATAGCGTTTGCCCTCGACCGTACGCACCGGATCCAAAACGGCATAGTCTTCGCTCACGGTACCGATATAGAAGCTGCTCAGACCTTCGTAACCTGTCAAAACGACGAGCTGACCGGCCTTGACATTCTGAATACCGATCTGCTTGGACGATGAATTGAATGAATACAAGGTGCCGCTACCGGACTTTACACGCTTCAACCATGCGGAGCCGGCTTCGAGCAACAAGTTCTCAATCTCAACGTCCAAAATAGTAGCTGAGTGGAATGCCGTCTCGCCGATCGTCTCGACAGCCTCGTCGCTCAATACGACCTCGGTCTTGTCGTCTGTAACGCTCGGCCAAGCGGCCTTACTCAAGTCGATCGTCTGCGCAAGCTTCAGTTCGTAGGGCTGAATGCTGAGAGTTATGGGGTCAGACTTGAAGGTATAGGTCTCGCCATCTACGTTTTCTTCGTAGACAGCGTAGATGGTGACATCTTCAGCTTGGGTGATCGATACCGGTGCGTCGTACTGCTGTTCGTTATAGAAGATCACAGCGCCGTCGATCGTAGAGCTCAGCGTGAGAGTTGTCTCGCCCTCATCTGCCGGTACGGAGTAGGAAGGTGTCGGGAGAACGCCCGCCGTAACAGAAGCAGAGACGGTGTCGGACACTTCGGTACCCTGCTCGTTCCAAGTCTTCACCGTAGCCGATTCAGTCAAACGGAACGGAGCGTTATAGATCTGAGCGGTACCGTTGTTCACCGTATAATAGGTAGTAGCGCCCTCCGTAGGATTGGTGATTGTGACGAGCTGCGTTGCGTAGGTTTTTCCCTCGATAGAGATTGCCGGAGCGCCCAAGCCGATATTCGGCTCATAGACGATGATCTTCGTGATGGAATAGCCCTTCGCCAACTCAAAAGGAACAATACCATCGGCGGTCATCTTATACTGGACGTGTCCGCTCTCCTCCAAATAGACCTCTTTGGTAGCGGCACAGTCTTTGTCAACATTACTCTTGCCGGCAGCACCCTTCTCCGTAGTTTTATCTTCCGAATAGATGCTACCACCGGTATAAGTGATGTCGACGATCTGATCGGTCTTCAGTCCGCTCAATCCGGCGACACGACCGGCTCCGGACATATTCAAGCCGGTAGAATTAATTGACCATCCTTTCTTGTTAGAGGAGTACAATTCCTGAAAGACGAATTTATCCAACCCGGTCGTGGTGCAATAATATACTGCATTAAAGGTTGAATTGGCAGCATTGTAGAGATAACCGGGAGATACTTTTCCGGTCTCCAACGTCTGAGCGCTCAACGGGGTAGAGAGAAAGTCATACGTAGACAATGTGCGGTAGCCGTCCGGTGTCTGAGCGAACGCCGTGGTAAAGCATCCCAATGCTGCGACCGAAAGGGTAACAGACTTCAAATGCGTAAAGATCTGCATAGTGTTTTTTGGAATTAAAATGTTGTTGTTTCAAGGTACTGTGTTTTCATGTGGCTGCCCTCTGCCAGCACCATCTACAGAGACGCAGTGAAGTTCCGCCTTGATGGAGCGAGTTAGGTAGACAGACTCAAGGATAGCATCGGCGAAACCGGGGCAAATATCTGTAAGTGTTTTATTCCTATTCCACGCGCGTGCGTTTACAAATCAGATATTTAACACAAGCGCCGCGCGTTATTTTAATACCCTCCCCATTTTAACAGCAGCCCGGCGTGGGGGCACGTCGGGCTGCACTTCACTTAAAGATCTGATATAATTTCTATTACTTCACAAAAATCTTCTGTCCACCCACGAGGTAGAGACCTGCGCGGTTGATGTTCAGGACGCGGCGACCCTGAAGGTCATAGATCGGCTGTACGCCGATAGCCTCCTGCTGAATGGTTGTGATGCCGGTGGGATCAACCTCCGGAGTGTCGGGCGTTTCGGGTTCGGTCGTAGAGGATGAATACAACTTGTTGTCGTAGATCTCGACCTTATCCAAGTAGCCGTAACGCTGCATAGCGATCGCCAACGTGCCGTCTTCGACGCAGTTGAACGTGTAGAGGCTACCGGCCTTGGTGCGCAGGAGATCGGCCTCACCGACGCCGTTGTCGACAAGTGAAATTCCGAAGGCTGCGTTGCCGTAATGGCCTGTGACGACGATGACTTGACCCGCTACCACGTTCGGGATGGCAAAGTTCGTCCCGGCTTGCGGATAGAGACCGTCATAACCGCCACGCTTCAGCCAAGAGACCTCGCGAACCAAGAAGCCATCGACCTGTTGTCCGTCGAAGAGAATCGGCTTGTATTCTAACGAGTTGATCGTTTCTACCGTCTCACCATAGGTGACGGTCATATCTGCTGTCTGAGACCAAGCCTCGCGACTGAAGTCTATCGTGCGCACGAGTTCGAGCTCTTGTGCCTCGTAAGCTGTTGTAACGGTCTCCGATGCGGTATAACCGTCGGCAACGGCATACGCAGAAATGGTACCGTAGCCCAACGTCACCGATTCGCCGGAAGCAATCTCGCCGTTGTTGTTCGTCGAGCCGTCGGCAGAAGTCCAAGTATAGATGATCGCTACTTCGGGCGAACAGAGCACAGACGATTGGTCGGCAGTGAAGGTGATGACGTCACCGTCAGCCGAAAGGGAAACGCCAGCCAACTGCACCTCGGTACCGGCTACAATCTCAGTGGAAGCGATTTCCGACGGATTTCCGGCGGCATCGTAAGCGATCGCATGGATCGTATCGGTTGCTTCGATGTAGAAAGGCTCGGTATAAGCCTGATATGAGCCGTCGCCGATAGCGTATTCAATGCTGCCGTTCTCCACTTCATTTGTGATCGTCACCTGACGTTTGATGCCATCCACGCCGCTGAGGTTGATCGAGGGAGGTGCTACATAAACGCCCTGCACGTCGCGCGACACGCGGATGTATGAGGTATAGCTTCCGCGACCGACTTTGAAGGCGAGGGTTCCGTCATTCAGTACATTGGTGATGAAGACGTTCTCTTCGTCCGACGTCACCTCTTCACCGTTCGATCCGACCAAAACGAAGGGATTTCCATACGAAGTATTGGGAGCCACCTTCACCGTGACTACATCGCCCGCCAAAAGATCAAGCACGCAGACTTGACGTTGCCCGGAGTTGCCATTTACTAATTCTCCGTTCTTGTTGATCGAAAATTTATCCAAGCCCTGAATTGCCAAGCCCTTATAGGCACCGTCAAGGACATCGCAGCCGACTTTTTCATAGGTAAATGTTGTTCCGGCTTTGGCAATGGTGTCTCCTGATGCGAAATCGAAATCTTTGATCACCTGTACTTCGGCTTGTGCCGTCACAAAGCAGCCCCACGCTGCTACAGCGAGCACCGCAGTTCTCAAATGCGTAAAAATTTGCATAATCGTGTAAGTATTAAATTAAAAGAAATAGGTTAGGTTTGAAATATAGGTTATTAGGTCTTCAAACTCATCGGGGCAAAGATCGGTCACTCGCGACGCACTCGCGTCCGAGTTATTGTAAAAAACGATACTTTTAACACCCGCTCCGGAAAGTTAATTTAATGATCCTGAGGATTTAACGAGCGGAGTAAAAATATAGCTGCCGTCCTCTTGTTGCTGCAACAAGAAGTAGCCATCGAGGACGCTCGGCGTCTCGGCGTCAATGTCGGCGTCTGGCGACGGTGAAAATTCATCACACAAGACGCCGAAATGAAACTCCATACCTTCTGTGAGCTGCGTGGCGCTGTTCAACTTGAAATAGAAAGGCACTTTCTTGTAGCCACTCTCTTCCGCCAAGCTGTTGAACTCACTCCATGTGAGGGAGCGGTGAAAGTGGAATGAGGTTGTATTGGAAGCATCGAAAATAGAGGTCTCAGCACTGTTGACTTCCATAACCCCTTTCGAGACGTTAGGATAAACGTACGAAGGGGAGCTCTCGAAGGTGAAGTCCAAGGGGAAAAGCTGTTGAGGCGTCGAAGCGGGGATTTCTGCCGTCAAGGTGAAACTGTTGGCACCCTCATCGTCGCGCGTCAGAGTCAAGTTCTGCAACTTATAGCGCTCGCGCAAGATGAACGACACGTCGCGGTAGAGGTTGGTATGTCCCTTCTGCGTCACGGTGAATCGGACGGTGGTGGTCGTCGATTCACCGCCGGGCAGCGGTTTATTCGGCTTGAAAGTGATGGTACGATAGCCGTCTTCGTTATCGGAGGCTGCCACAGTGTACCCCTTTAGGGCGCTGTTCTCGTCTGTGATTTCTGTGGGCAATATTATGGAGTTGTACGACTCGTCGATCACGCGCAGCTCCACAGAATCATTCATCGAGATGTACTGATTGCCGGACATCTGTTCGACATCCGGAACGTAACGATAGAGCATCGTGAAAGGGGCGGTACCGAGAATATACTTCTTCATGTACTCCACGCGCAAGAGCGCCTTGCTGGAGTTGATACTATTGTATTCAGACGTAACCGCCGAACCGGAAACGTTGTTGCCCGAAGCACGGGTAAAGGCTTCGATCGCCGTATCGTAGCCGGCTTCATCGACAGAGCTGATACGGATGACGTAAGAGATATTACGCAACATATTCAGCGGCTTGTAATTCTTGGTTGGGTCGACCAAAGAGATGCGGTAGTACGTTTTCTTGGTCAAGTCGCCATCGAAATAGCCGCGGATGAAGATATCGGTCTGATTCCACAACGAGCTGTTGCTGGAGCCTTCATTTTCGAAACAATAGATCGGTTCCGTTGCCGGTTTCCAATCAATACGGTTGGCATCCTCTACCGAAGTGAGCCGGTAGAAGGTTTCCTTGTTGCTCGATGTCCGCGGGATGTTGCCGGCGTACCCTTGCGCCGAGAGGCTGTCGTAGTTCAGTGGGATGCCCGACGTATCGTGAAAGTAAGCAAACTTCTGGTCGCTGATATAGGGCGCCACAGAGCCGTACGAAGGGATCACCATCTGTCCCCATTCGATGGCGGAGAGATTGGTCGCCGCAGTGGTGTCGAGACGTAGTTTGCAGAAGTTACGCACCAACTTTAGGTGCGAGAGTGCGCTGTGCGTCGTCGAGTCATTGATCCCATCGGGGAATTCCAACCGCTGCCAATAGACATCGCTTCCCTCAGGTACGGTCATGTACTTGCCGGTGAAAATCGCACTCTCCGTACCGAAGGGGATGCTATCCTTAGAGACCTCGTTGAGGTTGACGATGAAGTGGAGAATACGCGGCTGATCGGTGGTTTTGAGGGTCACTTTATAGTAGTTACAGGCGCTCTCGATCGTATTTCCATCCTCGTCCACCTTGGGTGCGACGTATTCGCCGTCGTAGACATTCGTGAGCAGGTGATTTTCGTCGAATGCCAAAATCAAGATGGACGCGGACGAGGGGATGAAGTCTGACGCCTCGCCAAAGGCGCGGGTCTCCATCGCCACATCGGAGAGCTGACAGCCCACCG
>CAZGZL010000079.1:0-9514 GCA_964530595.1 uncultured Prevotellaceae bacterium | reverse complement strand
GACGATCTCCTCCAAGCGGAAGACGTGGGCAACGTCGGGGCGGACGCCTCCCTCTTCGATGAGGCGAAACAATCCGTCGATCTCGTCGGGTGTGGGGCGATTGCTGTAGAATCCAGTCAGGTAGACGCCGTTGGGGATCTCTTTGATGGCGTCGAAGTCGTCTAAAGAATAAACCCCGCCCAAGATCCCTGTCTGACAGACAATTCCACCGCGGCGGGTCAGCTGAAGCGACTCGCGCAGCGTGGCGGGACCGATCAGTTCCAACAACTTATCAACACCCTGTGGATAAGTAGATAATACATTGGTTTTCAGTGTATCACTCTCTGTATAAACCTCGTGCGCACCGACACTTATCAACCACTCGATTTTCGCCTCGCTGCGTGTTGTGGCGATGACGTGCGCGCCGAGGGCGCGTCCTAACCGAATGGCGGCAAGCCCGACGGTCGAAGTGCCCCCGCGCACCAATAGCGTCTCACCTTTGTGCAGATTGAGGCACGTAGAGAGCGAGCCGTAGGCGGTGTAGTAGCTTTCGGGCACAGCAGCCAAGAGTTGCTGTTCCAACGTCGTGTGCACCGCAAAGACCTGACTGCGAGGTACCAACGTGTATTCGGCGTAACTGCCATCGAAGCTACGCCCCATGCCTCCCATCAACGCAATTACTGTGGCACCGAGAGGCAGCCCGCTGTCCGAGGCGTCGGCAATCACTCCCGCACATTCGATGCCCGGCACGACGGGGAGATGGATGTAGGGGGCGTCCCCCTCATGACGTCGCAAGAGTACCTCCGAGTGGTTCAGCCCGAAGCCCGTCACGCGAATCAAGACCCAACCCGGACGGACGGCGGGAATGGGGCGTTGCGTCAGTTGTAAAACCTCCGGCGCCCCAGTATGGGGCAGGAGGACGGCGCGCATCAAGGGGGTGTTATTTCTTTCCAACATTGGGGATCTGGAGCATAAAAGTTGTGGGTATAACCATAGGTTACGGCGGGACAGCCGCGGCAGAAGCGCAGCAGCTCGCAGTAGCGACATTTTTCGAATTTTTCGTATTGGCGAAAGGATTCCATGCGTTCGCCGTGAAAAAGATCGTAGAGCGACGTTGTGCGGACGTTGCCCAACGGACTCTCGAAGCGGCGACATGCCATGACTTCGCCTGTGGGGAGGATCGTCAGATGGCAGTTCCCGCAGTTGCAACCATCGTAAATGGTGTCGGCATCCAAGCCTTCGGGGATGTGGAAAAGCCCTCGTTCATAGAGGAATAGCGTCCAGAGGTGATCCTTCAGATTGAACGTTGTGTCGCTCTCTTTGTACTGTTCAAATTTCTGCCAGACACGTTCCAAGAAGGCGCGGTACTCCAACGGTTCGATGTGGGTACTCTTGTCGGGTCCTGTAGGGCAATAGCGTCCAAAGGCAAAGACATCAACGTGATGAGCTACAACGACGTCGATTAGCTCCGGGATTTCGTGTAGATTCGTGCCCGAAACGGTGGTCATCACCGCACAACGGATGCCGGCGCGTCGCAAGACACCGATTTTCTCGAGCGTGGTGTCGAAAGAGCCTGCTTTGCGTATGGCGTCGTGTGTCTCGCGCAGTCCGTCCAACGAGAGCTGATACTTCTCGCACCCCAAGGAATGTAGGCGTGCGCACACTTCGTCGGTCAGATGGAAGGGGTTGCCCAAGATCGTGAACGGAATCTCATGATCGTGAAGCAACGCTGCAATCTCCCAGAAATGACTGTGCAAGATGGGGTCTCCGCCCGTCACGTAGAAGTAGGGAAGCCGTCCCATGCGTCGACACATCTCGAGGCACTCCTCTACGACGTGCGCAGCTTCGTCGAACGGCATTTCTACCGGACGGGGGTGTCCCTCGGCATAGATGTAACAATGTAGGCAACGTTGGTCGCAGTGGTCGGTGATGTGCCACTGAAAAGCAAAGTATTCCATATTTAGAGGAAATGGAGTCATAAAAATACCCGAACCGAACCTTGAAGTTCAAGATTCGAGTTCGGGGAAAGCGTAAGCGACGAATTACTTGTCACCGGTTCCGCAAGCAGAACCGCAAGCTGCTGTCACCTTGTTGCCGCCGTCACCGGCGCCGCAAGCTGAACCACACGCAGCAGAGACATTCTTCACTTCACGCTCAGTACACAAGTAGCTCTGTGCACTGTGTTTTGCGGCGTAGCCGCCCAACATTGAGGTACGTTTCATAGTTAATTGTTTTTTAAGTAATTATTATTCGTCGAGGTCGCCAAAAACAACCTCGTCGAAACATGAACGTTCCGACGAGGCAAAGTTATAGATTTGTGAGTTAGATGCAATACAATATGAGTGAAAAAAAATGAAATGGGCGTTATTCCGTGAGTCCGAAGCGCTCATAGAATGCGCGTTCCTCTACGATCTCTACGCCGAGCTGACGTGCCTTGTCCACCTTATTTTGTCCTGGTGCTTCGCCGATGACGACGTAATTCACCTTGCCGGAGACGGAGCCGACATATTTCGCTCCGTGTGCCGTGAAGAAGGCTTTAATCTCGTCGCGCTTGAAGCGATAGGAGGTGCCGGTGAAAAGTACCGTCAAGCCCTCCAAGCTGTTGCCCAACCGTTCCGCTGCCTGAAAAACTACATGGAATCCATAGCGTGGATCGCTCAGACACTCATAATCGTCGGCGTGCCCCTCTGCACCGAAAAATTCGCGGATATTGCCGGCCATCACTTCACCGATGCCGTCCACGGCGAGCAATTCCTCTGTCGAGGCTTGGCTGAGTCGTTCCAACGTCAAGAAGTGTGCTGCCAAGAGTCGCCCGGTGATCTTGCCGATGCCGTCGATGCCGATGCCGCCGATCATGCGGTCGAGGGTCAGTGTCTCGATACTCTGTCGGATCCCCTCGAAAAAGCCGTTGACGGAGCGTTCTGCGTAGCCCTCGCCTAAGCGTTGGCGAATCTCACGACGGTAGACCTCCGGCGTCGGATGCGGCTCTGAGGTCTCCTCTTGGCGCGGGCTTGAGGTCTCCTCGGCTTGTGCGAAGAGATCCCCCTCGTCGAAAAGCGAAAGCTCCCGTGCCGGGCTGGGCTCCTCTCGCTTGGGTTGCGCCGCGGGGAGCATCCACAACGGTACAAAGCAACGATAGAGCGCGTCGACAGAGGTAATGTCGAGCAGTTCTACGAAATCCTTCAGTACATTAGGTCCCAGACCTTTGATATTGGCACAGTCTTTGCCGCACCAATATTCCAAGCGTTGGATAACCTGCTCGCGGCAGTGATGGTTGGGGCAGATCCAATATTCACCCTTACGCTCCAAAGAGGTGCCGCAACATGGGCAATGGGTTGGGAACACGATCTCCTGCATCTCCACCTCTTCATTTTTGTTACGTTCGGCGTCCATTTCTGCCACCTGTGGGATGACCTCGCCCGCCTTCTGCACGAAGACGTAAGCCCCTTGCTTCAGACCGAGCGAGCGAATGTAATTTTCGTTGTTCAGTGTGGCGCGCGAGACTACCGACCCACTGATTACCGTCGGATCCAATTCGGCAACGGGGGTGATGTGCCCGGTCATGCCTACCTGAAACGTGACGCCGCGAATGCAGGTCGATGAGGCTTCCTGAGGGAACTTGCGCGCCTTACACCAGTTGGGGAACGTGGTATTCAGTCCTAAATACTCCTGATGCTTGCGGCGGTTCACCTTGACTACCACGCCGTCGCAATCGTAAGGCAATTCATGTGCTCGACGGATGGTATCAAACGCATTGATGGCTTCTGTCAACGAAACGCGATCGGTATAAGCTCCCGCCGTATGATAGTAATCGAAACCTAATGAGTGCAGCAGTTGCAGCGTTTCGGCTTGCGACGCCATGTATTGTTCCTGAAAAGCACGGTCTGTGGAATAGGCGGCAAAGGCGTTGATCACCAAGCCGCGACGTGCCGTCACTTTGGGATCCAACTGTTTGAGCGAGCCTGCCGCGGCGTTGCGCTTATTGGCGAAGGGGCGCTCTCCGTTGGCTTCCTTCTCGGCATTCAGACGTCGGAATACAGCCTCGGTCATCAGCACCTCGCCACGTACTTCGAAGTAGGGCGGGAGCTGTGGACAAGCCTTCCGATCCAACACCAACGGGATATTGCGGATGGTCTTGACATTCTCGTACACCGATTCTCCTTCGATCTGGTTGCCGCGCGTCACAGCGTCTGTCAATCGTCCCTCGGTATAGACCAACGAGATAGAGACACCGTCATACTTCGGCTCGTAGGTGAAGGAGACCTCCTCTGTGGGAAATGCCGCGCGCAGCCGTTCGTCGGTAGTGGTGAGCCATGCTTGAAGCTCCTCGTCACTGTAAACGTTCTCGATAGACTGCATCGGGATGATGTGCCGATGCTTCTCGAAGCCTCCTTGCAGATCTGAGCCCACACGCAACGTGGGGGAATTGGGAAACACCGTGCCGCTCTCCTGCTCCAACCGTTGCAGCTGTTTGAACTCCATATCGAATTCAAAATCCGACATCGGCGGTGTATTGAGAATGTAATATTGATAAGAGGCAAATTCGAGCGCATCGGTCAGCGAGCGCTGATCGTCGGTGTTGCGGCGTTGAAAGTCTTCGAGTGTGTACATGTGGAGGGTGGAATTAAAACGGAAAGGGAGGGTGGAGCCAAGAAAAAAGAGAGCCGGAACAGTCATTCACGGCTCTCTATGATCATTTAAGTTACAACGGTGGATTACTCATCCTTCGGCTCGGTGAGCGTCTTGTTTTCTTCGCTGACGTTGATCACCGGCTTTCCGCCGCGTGCGGGCACGAAGAGGGCAACGTCATACGTATCTGCTGCCGGCGTAGCCTGTGCTCCACCGCCGTAAGTGAATGCGTAGTACGAAGAACCGGTCTGAGGCTTGGTCTGCGAGATGTTGTTCTGCTGTACCAAACGGCCTTGCTCGTCGTAAGTATTGTTGGTGCTGAACTGAGTCGTCAAACTCTTGTCAGCTTCGCGGTATTTCTGGTTGGCGAAGTAAGTCAACTGTCCGCGATCGTTGTAGTCGAACATATAGACACGCGACTTCACCGATTCACGCTTCAACGTGCTCTTGTGACGTTCAATCACAGCTTCGGTGATTTGTCCGCCGGCGTTGTAGCTGTAAGTAGCCTTGGCGTCGTGCTTCTGGCGACCCTTCTTCATATCGAAGATGTAGAGGTCGTAAGTGGCGAGGCGGTTCTGATCGTCATAAGCATACGTCTCCCAACGTGATTGTTTGCGTCCCTCGGCACCGTAGGCAAAGTCTTTGCGGTCGTTGACACGTCCCTGTTCGTCGTAGGCGTACGTCCACTCGTAGGTGTCGCCCCAGTGCAGGTTCTCGCATGTGCTTTCGAGGATTTT
Organism: uncultured Prevotellaceae bacterium; assembly: GCA_964530595.1. GTDB lineage: Bacteria > Bacteroidota > Bacteroidia > Bacteroidales > UBA3663 > Liminaster. Next base: position 4,169 of record CAZGZL010000079.1, on the reverse strand, counting down.
GACAATGTTGTTGTTGGCGTCATAGGTGTACTCGATCTTGGTCTTATCCAACATCTTCTGCTTCTCGTCGCTGAATTCGCGCGCAAGACTCTGCGTCAGCTTGTCGCCGTCGTAGGTATAAGTCTCCTCGCCGGTCAAATTGCCCTTGGCGTCCACGCTCTTGACGTACACTTTGTGTCCGTTCTGGTAGATGGTCTGTTCTGCGTAAGTCTCGGTACCGTCAGCAGCTACATTGTAGCCGTCTACGACAGCCAAAACGCCCTGTGCGTTGTAACCCTTGACTTCCTTGAAGAAATAAACACCCTTACCGTTAGTGAAGCGTACGGTGTCGGCATAAGCGACAGCTTCGGCTGTGGGCGCTGCTTCTTCGGCAGCTTTCTTCTCGCCACAAGCAGTAGCGAGGATTGCGGTGGCACACAAGGCGCCATATCCGATAACTCTTTTCATAATGTATTAAAGGTTATGTATTTGATTTAATGTTTGTTTTGCGGCGAAGATAGACCAAAATGTGTATAAACGCAAAAAAAGGAGGACTAAAAGCAAGCCGATAGCTCTATTTTCAGCGGATATACTCAATTTTCACCACGATTTTGCGCACAGTCTCCGGCTGTGTCGCGATCTCGCATGCCTGATGGTAGTCCGAAGGGAAGAAGAGGAAAAAGCGATCGGGGGCGGAATCTATGCGGCGGAAGTCGGTACGGCACTTGAAGTTTTGCACATCCGGCTTATACTGATTGATCGGCTCCAACAACGTCGTGTCGCGCACCAATCCGTAACGCTCAGTGCCGGTGACGTCCCATTGCAAGTCGATGTGGTCGCGGTGTTGCTCGATGCGACACTTTTCGGTGGGGCGGAGTTCCAAGTCTTGCACATTCGCCAACGCATGACTCCACGTCATTACGCTCTTGCCGGCAGCTATCTGGACGGGATCTATCGACGCCAACCAAGTGAAGATAGAGTCATACATGGCGGGATTCTTCTGATACTGATCGTAGAAGGTAGCGACGTCCAAACCGTCGAAACCCTGAGGTGTGAAGCCGTGACGCCAGCTACCGGCGTTGTACCATGCTTCGGCGGTCGTCTCGCCGTCGGTGGTGATGAGGGCTGCCTTGTGGCTGCCGCAACCGGTCAGTGCGAGCAGCAATAATGCCACCGGAAGGGCAAATAGAGATTTGATTTTCATAGAAATTGTATTAGGGGTAGAGAAACTTAGTCGGTCGCCTCGGTGGTCGGCTTGTGGTGATGCTTCACGTGCTCCCGCCACCAGCCACGTACGGCATTGAGGTGACGTCGGAAATAGATACGATAGGAATCCCAGTCGAAGAGTGTCGAGTCGTTGATGGCGCGCCAAGTCAGGAAGATACCGATCGGAGCCAAAACGTACGAACTCAGCCAAACGCCCGCCCACGGAGCCCACTCGTCATTCTCCGCCAACTTGCGCCCGGTGTTGTCGATCAAGAAATAGATGATGAAGAAGAGCACCGAGACGATGATCGGGACGCTCAGACCTCCGCGACGAATGATGGCGCCCAACGGTGCGCCGATGAAGAAGAAAATAATGCACGCCATCGAGAGGGTAAACTTTTTATGGATCTCGATCTCATGACGCGAGCGATTTTTCTTCTCATAGGCTTGATATTCACGCCGCGCATCAAAACGCTGAAATACCGACTCCACGTTGTCCGAAGCACGCTTCATCATGCGGCGCGTCTGTTCGGGGCGCAGGGAGGTATAAATCGAGTCGATGTTGGGGATCGAAGCGTGTGTAGCGGTCGGCGACGGCGTTTCTGCCAAAAACGTCGAGTCGCGACGGCTCTGGCTGGTGATGGAGCGAAAATAGGTGTCGTGGACGAGGCGATCGCCGTATTCTTGGTCCGCCAAGGCGATGCGCTCGTCCAAAGAGTCGACGGAGAGGCGTAGCTCATGCAGGTTCTTACCCACGTGGCGACTGGTGATCAAAGATTCGTCAGCGCGCTCAAAATCGTTCTTGTAGGGGATATAAACCTCTTTGCAGGAGAAAGCTTCGCGGCGGTACTTGCGCTCTGCCTCGACTTGTCCGCCGCGGGGGACGCTGCCCTCCTCGTGGAATGTACCGAGCTGAGAGCCTGCCCACAACGTCAACTTGAGATGTTCACCGTCCGAAGCCATCTGTATGCGTCCGGAATCTGCTACCGTCACCGTAGAGTTCTCAATATTCGCTCCGTCGAAGATGTAGATCAGCACATCGTAGAGCATACCGGTCTTAAAGTCTTTGTGACCGACATAGAGGTTATAATCTTGTATCTCCTTGTAGAATACCCCTTCGGGGATCTCTAACTCAGGAGACTTGTTCTTGATGCCGAACAGAATAGAGCCCATCTTGGTATTGGCGCGGGGCAACACTTCGTCTTGGAAATAGAAGGCTCCGATCGCCAAGAGGAAGATGAAGATCATCAGCGGGCGCATGATCTTGATGAGCGAGATGCCGGAGGCTTTCATGGCGGTAAGCTCTAAACTTTCGCCCAAATTGCCGAAGGTCATCAGCGACGCCAACAATACCGCCAACGGCAACGCCATCGGACAGAGGGAAAGAGCCGCGTAGAAGAACAGTTCCGCGATGAGGCTGATCTCCAAGCCCTTGCCTACAAACTTATCCACGTGCTGCCATAAGAACTGCATCAGCACGATGAATAGGCAGATGAAGAACGTCATGCAGAAGACCGGCAGAAAAGTCTGCAATATGAATGTATATATACGTTTGATTTTGAACATCGGGTGCAAAAATAGCAAATAATTTCGATACGCTGCGCGCGCGGCACAACGTACTACGTAAAATCATCGCCGAAAAGGTCTTTTTTGTGGACTTGGGGAGATGGGGGAGGGTGGAATGGTTAGTGATCCTCCTCCAAATCAATGGTGCGGGCATTTAACCCCTTGCCGGCGGTGTCCCCCATGTGCAAAGCTGCCAAGCGGTTGAAGGTTTGCAGCGAGCCTGTAGTGAAATACTCCGTCTTGCCGTCGCGAGTGATGCGGCGCTCCATTTCGGGATGGCGGTGTAGATAGTCTACCAAGCTCTGTGCCACCAACGGCCCTTGCGAGAGGATGCGGATCTCGCCGCGTCCCAGATATTGCAAAGCCTGCTCGATGACGGGACGGATCAGTGGATAATGAGTACAACCCAAGATCAGCGTGTCGATCTGCGGATCCTGACGGAGTAATGCCTCCAAATCGTTGTACACGGTGCTGCGCAACACGGGGGTGTCCAACTGTCCCGCTTCGATCAGCGGAACCCACTGCGGACAAGCGCGCCCGCAGACTTGCGCTTCGGGATAAAGCTTGCCCAACTCCAATGAGTAGGAGCGCGACTCGATGGTGCCGCGCGTGGCAACCAGTCCGATGTGACCATTGTGGGTGGCGTCGCCCACCTGCTCCACCGTCGGACGGATCACCCCCAAGACGCGGCGGGTAGGATCGCCCAAGAAGGGGAGGCGCAGTTGCTGAATGTTGCGTAATGCCTTGGCTGAAGCGGTATTGCATGCCAAGATAACCAACGGACAACCCATTTCGAATAGGCGTTCGACGGCTTGCAGCGTGAAGTCGAAAACCTCGTCGAACGAGCGGTTGCCGTAGGGGGCGCGTCCATTATCGCCCAAGAAGATATAATCGTAGTCCGGCAGGAGTTTGTGGATCTCGCGGAAGATGCTGAGCCCACCAAAACCGGAGTCGAAGAGTCCGATGGCTCCGCGGGTGGCGGATAGAGGGGGGATTGAGTGAGAATCGGTCGTTGTATTCATGTCTGTCAGGAACAAACGTGTGCGTGATGTAGGTCTGAAATTTCGGAATCTGTCATGGCGATCAGAGCCAACTGTTGGCGCGGTACCAACGTAGCGTCTCCGCTACGCCGCGCTCCAAAGACCACTGCGGCGTGAATTGCAGTTCGGTCGATAGCGGGGTGATGTCACATTCCCAATTACGTTGCGCCATGATGCGGTATTTGTCGGCATTCAGTGTCGAGGCTCGTCCCATCAGGGCGGCAAGACTCCCGGCGGTGTAGTTGACCAAGCGCAGTAGGCAGAGCGGCACACGTACCGGTAGTACTAAGCGCTTGTGGAGTTCGGCTTGAATGTAGCGGCGGAAGTCGGTAGACGAATAGCTGCGTCCCTCGGCGACGATGTATCGACGGTAGGAAA
>CAZGZL010000078.1:0-9547 GCA_964530595.1 uncultured Prevotellaceae bacterium | reverse complement strand
TACCTTAACAGATGCCACCTTACCGTTCTCAACATTAAGGTCCAGGTACTTTATCGTCGTAGATCAAACGCACCGGGAGGCGTCGGATGATGAATGCCGGCAGCTCGGTGCAGGGACGTCCCCATTGTTTCTCTGTGTATCCCTTGATCAGACGTTCGTAGATGTCTCGCCCGACGAGTAGTAGCGCTTGCTCCTCTAAGTTCTGCGGCTCTCGCCCTGCCAACAGCTGCCGCACTTCGGCGCGTTGTTCGTCGATTTTGGCTTGTGCCTCCTCCGGGGTGATGACGCCCCACATTCGGTTGAATGTATTCATGTTGAACGGCAGATTGTAGAGCGTTCCGCGATAGTTAGCCACCGGGGAGTTGGTGTATCGGTTGAACTCTGCTAATCGGTTCACAAAATCCCACACCGAACGGTTTGAGGTGTGGAAGATATGCGCGCCGTACTTGTGTATGTGTATGCCTTCCTGTTCGGTGCAAAAAATATTGCCGCCGGTGTGGTTGCGTTTGTCGATGACGAGGCAGCGCTTACCTTGTTGATGCGCCAAGTGTGCAAATGTCGCTCCGAAGAGTCCGGAGCCGACGATGAGATAGTCGTATGATGCCATGCTGGATAAATGCTTCTGAACAGCGACAAAGGTAATGCAAAAGTTGCGTACAGAGGAATGCATGACGCAAAAAACGCTCTCTCGGTGTCGGAACAACCTACTAATCGACGCTAAACGTCGCAGAACGAATAACATTTCACTGAAAAATGCCATTCGATGTTAAATAGCTGAAAAGGAAAGACGAAAAACAGCTGAGACGAGAGCGCTTTGGGACGAAAAAACTATCTTTGCTCGGAACAAATCTTTCGGAGCAATCGAAAGAACCTTAACTGAGAACAAGCGTAAGTATGTGTTGATGTGAGGCCGGTAGAGCCTTTTTACAGTAGATTTCTATTTTCAGAGTATGTGTTTTTCGGGAATATTTATGTTTTTGCCTTAATAGTACCCTCTTAAAGCCTAATTTTTTATGATGAAATGTATTGCTATAGACAACGATTTTATGGATCTGAGCGTCCTCAAAAAATTCTGTGACAAACGCGGATCGGTCACATTGGAGATCTATGCCTCGCCGGAACGTGCCATGGTGCGCATACAGCAGGAACAGCCCGATGTGGTGATCTTGAACATTGAGCCGGATTCTGAAAAAGGATTGGAGACCGCCTTTCGTCTCCCTGCCACTTGCTGCCTAATCTTTACGACGGCTCATCCAAGTTATGCTCCCAACTATTTCGAAGTGAACGTCGTGGGCTTGCTGCGCAAGCCCTACTCCTATGAGCAGCTGACACGAGCACTCGATCGGGCGGAAGAATGGCACAAGATGCACGACCTGCTGTCGCAATCGGAGGCGGCGGGACAGCATATCACGCTAAAATCGGAGTACAAGAATGTCACGATCGCCGTAGAGAGCATTCTCTATGTCGAGTCGTTGGATAATTACGTCCGGGTGCATCTGACGGACGGCAGAGCTGTTACCTCCAAGGTAACGCTGCAACATCTGGTGTCGTTGCTCCCTCCGGCAGAGTTTATCCGCATCCACCGCTCTTATTTAGTTGCGCTTAGCCGCATTGCTAAATATACACGTTCGGAGGTGGTGCTCTCTAAAATCAACAAGAGCCTCCCTGTGGGTAAGACCTTCAGTGTTGAAGTTTATCGCCGTTTGGAGGAGTCGCTCGGCGGCGCTCGTCATTGATTGTGTGCACCGCACAAGAGATACAAAAAAAGTCCCGCTACCGAAACATTCGATAGCGGGACTTGTCTTAAAATCAGATGCCCAAACTTGCGCAGACAAGCTTCAGCTTCGCGTCGGCTGCGGCATTTGCAGCGGCGTAATCTTCGCGTGTCTTCATCTCTGCGGGAACTTCGCAGTAGAACTTGATCTTAGGCTCTGTGCCCGAAGGACGAACCGAGATCTTGGTGCCATCTGCCGTGAAGTATTGGAGCACATTCGACGTGGTCGGCATCGACAACGCTGAGACAGCGCCTGTCGCAACGTCGGTCTGCTGCAAGGTCTTGTAGTCCTTGATCGTCACCACCGGAGAGCCACCAATCTCTTTGGGCGGGTTCTGGCGGAAGTTATCCATCATGGCCTTGATCTCGTCAGCGCCACTCTTGCCGGGTTTCACTACGGAGATTGCTTTTTCCTTCTGGAATCCGTAATCTACATAGATCTGTTGGAGCAGTTGGAAGAGGGTCATGCCGTTGTCTTTAGCCCATGCTGCGATTTCGGCAATGAGGGAGACGGATGCCGGTGAATCCTTGTCGCGCACCTTGTCGTAAGGCAAGAAGCCGTAAGACTCTTCGCCGCCGCCGATATACTTCTCCTTGCCCTCCAACTCGCGGATGCGGAAGGCAATCCACTTGAAACCGGTGTATTCGTCGTAAAGTTTCACGTGATTGCGGTCGGCGATCTTGCGGATCAATTCGGAAGTCACGATTGTCTTGACTAAGAACTCATTGCCCTTCAACTTACCTAACTTCTTCATGTTGGTGATGATGTAATAGCTATACATCATGCACGTCTGGTTGCCGTTGATGAGTACCCACTCGCCCTTGTCGTCGCGGCAAGCGATACCCAAGCGGTCAGCGTCTGGATCGGAGGCAATCACGAGATCGGCATCGATCTTGGTGCCGAGATTCAGCGCTAAAGTCAAAGCTTCAGCATTCTCCGGATTTGGTGAAACTACGGTGGGGAAGTTGCCGTCAATCACCATCTGCTCAGGTACTACGGTGACATTTTTGAAGCCCCGATAGCGCAGAGACGCAGGAATGATGACGCGACCTGTGCCGTGGATTGGTGTATAAACGATCTTCAGGTCTTCGTGACGTTTGATGACTTCGGGATCAATGCGTGCGCTGCGTACAGCGTCCAAGTACACAATATCCATGTCGCCGCCGATGATCTTGATGAGGTCGGCGTTGCGGTTGAACTTAATATCCTCCACTTGCACCTTGTTCACCTCGTCGATGATACCGGTGTCGTGAGGACTGAGCACCTGTGCGCCGTCCTCCCAGTAAGCCTTGTAGCCGTTATATTCTTTGGGGTTGTGGCTGGCTGTGATGTTCACACCGCTCTGGCAACCCAATTCGCGGATAGCGAAAGAGATTTCCGGAGTGGGGCGCAGACTTTCGAATAGGTAGACGAAGATGCCGTTGGCAGAGAAGATGTCTGCTACCGTCTCGGCAAAGAAGCGGCTGTTGTTGCGGCAGTCATGTCCGACAACGACGCTGATTTGCTGCTTGTTGGGGAATGCTTTGTGCAAATAATTTGCCAAGCCCTGCGTAGCCATACCTACGGTGTACTTGTTCATGCGATTGGTGCCGGCGCCCATAATGCCGCGCAGACCTCCTGTGCCGAACTCCAACACACGGTAAAAACTCTCGATCAGGTCGGTCTTGTCGGCATTATCCAACATAGCCTGAACTTCCTTGCGTGTTTCGGCGTCAAAGCCGTTGCCCAACCAAGTTTGCGCCTTGGCTGTCACTTCTTTTAATAGTTCCTCATTTTCCATATAGGGTAGGGGTATTGATTGGTTTGAATATAAGATGTAAAGTCGATTTCTATTTGTAGCAGATTATTCGCTACTCGGCACGGAGCGCATAACCCGTTGCTGCGGGATGCGGCTTCGCTCCGTAGTTTGTGGCAAAGATAGTGATTCTGCGGTACTGAAATGAAATTCAGTGTGTTTTTTTCTTAAATTGTTCGGTTTCGGTGCCGATTCTCGGTTCATTTGGAGTAAACTGATTAACTTTACACTTGTAAATTCTATAAATTTATGAAGAAACATACTTTTTGGATCGGCATGATGGGGGGATGTGCCCTCTTAGGGTCGGCGGCAACAGTCTCCGCGCAGACCGCGATTACCCCCGAAGTTTTGCAACAGATAGTAGGACAGCAGGAGGAGTCTGCTGCGGTGCGCGCGTTGCGTAACGCGATGGCAACTACCGACCTGAATAAATTGGCAGCCGCTAATGTGACACGACTTTCGGTGGACGGTGACTTCTCCGATCGCGTTCCGAGCAAAGGCATCACGGATCAGAAGTCGAGCGGACGTTGTTGGCTCTTCACGGGGATGAACGTCCTTCGCGCAGCGGCTATCAATCGTCTGAATTTGCCCGAATTGGAGCTTTCGCAGGTCTATCTCTTCTTTTACGATCAATTAGAGAAATCTAACTTGTTCTTGCAAGGGGTGATCGACACGCGCAGCAAAGCAATGGACGACCGTATGGTAGATTGGCTTTTCCAGAATCCGCTGAGCGATGGTGGTACCTTTACCGGCGTAGCCGACTTGGTAATGAAATATGGTGTAGTGCCTAAGGAGGCGATGCCCGAAACCTATTCGAGCGAGAATACTTCGCGTATCAGCCACCTTTTGGCACTGAAGCTACGTGAGGACGGTCTGAAGCTACGTGATGCAGCCGCCAAGGGTGCGTCTGTCAAGAAGTTGGAGCAACAGAAAGTGGAAATGCTTGCCGAAGTCTATCACATCCTGACGTTAGCGTATGGCGTGCCCACGACGCAATTCTCTTGGAAACGCCGCGATGCTTCGGGCAAAGTGATCGCTACGGAGCAGTACACGCCGAAAGAATTCTACGCAGCCCTCTGGGGTGAAGATTTGACGGCAGACTATGTGATGCTGATGAACGACCCGACGCGCCCTTATTATAATATGTATAAAATAGACTACGACCGCCACACTTATGACGGACATGACTGGACGTATCTGAATCTGCCGATCGAGGAGATCAAGCCGATGGCAATCGCCTCGATTCGCGATTCGGCTGCGATGTACTTCTCTTGCGACGTGGGCAAGTATCTCTACTCTGCCTCAGGGACTTTGGACTTGGACAATTATGATTATGCTTCGCTATTAGGTACTTCGTTCACGATGAACAAGGAACAACGTATTCGGACGCACGCCAGTGCCTCCAGCCACGCCATGACCTTGGTCGGCGTCGATGTGGTTGACACAACAACGCAGAAAGTCGGCAAATGGTTGGTGGAGAACAGTTGGGGCGCGGCTTCCGGTTGGAAAGGGCATTTGATCATGACCGATCAGTGGTTTGACGAATATATGTTCCGTTTAGTCGTCAACCGCAAGTATTTGTCTGACAAGTATCGTGCTCTGTTACAGCAGGAAGCAATCCTCCTCCCGGCTTGGGATCCGATGTTCCAACCGGAAGAGTAATGAATTTGTGCAAACAGTTACACAAAATACGGCGCTTTTGATAAGCGTAGCGGTCAAAACACAAGTAAAATGAGCCTAAAATGAAGAAAATGAGCGCAAAATGATTGCAATGGATGAAAAAGGCTATACCTTTGCATTGTCAAAAATAAACCGGACATTTTCTTAATAGCAATTATTTAAGGTATAATTTTAATTGTGTTATTGTTATGAAAAAGGTATTTGTGTTATTGTTCGCAACTATGATGGTTGCCAAGTGTTTTGCTAATGTCAGCAGTACTGAAACAGCAAGTTTCGATCTCAACTTGAATATTCGCGAGGTCGTTAGAGAGTTAAAGCTCGATGCTGATGACGCCGCCCTTGTAAATATGGCGGGCAAAGATCTGAAGAAGGGCGTAACTCGGCTGTCTCAGGTCGCTCCTGAAAAACGTCAGGAAAAGCTGACCGAGATGGTATTCAACAACTTGGGCGCAGTAAAGCCGTTGATGACTACTATTCAGTACCGTAAGTATCTGTCCCTCTTGAATCGTAAGTTCAATGAGAGCGGTCTCAACAGTATCCTTTTCGGTTACGATTATATAGCCGAAAATTGATCTGAAGATCTCAAAATTCCTATATTAAATGAGAGGAAGCTACATCTCGTCCGGGGTGTAACTTCCTCTTTCGTTTTTCAGCGCCACGCGCGTGTGATGCTCTCAAAAAGTTGCTGTTTGTCACCAACACGGTGATTTCGTGGGGAGAGCTTTTGTTTTTTAGGTCAAGATGACGTATCTTCGCCGAGTTTTTAGAATAAACGTCCTCTTCAGAATGAAGAAAATAGATTGGTATATTATTAAGAAGTTCTTAGGCACGTATGTCTTTACGATTGTTCTCATTTTGTCTATCGCCATCGTTTTGGACTATAACGAGAATATGGATAAATTCACGGCACACGAGGCGCCTTGGAAAGCCATCATCTTTCAGTATTACCTGAATTATATTCCCTACTTTGCCAACCTTTTCAGTCCGCTGTTCGTCTTTGTAGCGGTGATCTTTTTCACCTCTAAGTTGGCAGGCAATTCTGAGATTATAGCGATGTTGGCGAGTGGTATCAGCTTCAATCGCCTGTTGCGTCCCTATCTGATCTCGGCAACGGTGATCGCCCTCTTTACTTTTTCGCTGAATAGCTTCATTATTCCCAAAGCCAACATCAAACGCATCGAGTTTCGCAACCATTACATCCGCGACAAGGAGACCAAGGTGCAGAATAACAACCAATTCATGGTGGAGCCCGGCGTTGTGGCTTATTTCAACAATTACAACAAGCTGAAGCAGACCGGTACGGGCTTTGCGTTAGAGAAATTCGAGGGCAAACAGTTGGTCTCTCGTCTCACTGCCGATCGCGCCGTCTATCAGGGTGACTATCTCTGGCACATCACGGATTATCAGATCCGCACCATCACCGACACCGGTGAAACGCTTGTCACCGGTGCAGCCCTTGATTCCACCATCACCATTGCGCCCGAAGACATCATCATCTCCAAAAACGACTGTGAGAAGATGACCACACCGGAGTTGCAAGTCTACATTGACAAACAACAGTTCCGAGGTGTGGGTAACATCAAGGATTTCGAAATAGAATATCACAAGCGTTGGGCGGCTATTGCCACCTCTTACATCTTGACGTTGATCGGTGTTTCTCTCTCCTCGCGCAAGGTTAAGGGCGGTATGGGAGTCAATATCGGTATCGGATTGGTATTGAGCTTCATTTACATCTTGTTTCAAACGGTCTCATCTACCTTCGCGGTGAGCGGAGAGATGTCTGTCGTCTTTGCTGTCTGGTTGCCGAACATCGTCTTTGCGGTGATCGCCTACTATCTCTACCTGAAAGCTCCCCGGTGACGGCGGGAGCTATCGTTGTATCCATTCCTTTCGCTCCTCAGGCGTCATACGTTCGATGGAGTAGCGCAGAGCCGTGCGGGGCATTTCGTGAGCGTGAGCTTGCAGGAATCCACGCAGGGCTCCGATCTCTTTTTTGCCCACTTCGCGCAGCATCCAGCCCACCGCTTTGTGTATCAAGTCGTGTGGGTGGGTGAGGAGCCGTTCTGCCAAGCGGAGTGTGTCTAACGTTTCGCCCCGGCGAATCAGTCCTAACGTTGCGACGATGGCGACGCGCTGCCGCCACAACGATCCGCTCACAGCCAACCGATCCAAGATGATGCGATCGCGCGGACTACCGTCTGCCATAGGCTGTGCAAGCCATGCCCCCAAGATGTAGGGGGCAGAGAGGTCTACCAAATCCCAGTTGTTGACGCTGTCCAAATGCTCCAAATAGAAGTGCGCCCATTCCTTGGCGGCGATAGTCGATCCTTTTGTGGGATGCAAGGCGTGTTCCATACGGCGCACCACAATCAGCAGCCCACAGAGACGCATTTCGTGCCACGGACTTTGCAGGAGGCGTTCTATCTCGCGCGGTGGAAGTTGCTCAGCACGGCGTACGATGCTGCGCGTCTGTGGAACTTTGAGCCCAAGAAACTGATCGCCGGCTCCATATTGTCCCGGAGCAGTCTTGAAGAAGCCCATCAAGATAGCACGCTGCGCTTCGTTCGCCAAGGCACTCATCGCCTCCTGAATTTCAGCGGCGGTGTTGAGTGTAGTATCGTTATTCATTGGATTGTAGGTTAAAGAAAAGCCCCGGTCGCTGCAGGTGCAGTACCGGGGCTTATTGTTTGATTTATTGCCGTGACAGAAAGATTACTTCACGAAGCTCTTCTTACCGTCGATGATGTAGAGACCCGGACGTGTTACGGTGTTCAATTTGCGACCCTGAAGGTCATAAATGCCGTTGCGTACTGCTCCCTGTTCTGTCTCGATGCGATCCAATGCGGTAGCACCGCTATTGTTGTAGAATACGCCAATGTAGAAGACGTTGCGCGAATCAGCCTTTGTCAATTCGTGCTCGCCAGCTTCCAACGTTGTTTCGAGGACGTTGGTAGTAGCATCTGTCGTCTTCTTACCGTCGATCTTGATGCTGACCGTCTCGGTTGATGCGAAGACCACCTTCAACGTAGCTGTAGCCGTCGTGGTGAACTTGATCGAAGTTGCAGACTCCATCTTGAGGCATTCTGTGTATGTAACGCCGTCTACGGTAGCCGAACCCTTAGAATTTGAGCAATTACCGCTGATGGTGAAGTCTGTCGTGTTCGAAATCTTCTGACCGGTGAAGACACAAACCATGTCACCTTCGGTAGCCGGTGTGTCGGGCGTCTCCGGAGTGTCGGGATCAACATCGCCTGTGCCGGGATCGACGTCGCCACCGTTATTGTCACCGCTATTGCCGCTGTTGATGGTCTGACCGTAGAATCCCTTCAACGTCGAGGTATAGCTTTCGAGGGCTTTCTTCAATTCGGTGATCACTGCGTAGTTGGTGTCTTCTGTCGCGTTGTTGAACGTCCACTGGAAGTCACCATGACCCATACGACCTGCGCCATAGGTTCCTGTGACGATTGCCGGAACATTTTCAGCTTCGTCCAAAGTGTAGTCGCTATAGAACAATGAAGCGTCTGTGTCGAAGTTGGAATAGGCATGTCCGCCGCTGACTGAAGTGTAGGAAGCCGGAACTTGCTCGTCGCGAGAGGTAGCCTCATAAGCATCGAAGCTCGTTGCATTGGCGGTGTGCTTGATGTAAGAGGTTGCGTTGACGATGTAGTTGCCGAAAGACTTAATCATACCGCCCTCTTCGCCAGAGAAGGTTCCCTTTCCGTCGGGATCGAGAAGGTCACTTCCCTGCTTAGAGATCATCATCGGATATTTGCAGTGACGGAAGTAGTTGTTCTCTACAAAGGCATTGCCACCGCTCGTTACGCCGACACCGTACTTGGAATTGCCGTCGTAATAGTTGTTGTAGATGTGTACGCTCATCGTGCGGATGCGCGGGTGGCGTGAATCTGAATGGTCGAACCAGTTGTGGTGGTATGTGATCCAGTTCGGACCGCTCTCGCTCTTCATACCACAGAGAGACGACTTACCGCTGTCCCAGAAGTGACAGTAAGAGACGGTGACGTTCTTGGAGTCGGATTTGATGTCCACCGTACCGTCACCCTTAGCTTGATCTGAAGCGCTACCGGACTGACCATAGAAAAGGTCCAAATTGTGGATCCACAAGTGGCTATTGTCTGTGTCGACAGAGATGCAGTCGTCCATGCACAGCATAACGGCAAAGTTACGGAGCTCTACGCTCAGAGCATTACGCAACAAGATGCCGAAGCCCCAAATGGCTGCATCCTCACCAATACCTTCGATGGTAATGTTCATCGGAGTGGTATTCTTCTTGCCCTTG
>CAZGZL010000077.1:0-9668 GCA_964530595.1 uncultured Prevotellaceae bacterium | reverse complement strand
GTTGTAAGTAAAACAAAAAACTTCGGCAAAGATTACATACATTTTGTAGTCTACGCAACAGAAATTCAAAAAAAATCCCGTACTTTTGCCCAAACAGTTTTAAGATACTAACTTATTTAATCCTTTATACATGAAGAAAATATTGCTTACAGCCGCTTTGACAGCCTCTTTGCTGCCGGGCGCTTTGGAGCTTTTGGCCCAAACTCCCTCCAAGACGTGGAACCCAAATCTATCGAATGGACGCTACCGAAACCCGATCATTGACGCTGACTACTCAGACCCGGATGTTTGCCGCGTCGGGGACGACTTCTACATGACCTCTTCGTCGTTCAACTGCTTCCCCGGCTTGCAAATTTTGCATTCTACCGACTTGGTGAACTGGGAGATCATCGGCGCGGCACTGTTGGATCAGTACCCCGCCGGAACGGGCGAATTGGACTGGGACACTTATGTACAACACGGAAATGCGGTATGGGCGCCCTCGATCCGTTATCACAACGGTGAATTTTACATCTATTGCGGCGATCCGGATCGCGGACTATTCATGACGAAGACCAAAGATCCCCGCGGCGTGTGGGATCCGGTAGTGATGGTCAAGGAGGGCAAAGGTCTCATCGACTGCTGCCCGTTGTGGGACGAGGACGGAAATGCGTATCTCTCGCACGGTTGTGCCGGTAGCCGTGCCGGAGTGAAGAGCGTTCTCTTTGTGGCGCCGATGTCGCCCGACGGGACACGAGTAATCGGTCCGAGCCGCATCGTCTACGACGGTCATGAGACGCAACCCACCATCGAAGGCACCAAATTTTACAAACGCGGCGAGTATTACTACATCATGAGCCCCGCCGGTGGCGTGCCGACAGGTTGGCAAGTGGTACTTCGCTCCAAGAATCCCTATGGTCCCTACGAGGAGCGTGTGGTGATGGCTCAAGGCAAGAGCAAGATCAATGGTCCGCACCAAGGTGCTTGGGTCGATACAGCAGAGGGTGAAGATTGGTTTATCCACTTCCAAGACAAAGACGCTTACGGTCGCGTGGTGCACCTGCAACCCATGACGTGGGTCAACGACTGGCCGGTAATCGGCGTCGACAAAGACGGTGATGGCGTCGGCGACGCGGTGGAAGAATACCGCAAGCCCAATCTCAAATCGTCCGGCAACTTCCAACCCAACGAAGACGATGAATTTGACAGCAACAGCTTAGGTCTGCAATGGCAATGGCACGGACTGCCCAGCCACTATTGGTATTACACTGATGCAGCTCACAGCCGTCTGCGCCTCTACACGGTGGAAAATCGAGCCAATTATAAGAACTTGAGCGATTGTCCAAACCTACTTTTGCAAAAGTTGCCGACAGAAAATTTCAAAGCGACTGCCAAAGTGACTTTTACCCCCAATCCCGAATTTAAGCCGCGTGGAGAGAACGCAGGTCTGATCATGATGGGGCAAGACTACGCCGCACTGAAAATTGTGGACACAGCCGATGGTTTTGTACTGCAACAAGTAGTGTGCAAGAACGCACTGAAGGGTAAAGAGGAAAAAGTGGTAGCCGAGGTCTCATTGAAGAGCGTCACCGGAGAAACTCCCTATACGGCGAAATATGCGTCGACGACGGTTCCGATGAAGGTTCCGGCAGCGCGTGTCAGCACGCAAGACGTATGGCTTCGAGTAGTTGTCCAAGGCAAGTCGCGCAAACAAGACGTCAACGCCACAATGTGTCGTTTCTATTATAGTTTGGACGGAAAGAAGTTTGAGCCGCTCGGCGAAGAGTTCCAAGCGCAACCGGGCAAGTGGATCGGTGCTAAAGTCGGTTTCTTCAGCTGTCGTCCCGGTCAGAAGAATGACGGTGGTTGGCTCGACGTGGACTACATCCACTTTGAGAAATAATCCGGAGGCAGACTATTTCAGATCGCTATATCTCTTGCGACGACAGAGATAGTACTGCCAAAGGATATTGATTTTTGCTTCGCGAAAGTCTTCCATAGACTCCGATCGCTCTGCGGTCGGAGTTTTTTGCGTTTCGTCGGAATAGTATTGGGCGATCATCTGCCCGGCGTCACGATGCGCTTGACGTATAGCGCGCACGTGCTCCCACTGTCCCGACATGAGGAAACGTAAGGCTGCCACCCCATCCAAGACTTTGCGTTGCCACAAGAGGCGAGAACGTTGTTGCGAAGGTAAGTTCTTCCAAAGCATCAGAATGGAGTTACGAAAGTTCAAATAAGTTTTTCGGGGATGTCCCATGGCGAGCGACGCTCCGCCTAAGTGATAGACTACACTCTGCGGAATGCACGCCAAGCGATAGCCGGCACGGCGCAATCGCCAACAGAAATCTATCTCCTCCATGTGAGCAAAGAAATGTTCATCCAATCCCCCCACCTCACGATAACAATCAGTGCGCACAAAGAGACAAGCCCCTGTAGCCCACATCACAGGGATCACGGTGTCATACTGTCCGTGGTCTTCCTCCACCGTATCGAAAAGACGACCGCGACAATAGGGATAGCCCAATTTATCGAGGAATCCTCCTGCCGCCCCGGCGTATTCAAAGGCAGAATGCTCTCGATCGGAGCGCAACTTGGGTTGTAGTGCAGCACACTCCTCATGCGCTTCAGCATACGCCACCAACGGGTTCAACCAGTCTTTGGTGAGAGCGACGTCGGAGTTGAGCAATACGCAGTAGCGGGTGTCGATCAAATCGAGCGCTTTGTTGTATCCGGCAGCAAATCCATAATTATCTTCGAAGGGCATCCAACGCACGGTCGGAAATTCCTTACGCACCACCGTTTCCGACTCATCAGTCGAACCATTGTCGGCAACGATGACCTCCGCTAAATCGGAGGGAGTATATTGTACTACGGAGGGGAGATAACGGCGCAACAGTTTAGCGCCGTTCCAATTCAATATGATTACAGAGACTAATGGCTTCATGTATCGTGTAGCAGGTTCAAAATAGGAACACAGCCAGTTTTCGGTGAATATCGACTTGCCGACAATCTGGGGTGCTTCGATGTGCGAAGATAGCGCAACTTTCCGCTCCGGCAGCCCTTTTGTGCGGCATTTTCACCATTTTACGACAAGAAAGTGACTTTTTGAAGCAGAATCCTCCATTTTCGCTCTATCTTTGCCGCTTCGAAAGCAAAGAGAACAACCATGTCATCTACACTGATTCTTGCCATCATCGCGCTTTACTTTGGCGTTATATTCTTTATTAGTTACCTCACCACGCGCCATCATTCGGCGGGCAATCAAGCTTTTTTTGTAGGAGAACGCAAATCCCCTTGGTATGTCGTTGCCATTGCCATGATCGGTACCTCCATCTCAGGCGTCACCTTTATATCCGTTCCGGGCATGGTGGCGGGGGCACAATTTTCTTATATGCAGATGGTCTTGGGATTTGTTGCGGGCTATTTCGCAGTGGCGTACATTTTGCTCCCGCTATACTATCGGTTAGGGCTGTGCAGCATCTACGGCTATTTGGAGCAACGTTATGGCACGTCGGGCTATCGCTTGGGGGCAATTTTCTTCCTCATCTCTAAATTTTTGGGTTGTGGCGTACGTATGTACCTCACGGCATTGGTACTGCAATTAGTGCTCTTTGAGGGGTTGCATATACCGTTTGCTGTCAACATCATATTGACGATGCTTATCGTTTGGCTGTACACGGTACGTGGCGGCGTCAAGACCTTGGTGTGGACCGATATGCTGCAAACCCTCTCGCTGATTTTGGCGGTCGTTTTCTGCATCTACTACATCTGCGGCGCCATGGGCTTGGACGCGCAAGGGCTGTGGCACACGCTGCGCGACAGCGAGCTAACGCGCACGTGGTTCTTTGACGACGTGGATGACAAACGCTACTTCTGGAAACAGTTTTTAGCAGGAGCGTTTACCACCATCGCCATGACCGGCTTAGATCAAGACATGATGCAGAAAAACCTCTCTTGCCGCACGCTCCGCGACGCACAGAAGAACGTCATCAGCTACGGTTTCGGATTTCTTCCGGTCAACCTGCTCTTTTTGTCTTTAGGAATCCTACTTTATCAATATGCGGCTCGTATGGGTTTGTGCGATGTTGCCGGACAACTCATAGGCTACAAGAGTGACGAACTCTTTCCGCTGTTGGCTACCGGAGGCAACGCTGCCGGCTCCTACCTACCCACCGTTGTTGGCGTGCTCTTCGTTTTGGGGCTCATAGCCGCTGCATTCAGTAGCGCCGGTTCTGCCGTCACTGCCCTAACAACCACCGTCACCATCGACCTACTGCGCGCCGACCGCAAGCAAGACGAGGAACAACTGCGGCGCACTCGCCGTCGCATTCATTGGGTGAATACCGTAGTCATGGGCTTGCTGATCTACCTCTTCCGCGTCGTGGGCAACCACAGCGTCATCGACGCCGTGTACATCATAGCGGGCTACACCTATGGTCCGTTGTTAGGACTTTACTTTTTCGGACTCTACACACGGCGACGCGTGCGCGACCGCTGGATTCCGCTGATTTGCATTGCCGCTCCGGTGCTCAGCTACCTACTCAGCCGCTATTCGGAGATTCTCTTTGGCGGCTATCAGATGGGCTACGAATTGCTGCTTGTCAACGGTGGACTCACCGCTTTTGGGCTCTGGATCGCCGGGATAAAACAATCCCGCGTTGCTTGAAACAAGAACAGCACATCACGTCCTATCCAATAGAATTATCTATCCTCATACAACGTTCAAACGCTTTTGTCTTATGTCTCCCTACGAAATTCTCTATCATTTCTATCCCGAGGAGGGCGACCTGCGCCGCCTCTTAATCCATCACAGCGAACAGGTACGCGATCGCGCATTAGCCATCGCTGACAGTCCGGCGTGCGCCCATTTGCATTTAGATCGCGATGTGTTGAGCGCCGGCGCGTTACTACACGACGTAGGCATTGGGCAGTGTCACGCCCCCTCTATCTATTGTAACGGCACAGAGCCATATATAGCGCACGGCGTCATCGGCGGACGGATGCTACGCGACTACGCTGCGACGCATCCCGAAGCAGGCAATTTAGAGCCTTACGCTCGCATCTGCGAACGGCACACCGGTTCCGGCGTCACGGCGGACGAAGTACGCCGCCAGAACTTACCGATTTCTCCAGCAGACTATCTGCCGGAGAGCGCCGAAGAGCGCCTGATCTGTCTTGCTGACAAATTCTACTCCAAATCACACCCTGACGAAGAGATCTCCGTTGCACGTGCTCGGCAATCGTTGTTGAAGTTTGGGGCTGACACAGCAGAACGTTTCGACGCTCTATGTCGCTTTTTCGGTCTATAAATCAGGCGCCCATTTGCGTGTCTCGAGCAAATTGACTATTTTCGCGCCTCGGAAAATAAACATCACACAATATTATGGAGAAGCAGGACTATTACGAAGTGCTCGGCGTCAGCAAGGACGCCTCCGACAATGACATCAAGAAAGCCTACCGTCGGTTGGCTATGAAATATCATCCCGATAAAAACCCGGGCGACAAAGAAGCGGAAGAGAAATTCAAACAGGTAGCCGAGGCTTACGAGTGCCTCAGCGATCCTCAACGTCGTCAGCGCTACGACCAGTTCGGTTTCGAAGAGCCCGGTCAGGGTGGCTTCGGCGGAGGTGGCTTCCACGGCAATCCTTTTGACATCTTCAATCAGTTCTTCGGCGGTGGCTTCAGCGGTGGCTTTAGCTTCGACGAAGATTCTGCCCCGGCGTCACGTGGTTCGAACATCCGCGTGCGTGTCAAGGTATCGCTGGCGGATGTGCTCAACGGCGTAGAGAAACACCTGAAAGTGAAAAAATATGTGGCGTGCACCCACTGCAACGGCACGGGAGCCAAAGAGGGCAAGGAGATGGAGACGTGTCCCACATGCCACGGCGCCGGAAGGGTTCGCAAGGTGGTTCGTACCATCTTGGGACAAATGCAGACCGAAACGGTTTGTCCGGATTGCCAAGGTTCGGGCAAGCGCATCAAAACCAAGTGTCCGCACTGTAATGGCGAAGGCGTGGTGATGGGCGAAGAGGTCATCGACGTAAAGATCCCCGCAGGCGTGGCACAAGGTATGCAACTCAACATGCAGGGCTACGGCAACGCGGCACGCCGCGGCGGCGAATCGGGCGACCTGTTCATCCTGATCGAAGAGGAGGAGCAACACGACTTCATCCGCCACGATGATCAGTTGATCTACAACCTGCTGCTCGACTTCCCGACAGCTGCCTTAGGTGGTGAGGTAGAAATACCGTTGGTTGAGGGGACGATGAAGGTGAAGATCCCGGCAGGCACCCAACCCAACACGGTACAGCGTTATCCGGGCAAGGGGCTTCCCACCGTCAATCACTACGGACGCGGCGAGTTGATCGTCAACATTTCGGTCTATGTACCCGAGGCGCTCGACGCGGAGGAGAAGAAGCTCATCGAGAGTATGCGCGACCGTCAACATTTCAAGACTTCGCCCTCAATCATTCAGCGTTTCCGCCAGAAATTGAAAAATATGTTCAGCTAATCGGTGTCACGAAGCACCGTTAAGCTGTATCGAAACAATACCAACAAATCCCGCTCAGCATGTTCTGAAAAGATGCTCAGCGGGATTTGTTGGTATATTGTTCAATAAACCATATTTTTGCCTCGTTAAAAACCACTTACCGACACATATCACTATGAATACATTGTCGTTACTCGTCCCACGCTACGCCAAAGCTCATCGCCGCTCTTTGAAGTGGCTACCAAGCTTTATAGCGCTACTCCTCCCTGCTTTTAATCCGACATCCGTCATAGCGCAGGTACGTACAGGGGCGGAACGTATGGAGTGTTATGTACCGCAGTTAGCAGGGCGCAACGTGGGACTTGTAGTCAATCAGACCTCCGTCGTGCATCGTTCAGACGGAACGCTCTGTCCACTGCCGGACACCCTGTTGGCGACAGGGGTACGCGTAGCTTGTCTTATGGCGCCGGAACATGGCTATCGAGGCACCGCGGATGCAGGAAAACGGATCGGGAATAGTATAGATTCGATTACGGGGCTTCCGGTCTACTCCCTCTATGGGCGAGACAAAAAGCCGCGTGCCGAATGGCTCTCCGGCTTAGATATAGTGCTTTTTGATCTGCAAGATGTCGGCACCCGCTTCTATACTTATCTCTCTACCCTCTACTACGTGCTGCAAGCCTGCGGCGAAGCCAACATTCCCGTCGTTGTATTGGATCGACCTAATCCCAACGACACCATCGACGGTCCGATGCGGGACGCTGCCCACACTTCATTTGTCGGCATTATTCCTGTGCCGTTGCTCCATGGATGCACTTTAGGCGAGTTGGCACAGATGATGATCGGCGAAAGTTGGTTGAACGCCTCGGCGCCGACACTCAACGTCGTGCCTTGCAGCGGTTGGCAACACGGCGACCGCTACGAGCTACCCGTTGCCCCCTCTCCCAACCTTCCCAACGCGCAGGCAGTGGCGCTCTATCCCTCGCTCTGTCTCTTCGAGGGGACTCAAGTCAGCGTGGGGCGTGGCACCGATTTTCCGTTTCAGGTGTACGGACATCCCGCGATGCGCGGCTCCTTCAGCTTTACTCCACACACTCGCCTCGGCAACAGTGTCCCGTTGCAGAACGGACAGACTTGTCACGGGCGCGACTTACGACACGAGGATGCCCCTGTGGGCTTCAGCTTGAACTATCTATTAGACGCAGCGATGCAACTCGGTCGCTCGCGGTGGATTACCGCGAGTAACTTCTTCGATCTATTGGCGGGCAGTGAGACTCTACGCGAACAGATTGCTGCGGGTGTAAGTGCCGAGGAGATTCGCGCCTCATGGCAAGAGGAATTAGAAAGCTATCGCCGAATGCGCGCTCGGTACATACTGTACCCCGATGCGGCAGATCAGCCTAAATAATCTTTCAACGCTAAGCTCTTTTGATTACTCCGCAAGCGGCGAATCGCTTTTTCTTTGATTTGGCGCACTCGCTCGCGCGTCAAACCTAATTGAGCGCCAATTTCTTCTAACGTCATCTCCTGACAGTCTATACCGAAAAACATACGGAGCACCTGTCGCTCGCGCTCCGAAAGGACACTCATGGCTGTGGCGACCTCTTGCGAGAGCGATTCGTTCATCAGTCGTCGATCTGCCACCGGACTATCGGCATTGGGCAACAGATCTAAGAGGCTATTGCCCTCGCTGTCGCTCAACGGAGCGTCCATAGAGACGTGACGCCCGGAGGACTTCATCGACTCTATGATTTTTTCTGTCGGCAGATCCAATTCCGACGCCAATTCTTCGGGTGAAGGGCGTCGCTCGTTGGTCTGCTCAAAACGAGAAAACGCTTTCGAGATTTTGTTCAGAGAGCCGACTTGATTCAACGGCAAACGGACAATACGCGAGTGTTCCGCCAAGGCTTGCAAGATGGATTGCCTAATCCACCATACGGCGTATGAAATAAACTTAAAACCTCGCGTCTCGTCGAATTTTTCAGCGGCTTTGATCAGTCCGAAATTACCCTCGTTGATGAGGTCAGGTAGGCTGAGTCCTTGATTCTGATACTGTTTAGCTACCGAGACTACGAAACGTAGGTTGGCGCGTGTGAGGCGATCCAACGCCGCGCGATCTCCGCGACGGATTTTCTGAGCTAACTCGACCTCTTCATCTACAGTGATCAATTCTTCGTGACCGATCTCCTGTAGGTATCTTTCGAGCGAGGCGTCCTCTCGATTGGTAATAGATTTTGTAATTTTCAGTTGACGCATAATAGGTACCGATCATATTGGGGTGTGATACGTAAAGATAGATATCTTTTGTTAGATGCAACAACTCACCCACGCTTTTTGCAGAGCTGGCTGTGAGTGCGTTACATTTTTTTGAAAATCATTAGGGAATAGGTGGTTCGTGTAGCGGATTCGGAGGTGATCATCTGCGAACAATACGGATCTTTAGATCTTCATTCGGATCGTAATCCAATGCGATTGTCACTCTGTTTTCTATCTGAGATAGTTCAGGGAAAACAATTTCTTTTAGTTTTGGAAGTAAATTTTCTAACAATCTGTTTTCCAATGTACTTTGCCATTTCAAGAATTCATCTGGAATCTTATTTCCCATCTTTTGAAGCAATCGGATCTGTGCATTCACATCCTCCAATGTTAAATTCTGGAAATTATGAATTTCCAAAATACACGACTTTTCAGAGCTTGGATTCTGCTCTTCTACATTATGATTTACTTGAGAATTCTTCGATGTTGTAGAGGTTCCATTTTTTAGCATTCTATAATGTTCCTCTAAATACTGTACTGTTAAGCATGGCAATTTAAACCGATTCAATAAATCTAAGCCAGCAGGCGTAATTTGATAATATCCCCTGCGAGGGGTAAATAATAAACCAAATTCCTTCAAATGAAACATAGCCCAGTAACATCTGTCGGAAATCTGTGTCTTGCTCCCTTCTTTGGTCATGGTATTTAGATCCTCCTCGGTAAATCGCATTATTCTAATCACATTGGAACATACATCTTGACCAAACCATTCTCTTCCATTTCCGAATGTTCGCAACACAGGTAGATGGAATTCATCTGCTTTAGGTATCATAAGGCTATCTCAATTTTTTTTGTGTTTGTAGTATTCTTTTCCTTTGTGTTATTTCACCGGGCAAAATTAAATGATTTTTCCAATTATGCGCCTCTTTACAGCGTTTTT
>CAZGZL010000076.1:0-9933 GCA_964530595.1 uncultured Prevotellaceae bacterium | reverse complement strand
CGACACATCGCGTTTCTCGTGCAAAAACAAATGTCGCTTCCCGTCCCCTATCGACGCGAAACGACACACAAGAAGTCGGAGCATTCCACTCCGTGGCTGCTAAAAATCCATTGTGGCAAGGAGGCTTCTGTTTAGGCGGAGAGAAAGCCTATGTTTTCAATCGTCTCCTCTCCTATTAAGCACACTCATGTAGAAGGCAGTGAAAACCGGGAGCATCATCATACCACAGAAGCCCATCAAGACGCCGAGCACCTTGCCGACCACGCTCACGGCTATGATGTTCGATCCTATGGTGGTGAAGTTCATCGAAGCCCACCACAGGGCATCGGCATAATCGTTGACCGCAGGATTATACTTCAACTCGCAATTATAGAACAAAAGTGACGTATAATAGACCACGCAAGCCGAAACAAACAGATAGGTAAGCAACATCTGCCCGCGCAGACTACTCACCCACCAACCGATGATCACATAGAGCGAAAAGAAGCCACGAATCAGGGGTAAAAAGCGCAACAGATGATAAAATTCGGGGTGACGTGGTTCCAACAACAAGTCTGCTACCAACGACAAAGGCAACGAAACAATCAGCAACGGCCACTGAGAGCGCCAAAAACAACGTTTATCCGGTGCGTTTCGCCACAGCAATAGAAAATCGCCCAAGAGTAATGCGCAAATCAGCAGATACCAGCCACGCGATGCCCAATAGTCCACGTGATGCAGGACGTCGTAAGAAACCGAGATCAGTAGCCAGATGCTCAACAGAAGCGCCGAGAGATGCAGAATTCGTGTCATAATAGCTTGTATTTTAGACGATGAGAGGAAATAATCTTACTAATTCATAATTTGCGACGATTTCAGAAGGTTCGCGGCGCGAATCTTAATCTCTCTCATTTTTCTTAAAGCATTCTTTCGGGGGCTCTTGGGGAGAACAGTTTCGGCTCCTCTCCCACTTAAAAATCTATTTTTCGGGAACGGTTCAAGTTTTTTTTGTCCCTCTTTTCGATGGGCATTCCAAGAGGTAATATTTTCGCTTTATTCTTTGGGATTACGACTGTCTTTCACGGATTTCCGAACAAAAAGGAAGCGGCTTAATACAAGAACGCGGCGACGCCCTTATCCAGTTCGTCGCCGCGTTGTTTATTCAATCGTGATGATACGGTTCTCCCTTCATGATCGTGCAAGCCCGATAGAGCTGTTCCATCAGGAAGAGGCGTACCATTTGGTGCGAAAAAGTCATCTTGGAGAGAGATATCTGTCCTTGCGCCGCGGCATAGATACGCGGCGAGAAACCGTAAGGCCCTCCGATCAGGAAGATCAAACGGCGGCTGACGCTGTGGGTCTTCTGCTCTATAAATTCGGCAAACTGGCGCGAAGTATATTCACGTCCGCGCTCATCCAAGAGGATCAAGACGTCGCCGGGCGCCAAGCTCTTGAGTAGCATATCGGCTTCGCGCTCTTTCTGCTGCTCCTCAGTGAGGTTACGGGCATTGCGCAGATCGGGTAGCTCTTCGAGCGTAAAAGGCAAATAATGCGGTATGCGTGCGGCATAATCCGCTATAGCGTCTTGAAACATCTTGCCGACGGTACGACCTGTAAAGATAACGTGCAATTTCATATCTAAAACATTAGCTTAGTGAGAGCTTAGTGAGAAATCATAGATTAATGGCTTAAAACTCATAGTGCTCGATAGTATGGGTCTCGCCCGCCAAGATTACCACATCGCCCACCTCGAAGCGAATATTGGGATCGGGATTCATCAGCATCTCGTCGCCGCGTTCAATGCCGATCACGGAGCACGCTGCCTCCTCACGAATGTGGCTTTCGGCAATAGTCTTACCACAGAGGTGCATCGACTCCGTAACGCATAAGTGTTCCAACGAAACGGGGATGCGGCGCGTCTCGGCGGCATCATCCGAACGGGCTTTGCCTTGGCGATCCGCCTGTTCCAACATCGCTTGGAAGTCAGCTATCTGACGGTCGTTGCCGCACGCTACCAAGTGGTCATAAGGATAGAGTCGTTCCTTGCCTCCGGGCACATTGACATTGTAACCGCCGCGTACGATGCGTACGATGTTGACTCCTATATTCTTACGCAAATTTAGTTCCATCAACATCTTGCCACAGAGAGTGGAATCGGCTGAGAGCTCGAAGTCAGCAATGTGCAGATCATAAGACAGCAGACGTTGCTCGAATTCACGACGTACAGGACGTTGCCGATTTTGCGCTACCTCACGCGCCGAAAGATTGCGCAAGAAACGTTGTTCCATTTGCGACGATTGATGCCGTATTCGTTTGGAATACAGCAATCCCCAAACAATAATAACTGAGACGCCGACTAAAACGCCGTAAGTCAGAGTGAAAAGGCGCGAGATAGCAAAGATTACAACGCCGGTGACAAGCAACACACGCAGCAAGATCAAGCCCACCAATGAGCCACGATTGTAGTTGCCCATATTCCATAACTGCATCGCTTCGGGACAACGCAACTGCCCGGTAGCCATCTTGTAGAGGAACGGCGACACGCACAGCAACAAGAGCCCTAAGCTGCTCAATCGACCGAGCCATTCGGGGAGCCACATCGATAGCAAATCGACGACCGGGGTGGAAACATATTGGAAGTATAGCACGACCACAAAGAGGCTTAACACTAAATAGATCACGAGCGTCGTGAGCACCTTGTGTAGTAAACGTCGCCATACACTTTGTACAGTAATAATGTTGCGTCCCTGCGCATAACGCTCCAAGCGCTGTTGAAAAGATTGTGGCAAGATACGGCAGACTACGCCATACGCCGGTTCTGCCAAACGGATCATGTAGGGCGTCAAGAATGTAGTGATGACGGAGACCGCCACAACCACCGGATAGAGGTAACTCTCCGTAACGTGTAACGACTCACCAAAGTTGGCAATGATGAAGGCAAATTCGCCGATTTGTGTCAGTGAGAAAGCACTTTGCATCGCCACCTTGAGCGGTTGCCCTGAGAGGATGCAGCCTAAAGAGGCAAAGATGATTTGTCCGACAATCACGACGACCGTAAGTAAGGCGATCGGCCAACCGTAGCGTACCAACAATGAGGGATCGATCATCATACCCACCGAGACAAAAAAGATGGCGCCGAAGAGATCTTTAATGGGTTTCACCAAACGCTCAATATGCTCCGCCTCGACCGTTTCCGCCAAGATGGAGCCCATCACGAAGGCACCGAGGGCTTCGCTGAATCCGGCACCTTTGGCCAAAAGAACCATACCGAGACAGAGACCCAAGGAGAGGATCGTCATAGTTTCGTCATTCAGATAACGCTTGCACCGCTTCAGCAGCGAAGGGATGAGCGCGATCCCGCAGACAAACCAGAAGAGCAAATAAGCACCGAGCTTAGCCACTTGCAGCAACATCTCGCCTCCTTCGAATGTATTGCTCACCGCGATTGATGCCAACAAGACCATGAGTACAACGGCGAAAAGATCTTCGACGATGAGGATGCCGAAGCACAAACGGGCAAATTGTTGTTGGCGTAATCCCAAGTCGTCGAGCGCCTTAAAGACAATCGTGGTAGAAGACATCGAAAGCATTCCACCTAAGAACAGTGCATTGATGTCGCTCCAACCCATGAGTCGTCCCACAAGGAAGCCCGTTGTCATCATTCCCACAACGATGACAAGGGTACTGATGATGGCGGTGCTTCCCACTTGCAAGAGTTTCTTGAAACTGAACTCCAAGCCGAGGGCAAAGAGCAAGAATATGACGCCCACCTGTCCCCACGTGTCTACGCTCTCTGGATTGCTCACCCAACTTGCGCCGCAGACATAAGGTCCCACAAAAATGCCGGCAATGATGTAGCCGAGCACTACGGGCTGCCCCAAGAACTTAAACAGCAGACTGATGATGCCGGCTGTGAGCATGATAATACCTAAATCGTGTATCATTAGTAAGAGTAAATTTTATACATAGCGATGAGTTTCACCGAGCCATGCGATGAATGCGGTTTTTCGAAGCTGCAAATATAAGATCTTGTGAGGCTTGACAAAATTTATCCGTCCGAAAAGATCACTTTCCTCACCCACGATCTCTTTTTGGACGTCCAAAGTTTGCTTCTACCCTATTTTCGCTGTACTTTTGCGTGTCTATTTCTTATGATCAATGAATTATCAAGAAACGCTTCAATTTCTCTATGCGCAAGTACCTGTCTTTGAGCAGGTCGGAAGCAATGCGTACAAACCGGGATTGCAAAACATCAGCGCGCTCGATGCTTATTTCAATCACCCACACCGTCATTTTCGGACGATTCATGTAGCGGGAACCAATGGCAAAGGCTCCGTCTCGCACACCTTGGCAGCGACGTTGCAAGCTGCCGGCTATCGCGTCGGATTGTTTACGTCGCCCCACTTGTTGGACTTCTCAGAGCGCATTCGGGTCAATGGCGCCCCCATCGAGCCGGATTTCGTGGTACGGTGGACAGCAGAACATTTTCATAACATCGAACACATCCGCCCTTCTTTTTTCGAATTGGCAACGATGATGGCATTCTGCTACTTCGCAGAACTTAAAGTGGACGTCGCCATTATCGAAGTGGGTTTGGGCGGTCGATTGGATAGCACCAACATCATTATTCCGGAGCTGTGCGTCATCACCAATATCAGTTTCGATCATATGCAGTTCTTGGGCAATACGTTGCCCAAGATCGCCGGCGAAAAGGCGGGCATCATGAAGCCCGGCGTGCCTTGTGTCATAGGCGAAGCCGACGACGAGGAGGTGCGAAAAGTCTTCGAGCGCCACGCCGCAGAGGTGGGTGCTCCGCTATCATGGGCAGAAGAAGATTGTGAAGTATTGTCTGCCGAGCCTACACCGCAAGCCATCCGTTATCAGACACGATCTTTCGGTACAATCGAGGGCGAACTGACCGGCGATTGTCAAGTGAAGAATACCGCTACCATCCTGCGTGCCATACAGTTGCTGCGTGATCGTTTCACCCTGTCCGACGACGCTGTCCGTTCGGCGTTTGCCTCTGTATGTGAACGTACGGGATTGATGGGACGTTGGCAGAAGCTGAGTGAGTCGCCGGAGATCTATTGCGACACAGGACACAACGAAGCCTGCTTCCGCTATCTATCTGCACAGCTCCGTCGGCTGATCGCCGAGGGACGCCACTTGCACATCGTTTTCGGTATGGTGAGCGACAAAGACATCGACGCCGTGCTGTGTCAGCTGCCCGCTGCACATTATTATATAACAGCCGCCGCAACCAAGCGTTCCCTCCCCGCAGTCGAAATGCAGCAACACATGGCTCGCTTCGGGCTGTCGGGAACATGTTATCCCGTGGTGGCAGAGGCGGTGCAGGCAGCCTTGTGCGCTGTCAATACCGATCCGAAGGCATTGATATTCATCGGCGGTAGCAATTTCGTGGTGGCAGAAGCGCTCGCAGCGTTGAGAAGATAAAGAGTAAAACAGGCTTTTGCACAAATAAATTTGGGTATTCACGCAACTTGCTCTATTTTTGCAGCACCGCTTTCGATCGAACAAAGCGGTGCACTTAAATTCTTATTTCAATCATGACAAACATTGATGAAGTTAAAGCAGATTTGCGTTATCTGAAGCTCCTCGCTGAGAAGTTTCCCTCTATATCCAAAGCTTCGACCGAAATTATCAATCTTGAAGCCATCCTCAATTTGCCCAAAGGTACCGAACACTTCCTCTCCGATCTACATGGCGAGAACACCGCTTTCCAACATGTTTTGAAGAACGCTTCGGGTGTGATCCGTCGCAAGGTGGACGATCTGTTTGGACTCAGTATGCGCGAGGCTGACAAGAACTCCCTCTGCTCCCTGATCTATTATCCGGAGGAGAAATTGGATTTGGTACGCCATACCGAGGCGGACTTAGACGGATGGTACCGCATGACGCTGCTGCAAGTAGTGGAAATGGCACGGGTGGTCTCGTCGAAATATACGCGCTCCAAGGTGCGCAAATTGCTTCCACCGGATTTTGCCTATGTCATTGAGGAACTGCTACACGAATCGCGCACCGAACCAGACAAACAAGAGTATTATGCGGCGGTGATCAATTCGATCGTGGAGATCCACCGCTCCGAAGAGTTTATCATTGCCATCTGCCACCTGATCCACCGCTTGGTGATCGACACGTTGCACATTGTGGGCGATGTCTTCGACCGCGGACCCGGCGCCTGTCAAATCATGGAGACGCTATGCGATTATCACGACTTCGATATACAGTGGGGTAATCATGATATCTCGTGGATGGGTGCCGCTGCGGGCAACTTGGCACTGATAGCCAACGTCGTCCGCATCTCGGTGCGTTACGGCAATGTCGAGACGTTGGAAGAAGGCTATTCCATCAACCTCTTGCCCTTGGCAACCTTCGCGTTGGAGACCTACGGCAAAGATCCCTGTACGGTGTTCCAAGCACGAGAGTTCGAGGAGAATACCCGTATGTCCCGTTCCCTCCAGTTGATGGCACAGATGCACAAGGCGATCAGCATCATTCAATTTAAGTTGGAAGGACAGATTATTGCCCGTCGTCCGGAATACGGTATGGAAGATCGCCGCTTGCTGCACCTGTTGCATCCCGAAAACGGAACAATCACTATAGACGGCAAGGATTATCCGCTACTTGATACCTACTTCCCGACGATCGATCCAGCAGATCCTTATCGTTTGAGCGCCGAAGAGCAGCAACTCATGGATCAGTTGCACCACTCCTTCAAATGCAGCGAGAAGTTGCAAAAACATTTGCTCTGCCTCTATCAGCACGGTAGCCTCTTCGTGACGCGCAATAACTGTCTATTGTTCCACGCTGCTATTCCGCTGAATGACGATGGAACCTTTAAGGAGGTGCGCGTAGCGGGCGAGACCTATTCGGGCAAGGCCCTAATGGTGCGCATCGACCAGATGATCCGCAGCGCCTATTTCGCCCCTGCAGATTCGGAGGAACACGCCGAGGCGTTGGATTATATGTGGTATCTCTGGTGCGGCGCCGATTCTCCGCTCTATAACAAGGACAAGATGACGACGTTCGAGCGTTATTTCGTGAACGACAAGACTTTGTACCAAGAAAAGAAAGGCGCCTATTATGTTCTTGCTGATCGAGCCGAGACGTGTGACTACATCATGAGCGAATTCGGTTTGGATCCTGCCAAGTCGCGCATCATCAACGGACACATTCCCGTGCGCACCAAGAGCGGAGAGACGCCGATGCGCGCCGGAGGTAAACGGTTGGTGATCGACGGCGGCTTCTCAAAACCCTATCACAAGACAACGGGCATTGCCGGCTATACGCTGATCTACAACAGTCATGGCTTGCAGCTGGTGGAACACGAGAAGTTTGAGAGTAAGGAGAAAGCCATCGTCACCGGTACGGATATTCATAGCCGCGTGCAGCTTGAAGAGTTCAAATATCACCGTATGTTAGTGCGCGACACCGATCGTGGGCGCGAATTGAGTCTACAAATCGAAAACTTACATCATCTGCTGTTTGCCTATCGCAACGGCTTGATTAAGGAGCATCAATAAGATGGTGAGTAATATTTTATCCGAAATTCAAAACGACATTGCCGAGAAGCACTTTACAAGGGCTCCCCGGCAATGTATTTATAAAAAAATATGACTTTTGAAGAGATCATTGGACAAACTGAGACTGTCCACCGTTTGCGCGAAGCTATAGATCGTAACACTTTGCCGCACGCCATCTTACTGAATGGCATTGAGGGAACGGGCGGGTTGCCCATCGCGGTTGCCTTGGCGCAGTATCTCCAGTGCGAAAATCGCCACGACGGGGCGCCGTGTGGCGAATGTCTGTCATGCCGACAATATCGCAAGTTGATGCACCCTGATCTGCATTTTATTTTTCCCTCGATCAATAAAGGCACCTCTGCTACTCCATCGGTGAGCGACGACTATTTACCGGAGTGGCGCGAGGCTTTTCTGAAAGACCCCTACTTGACGCTGAATGATTGGCTGCAAACCTTAGGGGCAGAGAATAAACAGGGGCTTATCAATCAAGCAGACAGCAATAACATCATTAAGCATCTGAGTGTGAAACCTTACGAGTCAGACTATCGCGTAATGATCATTTGGATGCCGGAAAAAATGAATGAGACCGCCGCCAACAAATTGCTGAAGATTCTGGAAGAGCCTTATGAGAAGACGCACTTTTTCTTGGTTAGCGCCGACGCCAATTCGGTACTTGGCACCATTCAGAGCCGCACACAACGTATTCAGTTGCCCCCACTTGAAGAGCAAGAGATTGCCCGCACCTTGGTAGCACGGCTACAATGCGAGCCTTCGAAAGCCGCAAACATAGCACACGTGGCGCGCGGCAGTTGGAATCAGGCAATACAGTTGCTGAAAGATGACGAAGAACGGAACTATTTCTTTGATCTTTTCTGTCGAATGATGCGCTTGAGTTACGGTCGCCGATTGCAGGCGATGAAGGAATGGAGCGACGAGTTAGCAAGCTTGGGGCGCGAACGTCAAAAGAGTTATTTGCAATATGCCCAAGGGCTAATTCGCGAAAACTTCATCCGCAATATGGGCAATCCGACACTTAATTATATGACCGACGATGAAGAGGCATTCTCCAGCCGCTTTGCGCGCTTTGTGAATTATAAGAATGTGGAGGGAATCATGCAAGAGCTCTCTTCGGCTGAAACGGACATCGCCGGCAACGTCAGCGCCAAAATGGTCTTCTTTGATCTCTCACTGAAGCTCATTATGCTGTTGAAGCAAGGGGCTGAGGCTGTGCAATAAAGATTCTATCGTCAGAAATAGAAATACCCGCTACAAAGCTAAAGGACTTGTAGCGGGTATTTCTTTTAGAACGAACAGCTGCGTGAATGCGAAGCTATCATCTTGAATTCTTTACAAAAAGCGAGCATATACGATCAACGGATAACAACTTTCTTGCCGTTGATAATGTACATCCCTGCGGGAAGGCGACGGAGCGCAGCAGCCTCGTCGTCACTCTCTGCCACCGGGACGCCCGTAATGTCGTAAATCACAGAGCTGCGCACTGAAGCTGCGTCGCTAAAAGTGGGAACCAATGCCGTTTCTCCGATCACGTATTTACCCTCTTCGGTGCCAAGCACAGTACCACCGGTGGTACACTGTTTGGTGATTTTTGCCTCGACAAGTTTGTTGAGGTAGTATTCCAAGTTGGTATATTCTGTCGATTTCTCGTATTGGTTGCCCGGTTTTGTCAAGCCGTACAATTCGTCATAAGTATCCGGAATGCCATCGCCGTTTGAGTCCGTTGCAGCTTGAGCAATCTCGCCGTTCGTTGCGCTCAATGTAGGCCACGGATCGGGATGATTGTCATCAATAACGTCGTCCTGATTGTCGATAATGCCGTTGTTGCCGAATGTCGCAATGCCGGCGCGTGTGTCAGAAACCATAATAGAATCAATGCGGTCGCGCACTAATTTACCACTGCGGATTTTGATACAGCCGGCGTAATTCAACACCTTCTCATAAGCAACTTCAGCGGTGAAAGTCGTCGTGTGGAGGAAGGGAAGCGGTGCGTCCGCACGCAACGTATCTTTGGTGGCTTGCGTATAAGTATTGTCGTTCGACGAGTTGCTGATCTGATTATAGACGCCATACGTCCAGTTGTCCTGCGTCACATCGCTATACTTCGGATTGACGTTGCCATCCACATAATAGTCGCCCCAAACGTGCCACATCGGATACCAACCATTCCATGAGCCGTCGGAGGCTGTACAATAGGCTGTCGTACGGATACCGGGGGCAGCGATACGTCGCTGAATCGTCGCTGAGCGCGTTGCCGTGGCGGGACCCGGTTTGTAGTAATTATTGACGATATTCACGTTCATACCTTCGCCGCCGTAACATCCGTTGCCCGCCCAGTTATAAATTACGTTATTACGCATATCCAAGCGTTCGTCGGTCTGTGTTCCCGGACGAG
>CAZGZL010000075.1:0-9939 GCA_964530595.1 uncultured Prevotellaceae bacterium | reverse complement strand
TCGATCAGCCCGACGCGATCGCACGACTCGACATCTTGTTTCCATGGGGTGACGTGCATCCAACGCACCAAGTTGGCATTGTCTGCCACCATCAAGGCGTTGGAATAGTCACTCAACCACGCCGGCACGCTCATGCCGACGGCGGGCCACTCGTTGCTGGTGCGTTGGGCAAAGCCTTTCATCATCAAGACACGATCGTTGAGGCGGATCAGCCCCTGACCGAACTCGGTCTTGCGGAAGCCGGTGCGGATCGGCACATCGTCGATGCAGCGTCCCTCCTGCACGAGACGGCTGTGTACGGTGTAGAGGTAGCCGTAGCCCCAACTCCAGAAGTGCAAGCGGCTCACCGAATGTTGCGCCGTGAGGGTGACGGTGGCGCCCGCCGCTACGCGCTGTTTGCCGCCGCTGTATCGGGCTACGCGGTTACCCTCAGGATCTACGATCTCGACCTCCAACTGTAGGGTGGCGGCTTGAGGGCTCTCGTTCTTCACTTGGCTCTCGACGTGGATCTCCGCCTTGCGTCCGCCGACGTCGTAGTGGGTGGCGTAGACATAGGTGCCCACGGTGCCTAAGTTGCTGTAGAGAGGCAGGGTCTGATAGATCGGCGCAGTGACGTGCAAGTAGACGTTCTTAGGGATGCCACCGTAGTTGGCGTTGAAGTTGTTGTTCTGCCACTGATAGGTGGAATGTTCAGCGTTGCCCCGCTCTCGGTACTGCCAATCGTTGTCGATGCGGAGGGCAATGCGGTTTTCACCACCCGGAATGAGATAGGGCGTGAGGTCGAAGCCAAACGCCATGACGCCGTTCTCGTGCAGCCCCAAATGATGACCATTGAGGTAGACGTCGGCGCCCTGACGAACCCCTTCGAATTCGATGAAGACTTTCTGATCCGCAGTCACTTCGGCGGGCAGGCGAAAGCTCTTGAAGTACCAAACGATGGTGTCGGTGTGCTCCTTGATGGGTACACGGAAGGCATCCCCCTCGTTGAAGGCGTGCGGCAACGTGACCGCCTGCGCCCCATGTTTGGACTCAAAGGGAGTGGCAAAGAAGGTGGCTGAGTCTTGATCGGCTATAAGGAAATGCCAATCAGGGTTAAAGTTGTAGCGCATACGCCCGGCTGCATAAAGGCTCATGCTGAACGCGTTCAGCATGAGCCATAAAAGCAATACCAAGCGCACGCCCGTGTTTCGGTGGTGCATGGTTTATTTGGTATTCAGTGTCAGTGTTACGATGGAATGTGCCGGGAGGGAGACTTGCAATGCCCCCTTTTGAGCTTTCGCCCCCTTAAATTCGGCGGGATGCACAGCTTCGGCTTTCCCGAAGTCATTGTAGCTCTCGATCTTTGCGCCGTTGAGGATCTGCCCCTCGGCGCCCTTGATCTGCAAGCCGTCGATGTTGACCTCAACGACGTGCGAGCGTGAGAGGTCGAGGTTGGTCAACGAGAGATGCAGGATGCCGTCGGCGTCGCGCGAACAAGTGCTGCTAACGATGGGCACCGACTCCTTGTCGTTGACGGTGATGCGATCGCATACCAAGGTGGCAGGCAGGAAGGTAGCCTCTTTGTGCGGCTTGTACATCATGAAGACGTAGTAGGTGGGGGTCAGAAGCATCTGGTCGTCGCGCGTCAAGATCATCGCCTGAAGGACGTTGACGACCTGCGCAATGTTTGCCATGCGGATGCGATCGGTGTATTTGTGGAAGATGTCCAACGAGGTGGAGGCAACGATGGCGTCACGCATGGTGTTCTGTTGGAAAAGGTGTCCCGGATTGGTGCCCGGCTCCACTTCCCACCACGTGCCCCATTCGTCGACAAGGAAGCCCACCTTCTTCTGCGGGTCGTACTGATCCATGACTTTCATGTGCTTGACTAAACAGTCCTCGATGCGCAACGACTGGCTGAGGGTCTCGTAGTATTCCTGATCGGAGAATTGTAGGGCGGAGCCTTTTTTGCCCTCGCTCCAGTTGCGAACGGCGTAATAATGCACCGACAAGCCGTCCATGTTCCTCGGCTTGATCTGCTTCATGCAGACCTCCGTCCATCGTGTGTCGCCGGCGTTTGCGCCCGACGCGATGCGATAGAGTTTATTATCGCTATAGTCGCGTGCATAGATGGCGTAGCGACGATACAGGTCTGCGTAGTATTCGGGGCGCATATTGCCACCGCAACCCCAGCTTTCGTTGCCGACGCCGAAGTATTTCACCTTCCACGGCTTCTCTCTGCCGTTCTTGCGACGCAACTCAGCCATCGTACTGTTAGAGTCGGAGGTTATGTATTCTACCCACTTCGCCATCTCTTCGACCGAACCGCTGCCAACGTTGCCGCTGACATAAGGCTCGCACCCCAACAACTCACAGAGGTTGAGGAATTCGTGCGTACCGAAGCTGTTATCTTCGACCGTGCCACCCCAGTTATTGTTCACCAAGCGGGGGCGCTGTTCCTGCGGGCCTACGCCGTCCATCCAATGGTATTCGTCGGCAAAGCAGCCGCCCGGCCAGCGGAGGACGGGGATCTCCAAGGCTTTGAGGGCGTTGAAGACGTCGGAGCGGTAACCTTCGGTGTTGGGTATTTTAGAGTCTTTGCCCACCCAGATACCCCCGTAAATGCAGGAGCCAAGGTGTTCGGCAAACTGGCCGTAGATTTCGGCGGGAATCACGTTGCGGGCGGAGTCCGGATGGATGGTGAGCTGTACATCTTGTGCTGAGCCCCACTGAGCGGCAGCAAACAGCGTCAAAAGCGATAGGATCTTCTTCATGGATGAGCGTTATTTAGTAAATACATAGATTTGGAATGTTTGGGCGGGAATCGCCGTAGTATAGCCTTCGGCGTCCCAAGAACCGAGTGTTAAGGTCGTCGTGACGGGCTGAATGAGGTCGGGACGATCTAAGGTGTTCTCGCTGTCCGGGTCGCCGGCGTGCAACGAGATCAGTTCTGCGTGGCTGAAGGTGCAGTCGCGTTTCTTGCCGTTCCAACGGAGCTGCAAAGGCTGTTCCGTCGCCCCGGTGTTGACCACCTTAACAATGAGTGCGTTGCGCTGCTGATCGACAACGGCGCTGGCAAAGAGTCCGTCTTGACCCTCCTGACCGCTGACGGCTGCGCCGCCCATGGTGAGGGGCAAGACACGTGAACCCTTATACTGGCTGTACAGTTGCTGCACATAATAGGAAACGGTCTTGACCGAACGGCTGTTGTCGTACCAGATCATGTCGGGGCGCCACTGCCAGCCCTCGACGTGGGCAAAGAGGGGGGCATAGGTAGCCATCTGCACAACGTCGGCATTACGTTCCAATCCGGTCATGAAGGCTGCTTCGAGGAGCGAAGTCTCGAAATGGTTCCATTTCTTGCCCTTGCCGTGGCAAGCGTACTCGCCGGCGAAGACTTTCGGTCCGGTGCGGTCATAACGGTCGTAACGATCGGCATTTGCCAAAAACCACGACTCCGGACGGTAATAGTGCTCATCGTAGAGGTCAACGCCGAGCTCCTTCATCTTGGGCTGCAAAAGATCGAATTTCCACCCATCACTGGCGGGACCGGTGGTGCCAATGATCTTCAGCTTGGGATATGCCTTGCGCAGGGCGGTCACGAAGCGCTCCAAACGAGCGGTGTACTTAGGATCGTCCTTGTCGTCCCATTGTTCGTTACCTACCCCTAAATACTTCAGGTTGAAGGGCTCCGGGTGTCCCATTTCGCTACGGACACGTCCCCAAGTGGTGTTGACGTCGCCATTGGCGAATTCCACGAGATCCAAAGCGTCTTGAATGTAGGGTTCCAACTCGTCGACCGGAACGTGCGCTTGAGCGGAGTTGTTTTGGTACTGGCACGCCAAACCGCAGCTGACTACCGGCAACGCCTCGCATCCGAAGTCCTCACAGAGCTGGAAGAACTCGAAGAAACCGAGGCCGTAACTCTGGTAATAGTCGGGATAAAAACGGTAGTCGAAGGTGTAATGCCAACGATTCTCGTTGAGCGGACGGTTCTCGACCGGTCCGACAGAGTTTTTCCACTGGTAGCGGCTGTTGAGGTCGGTTCCCTCGACAATGCAACCGCCGGGGAAGCGGAAGACGCCGGGATGCAAGTCTGCTAACGCCTGCGCCAAGTCGCGACGCATTCCATTCTCGCGCCCCTGCCATGTGTCTGCAGGGAAGAGACTCAGGTGCTCGACATCGGTGGTAACGATGCCTTTGCGCCCGTTGCGACGGAGGAAGAGACGCAGCACGGCTTTATCCATCGTGCGGGAGGGCTTCAGGTCGACGCGGTACTTTTTCCACTCCTTGCCCGCAACTTTGATCTCCGCTGCGGCGAAATCTTGACGCTCGCCCTGCGAGGCAGGGTCGACCAACTGCACCAAGAGCACCGAGGTGTCCTGCTCGGCTCCCTCCGGAACACGTGCCCACACGCTGAAATGGTAGGTCTCCCCTTTGCGCGTGGAGATGCCGAAGAAACCTTCGTTCTCCAGACCGGTATGTTTGTCGGAATGTCCGGCATAACTCAGGCGGACGTAGTGCGGATTGCGTTCAAAGGGGCCATCGTCGCGCAAAGTGACGCCGCCAAAGGTGCGCCATCCCATGAAGGCTTGCGGAAACTCGAAAGAGCGGTTCTTGATCATTTCGGCGTACAGACCACCGTCGGCAGCATAGTTAATGTCTTCGAAGAAGATGCCGTACATCGTGGCGGGGATCTCGGCGCCGGGGGCGCTGACAGAGATGTCCAAGGTGTGTTCGGCAGCCACAGCAGGAGTATTCCCCCCGACAGTGCCCCCCAAGGCAAGGGAGCACAGCGATAATGCGTATTTCAAAAGGGTTTTCATGATGAGTTGTATAGGATTGTTGTTGTTTTCTGGATCTATAAGCTCCGCGACATGGCTCAATAGAAGATTTCCTCCGGATATTCTATTTCCTCAAGGAACAAGGCTTGAGCCGGGGCGGAATCGCCCGCCTGACAGCGGTCTTTGCGTTCGATGGTGCGACAAAACTCCTCGACCGTGAGTTTGTGTCGTCCCACGAGGATCAATGTGCCGACTACAGCACGCACCATGTTGCGGAGGAAGCGGTCGGCACGAATGGTGAAGACCCACATCCCCGGCTCGGTCTCCTCCCAACGCGCCTCCATAATGTGACAGTTATTGGTCTTGACGTCGGTGTGCAGGCGGCTGAAGCTGGTGAAGTCGGTGTAAGCGAAAAGGCGCGCCGCGGCACGGTTCATCTGCGGCAAATCCAAGTCCCAGAAGACGCGATACGTGTACTCGCGATTGAAGGGACATTTGCGCGTGGTGATGTAGTAGCGATAGGTGCGCGAAATGGGCGAAAAGCGGGCGTGCGCCGATGGACGCACGGGAACGATCTTCGTGATGGCGATGTCGGCGGGCAGGATGTGGTTGAGCTTCTGTGTGAGGTAGTCGCAGGCAACACGCTGCTCGTCGATGAAGGTTTCGGACAATCCCTCCTCGTCGACAGAGGCGGCAGACGTGCTGACACGCGCAAGGTAATCGTCGTTGACGTCGCGCCCCATCTTGAGCCAGAGGGTGCGTTTCTCCTCCTCGCGACGGGCGCGTTCGGTGGCCTCCTCATCCGGTTCGAGGTCGGCGTTTTGAGCTTGAGATGCGGCGTTCTGCGCCTCATCTTCGCCACCGATCACACTGAGTCGTCCGTCGGTCAAACGCAGTCCGCCGGAGACTTCGAAATGTGCCGTCATCAGACGGGCATGAACACCGGCGTCTGTACGTCCGGCGCCGACAATGAAAAGCTCTCGTTGCAACAGCAGCGAGAGCTTTTCTTCGATGGTCTGTTGCACGCTCGCGGCATTGGGTTGCGACTGCCAGCCGTGATAGGCTGAGCCGTCGTATTGCAGGTAGATAAAATAGCGCACGTTGAGTTATGTTATGTATTTAATGTGTCGTTAATCCTCTTGATGCCTGTCGCCAAAGTCCGCCGTGGTGTGCCCTTTGTGTAGATGTGGATCAGCAAAGTTTACGCGAACCGTCGCCAATGACGACGTTGTAGACCTTCGGCGCACGACCGAAGCGAGCGTAATACTTGGCGCGCGCATCGGCGATGAATGAGTCGTACAATTCCTCCTTGACAAGGTTGATGGTACAGCCGCCAAAGCCGCCGCCCATGATACGAGAGCCGGTGACGCCGTTCTCGCGTGCCAATTCGTTGAGGTAGTCCAACTCAGGACAAGAGACTTCGTAATCCTTGCTCAGCCCCTCGTGGGTCTCGTACATCTTGCGTCCGACGGTTTCGTAGTCACCACGTTCCAAGGCGTCGCAGACGTCGAGGACACGCTGCACCTCGCCAATGACATAGTAGGCGCGGCGGTAATCTTCGGCAGAGATACCTTGCTTCACCGCCTCTAACTGCTCCATCGAGGCGTCGCGCAAGCACGTAACCTCAGGATGTAGGCGGCTGATGGCCTCCAAAACACGCTCACAACTCTTGCGGCGGTCGTTGTAGGCAGACGATGCCAATTCGTGCTTGACACAAGAATCGAGCAATACCAATTTATAGCCTACGGGATCAAAGGGGAAATACTGATACTCCAACGTCTTGCAATCCAAACGAATCAAGCTCTTAGCCCTGCCAAAAACAGAGGCGAACTGATCCATGATGCCGCAGTTGACGCCGCAATAGTGATGTTCGGTGTCCTGACCGACACGTGCCAATTCGAACTTGTCGAGCTTGTTGTCGCCAAACAGGTCGTTGAGAGCAAAAGCGTAAGTGCTTTCGAGAGCAGCAGACGAAGACATTCCGGCTCCAAGCGGCACGTCTCCGGCAAAGGCGGTGTCAAACCCGTGAACTTCGACGCCACGCTTAATCATCTCACGGCACACGCCGAAGATGTAGCGTGCCCAACTGGTGCGGGGGGCGTCCTCCTCGCGTAGACCGAACTCGACATAATCCTTCATGTCGATAGAGTAAGCTTTGACCTTCTCGCTGCCGTTCGGTTTGATCTCTGCGATCATACCTTGCTCGACGGCACCCGGAAAGACAAATGCACCGTTGTAGTCGGTGTGTTCTCCGATTAGGTTAATACGACCGGGAGAGGCATACACAGAGCCTTCTTCCC
This sequence comes from uncultured Prevotellaceae bacterium, assembly GCA_964530595.1. GTDB lineage: Bacteria > Bacteroidota > Bacteroidia > Bacteroidales > UBA3663 > Liminaster. The sequence goes on along the minus strand of CAZGZL010000075.1, from coordinate 2,876 downwards.
CGTAGAAATGTTTCTTAAATCTACTTCTTACGAACTCGATGTCCATGGCTTTAAGGGATTAACAGTGAATAATTGTGTGGTATAAAAAGATTAAAAGTTAAGAGCTAAAAGTCGAATCCGCAAAATGCTGTGTCCGCAACCTTTAACTATTAACTTTTAATTTAGTTCCCCAACAAGGGGTACGTTGTTTCTGTAGAATGAGGCAGATTAGGCCTTCTGTGCCAAATACTTCTCCATAGCTTCCTTCTGAGCTACTTGGAGTTTAGTGGGCTTGTTGAAAGGGGTGTGGAAACCGAACACTTTCTTTCTTTTCTTTTCCGATTTTGCCATAATAGTAGTTTGTTTTAGTTTTATAAATTTGAGTCTGAATTTCTGCTGTTAGGACGGGCTGCTGCTCGACCGATGTCTCACTGCACACCGAAAGCGTAGATCGTCGTCTGGCTGTATTCCTCGCCGGGACGAAGGGTTGTGCTCTCAAACTGCGGCTTGTTGGGGCTGTCCGGGTGGTGCTGTGCCTCGAAACAGATGGCAGAGCGACGCGGATAGGTGCAACCATGTTGCCCGACAAATCCGTTCAGCCAGTTGCCCGTATAGAGCTGAATGCCCGGCTCGGTAGTGTAGACCGTCAGTGTACGACCGGACTGAGGATCTCGGCAGAAGGCGGCGCGAGTCAAGGCGCCGGGTGCCGTTTGATTGAGCACGAAACTGTGATCGTAGCCTGCGCCGTTGCGCGTCTGCTCATGATCTGCGTCGATGCGATCGCCCACTCGATGAGGGGTGCGGAAGTCGAAGGGGGTACCCTCGACCGGGGCTTTCTCGCCGTAGGGGATCGAGACCGTATCGATCGGGCAATAGCGGTCGGCGTTGATCGTCAAGATCAGATCTTCGACACTCGGCGTGACGGCTTGAATGCCCGCCAAGCTGAAGAAAGCATGATTGGTGAGGTTGCACACTGTCGGGCGATCGGTCGTTGCGCGATAATCAATGCGGAACTCGTTTTGATCGGTCAGTGTATAGGTCATGGTCACCTCCAAGCGTCCGGGGAATCCCTCTTCGCCATCCTGTGCCGTATAGCGTAGTTCTACGCTCTGAGGCGAGGTCTGCTGAGCCTCCCACACTACGGCATGAAAACCTTTCTTGCCACCGTGCAAACAGTTAGGAGCTTGGCTTGCCGTGACGTGGTACGTCACGCCGTCAAGGGTGAACTGCGCCCCGCCGATACGGTTGCCGTAACGACCGATGGCGGCACCCAAGAATGGTTCCGGACCGTGCACTACGCCGTCAATGTCCTCCATGCCCAACACAACATTGGCAAAATGACCGGAACGATCCGGCATCATGATGGAGGGGACAATGCCTCCGTAGTTGGTCACACAAAGTTCCGCGCCCTGAGCGTTGGTCAAAACGAATAACGCCGTAGGCTTTCCATCAATAGTCGCAATAAATCTTTTCGGGTCCAAACCGGATGCGGTCAGACCACTCACGGGGTCAATCATGTGCGCACAATTTTTGAAGCATCCTCATCGTTCCTAACGATAAAAAATGCTTGTAAAATCAGCGGCAAAGATAGTGTAACTTACCCATATACGCAAACTTGCACCTTTTTTTTTAGTAAACCGCTCAGTCCGGCTTTCATTTTTGCAACATTGAGGTGCAGTTTGTTTGTCTAAAGTAGAGCGTGCAGCATCAAAAACGCAAATGGATCATCCGGATGGCGTGACGTATCTCAAAATGTTCTATCTTTGCTCAACATTCCGCGCTCCGAGCGCCGGATTTGGCAAGATCATTCGGAACCGAACCGTTCCGACCAAGCTATAAACCATACATTATTTAAAACGAAAAACATGAAAGCTTATGTATTTCCGGGACAGGGTTCCCAGTTTGTAGGCATGGGCAAAGAGCTCTATGAAAGCAACGAACAGGCTAAAGCTCTCTTTGAACAGGCTAACGAGATCCTTGGTTTCCGCATCACTGACCTGATGTTTAACGGCACCGAAGAGGACTTGAAGCAGACGCGCGTCACTCAGCCGGCAGTATTCCTCTGCTCTGTAATTCCCGCTTTGGTTAACCCCGATGTGCAACCCGATATGGTAGCAGGACATTCTTTAGGCGAATTCTCCGCCTTGGTGGTATCCGGTGCGTTGACATTCCAAGACGGCGTACGCCTCGTCTCTCAACGTGCACAAGCCATGCAACGCGCTTGTGAGATCAATCCCTCAACGATGGCTGCCATCATCGCTCTGCCCGACGCTACAGTCGAGGCACTCTGCGCCGAAGTGACCGACGGTGTCGTTGTCCCCGCCAACTATAATTGCCCCGGTCAGATCGTCATCTCCGGCTCCAATGAGGCTATTGATGCAGCTTGCGCCAAGATGTCGGCTGCAGGCGCTAAGAGAGCCCTCAAACTCAAGGTGGGAGGTGCTTTCCACTCACCCCTGATGGAACCTGCACGCGAGCAGTTGGCTTCAGCCATCGAAGCGACGGAGTTCCACACACCCAAGTGCCCGATCTACCAAAACGTAGATGCCTCTGCACACACGGAGCCGGCTGAGATCAAGAAGAACCTCGTGGCTCAGCTCACCGCCCCCGTCCGCTGGACGCAATCGGTGCAGAACATGATCGCCGCCGGCGCAGACACCTTCATCGAAGTGGGTCCCGGCGCTGTGCTTCAGGGTCTGGTCAAGAAGATCGATAAGAGCGTGACGGCACAGCCTTTGGCTTGATGCCTCCCTCCTACCCGCATACGATTTGCGCCCGTTTCGCCACCTGATCGGTGGGAAACGGGCGCAATTTTTGTTTTCTCTCGGCAGCTTATTCGCCTAAACTCTGCCGTAGTACCAAAAGACTTTCGGGTCCCATGTTGAACAGCAGATCCA
>CAZGZL010000074.1:0-10206 GCA_964530595.1 uncultured Prevotellaceae bacterium | reverse complement strand
AGGACTTCGAGAACCACTTCGACTTCCACTTGGATCACAAGTATGGCTTCATGGCAGGCGGTAGCATGCGTTACATTCAGTTGTCCTTCGACATCATGAACGTCGGCAACCTCTTCAACAAGGAATGGGGTCGCACCTCAGCCGGCAGCGGTTACTACAGCCCTGTTACTTACTCAGGCAACGGTCAGTTCCAATTCCTCCACAATGCAGACTACAATATGCGCTCTTACAGCGACTTCTATTCTCGCTGGCGTGGTCAAGTCGGTGTGAAGTTGACCTTCTAATGGACTTCCCGACGATTGCCACAGAGCAACATACATGATTGCTGCATAGCAATCTCTATCCATAAGGCGTGTCCCCAACGGGCACGCCTTTTTGTTTCTAATGGGAATGTATGAACCACACGGTGCCGCAGGTTGTTGACAGAATATTGCCAACCAACCTAAGACATCATGCAAACGTTGACCCTCCCCTTGCTGCTCGCAGCATTACCTACACCCGCCGATGCCGACACCATCAGTGCCACACACCGGATTCCCCACGTCGAGATTTCTGCCGGGCTCCCGGATACGGATCCAGCCCTTGCCCCCCTCAGCACTACCACACTGACAGCGCGCGAGATACAAGCGGCGCATACCCCCTCCCTCCTACCGTTGCTCACGGCGGTAGTCCCCTCACTCTTTGTCACCGAGCGCAGCCTCATGGGTTACGGGCTCTCTACCGGTGCCGCCGGCGGCATCAAAGTGCGCGGCGTCGGCAGTGCTTCAGCCACCGGCGTGCTCGTCGTGGTAGACGATGAACCGATGATCCAAGGGCTGATGGGGCACACCGTAGCCGATATGTACCAGAGTATGATGGCGGAGAGCGTCGAAGTAGTCCGCGGTCCTGCCTCCGTACGTTATGGCTCAGATGCTCTCAGTGGCGTTGTACACATCCGGACGCGCGAAGCATTGCCTACCGCGAGCGACGCGAACAGGACGGCAGAGACCCAGCTGCACGCCTCCTACGGCACCTACCACACCCTAAGTAGCGGCTTCTCGCAACGGATGCAATCGGGGCGTTACGCACAGCGTGTTAGCGCCAGTTACGACCGTAGCGACGGACAACGTGCCGGCTTGGATTACGACCGGCTCAGTGGCTACCTGAAGAGCACCCTCCACTGCTCTGAGCATTGGCGACTGACGTGGCAAGGCTATACCACCCACCTGAACAGCGGCAATCCGGGGACGACACAATCGCCGCTGATCGACAACACCGCCCGCGCCACACGCGGTTTTACCTCACTCAGCCTCACCCGTCACGGAGCGAGAAGCGAGGGACGGGCACGCCTCTATTACACCTTCGGCGACCACACCATCAACGACGGGTACGCTCCCGATGCGGAGCCGTTAGACTACCTATTCCACTCGCGCGACTTCATCTACGGACTCAGTTGGGAGGAACGTTTCGAGCCATGGCGCGGTGCCCTCTGCTCCGTAGGGATAGAGGGCAAACGCTACGGCGGAAAGGCGTGGAACGAGTATCATGAGCATCATCACCGTACCTACTCCATCGACACAGCGGTGTGGGAGGCAGCCGTCTATCTCTGCGTGCAGCAGCAAGTGGGGCGGCATCTACGCTTGGACGGCGGGCTCCGTTGGGACTACGCCGAGGGGGAAGAGGATCGTGGCACATGGATTCCACAGGCGGGGATCACGTGGACGCCCGACCATCAGACCACCCTCCGAGCTTCGGTGAGTCGAGGCTTCCGTCGTCCCTCGCTTCGCGAACGTTACCTTTGGGCAGCCGCCAACCCGGAGCTACGTGCCGAAGAGCTGGTGAACTACGAGGTGAGCGTGGGGCGTTGGTGGTGCCGTCGACGGCTACATCTCCAAGCCACCCTTTTCTCCCTCCACGCCACCAACCTCATCGAGACCGTCTCTGTAGCGGGGCGACCGCACAACGAGAACACCGGCGAGCAACGCAATCGCGGACTCGAAGTGGAGGCGGTATGGCAGCCTGCCTCACAGTGGACGTTCAGCGCCAACTATAGTTACCTGCACACGCAGCAACCTGTGATCTCCGCTCCGCGGCGCAAAGCCTACGCCACCCTGCAATGGCAAGGGCGGCACCTACGCCTTGCCCCCTCGCTACTCTACGTAGACCACCTATACACCGACCTCTCCACACGCAGCATTCAGCATTACTACCTACTCAACGTTGATGCAGCATGGCAACTGCGCTCCGCTGTGCAGCTTTTTGCCCACGGCGAGAACCTATTGGGGCAACGCTATGAAACGCTCTACGGCTACCCCATGCCACGTGCCACGCTACAGAGTGGCGTCCGCTTCAAGTTCTGAGACAAAAACACGGCGTCCACTCGGCAGAGCAACCGAGATGGACGCCGTGTAGGTCTTGTCCGTCGTTTCAGAGGCTGAGCAGAAGGTAATAATACTCTTCCGACTCCGCTCGATGCAACACGCGCAGCCCCTCTGCCTCGAAAGCATCGCTCAGCAGGTCGACAGGGGGCAACTCCGACGCCTCAGATAACGCTAAAGACTGATGCAGATGGTTCACCGTGGCGCGTCCTGCGTCGTGAGCGATCAGCATCTGTCCCTCCGGTTCCATAGCCTCGCGCACCATGCGAACTACCGACTTCATGGGATGCTTCAAGTGGGGCAAGACATCGAGCATGATGATGCGATCGTAACGTTCACAGAAAGGCATCGTCTCCAAGTCTGCCACCTGATAGTGCACATTGCGCAGTCCGGGATGGAGCGCCTTGGCCTCGGCAATCATTCCGGAAGCGGCGTCCACACCGACGACAAAGCCGTCCGGTTCGACCGCCTCGGAGAGGAGGCGCGTCAGCACCCCGTCGCCACAACCGGCATCGAGCACCCGCATCCCCGGCTGTATGTCCAACCGTCGAAGCAGGTACTGCAACTTTTCGAGATTCATTCGCCGCGTGGCAGACCAACGCTTGGCGCGCGTGTTGAAAAAGTCAATATCCATAGATGTTGATAAGTTAATAATGATGTGGATAACTCTGCGCAGGCAAGCTTCGCCCATGCCCTCTTAGAACGAGCTTCTGTGTCGAAAAGTTCAGTTCTATAGGCTTCAGCATAGGATGGCACAAAAAAACCGCCGCGCATCTTCATGCGTCGGCGGTCTGTGGATAAATCCGTGTACAGCTGTGTATAAATTCGTGCACAACGTTTAGCGCGCACGGAGGAAGCCCTGCTTCAGTCGGGCGGTGAGGGTCTGACGCACATCGTTGGCGGCAGCCGCTACGTGGAAGTTGAAGGTACCTGCCTCGGCACGCCAAGCCTTGGCTTGATCGTCATAGTACGCCAAGTCCGAAGCGGCGACGCGGAGCGGGACATCGCGCGTCTCCCCCGGCGCGAGGGTGACTTTAGAGAATGCTTTCAGCTCCTTGAGGGGGCGCACCACGGAGGCATGATCGTCGCCCACGTAGAGTTGTACCACTTCGGCACCGATGACGCCTCCGGTGTTGGTGACGGGGACAGTCACCGTCAGGGTGTCCCCCTCGGCGAATTGTGTCGCAGAGATGCGAGCATCGCCATACACGAAGGTTGTATAGCTCAACCCATAGCCAAAAGCGAAGAGGGGCGTCACCTTGCGATTGTCGTTCCAACGATAGCCCACCATCAAGTCCTCGCGGTAGACCTCATGCAGCGTGTCGCCCGGATAACAAAGTGCGTCGAAGGCGTGTGCGCCGCAATCCTCCAACCGCACCGGGAAGGTGAAGGGCAAACGTCCGCTCGGATTGACATCGCCGCTCAACACGTCCACCAAGGCGTGACCACATTCCGAACCGAGGTACCAGCCCTGTACAATGGCGGGGACAGTCTCGACCCAAGGCATCGCTACGGCATTGCCACTCAGCAGGGTCACGACGACCCGCGGATTGACCTCTAAAAGGGCTTCGATCAAGGCGTCTTGACCGAAGGGGAGCGACAACGATTCGCGATCGCCATCCTCGCAATCCTGACGATGGTTCTTGTTCAAACCTCCGATGTAGAGCACTAAGTCTGCATCGGCAGCCAACGCCACCGCCTCCGCACGCAGCGAATCCTGTAACGACTGCGGCACGGGGTTCACCTTGCCATACGAGGCGCGACCGGCGGCATAGCCCTGTGCGTAGACGATCTTGTCGCCATAACGTTCTTGCAACGCTTCGAGGGGCGATACCTCATGCTTGACTTTCAGTTCTGATGAGCCGCCCCCCTGAGTGAGGCTACGGGTAGCATTGTCGCCCACCACGAGGATGCGCTGATAGCGACCCTCCTGTATGGGGAGCAACTTGGCGGGTGGCGGGAGCATCAGACGGGGACGGCTCTTGCCGGTAGGATCCGACGCGGGCATATGGCGCAGCGAAGCGCGTACCCGTTCATTGCGGAGCAAGACGATGCCGGAGCGACCGATCGCACGACACGTCTCAGCGTGCTCCGGACTTGCCAACGATCCATAGGGGTGTGAGGGATCCATCTCGGTGCGGTAGATCAGTCGCAGGATGCGGCGACACTTATCGTCGAGGGTCGAGAGAGGAAGCTCGTCCCGTTGCAGCGCCTCGCGATAGGGCGCTGCCAAATAGTAACCGTCGTAGGTGACGGTGCCATCTTCGGTCAATCCGTTGGTCGACGTGCCCATCTCGATGTCCATGCCGTAGAGCGCCGCCTCGCGTGTGTCGTGGACGCCGCCCCAGTCGGAGACGACGGCGCCGTCAAAGCCCCATTCCTCTTTGAGGATCTCCTTTAAGAGGCGTTCGTTGTGACAACAATGTTGACCGTTGTAACAGTTGTACGCACCCATCAGCGACCAGACGCCGCCCTGCTGCACAGCAGCTTTGAAGGCGGGCAGATAGAGTTCGTAGAGGGCACGGTCGGAGACTTGGACATCGGTCTTCCAACGATGTAATTCTTGGTTATTGAGGGCGAAGTGCTTCACACAGCACGCCACACCTCGGCTCTGTACCCCCTGAATGTAGGGGACACACATTGTGGCAGAGAGGTAGGGATCTTCGCCCATATATTCGAAGTTACGCCCATTGAGCGGCGTGCGGTAGATGTTAACGCCGGGGCCCAAGAGTACCGACTTACGGCGATAGCGCGCCTCCTCACCGATCGCCTCACCGTAGCGGCGCGCCATATCGGGATCCCACGTTGCCGCCAAGCAGGTCAGGGCGGGAAAGGCCGTGCAGCTGTCGTTGTTCCAACCGGCATATTTCCACGAGTTCCACTCCACCTCGGCGCGGACACCGTGCGGTCCGTCGCTGTAGCGCAGTTCCGGAATACCCAAGCGCGGGACACCGGGAGTGGAGAACTTGCTCTGTGCGTGGCAGAGCGCCACCTTCTCGTCGAGGGTCATGCGCGACAAGGCATCCTCGATGCGTTGTTCGAGAGGCTGTTGCGGATCTAAATAAACGGGAGTTTGTGCGACCGCCGTCCACGAACCGCACCACAAGGCGGTCAACAGTGGAAGTAGGGGTCTAATCAGGTTCTGAATCATGATGTATCGGGGTTTAAGGGATGCAGAATGCAGGGATGAAAAGAGGGACAGCCGGCAGGAGGTAGCTCCGCCGGCTGTCTTGGGGATGGGTGATTTATAGGCTACCCTTTGCGCGCTTCTGTTCCATCAGGAATGCCTCTGCGCGCTGCAAGTCTTCGGGAGTGTCGATGCCGACGGTCTCGATGTCGACCACACGCACCGTGATGCGCAGACCGTTCTCCAACCAACGCAGCTGTTCCAAGCTCTCGACCTTTTCGAGGGGGGTCTGTGCCAACGAGGTAACACGAGCTAACGCCTCGGGGCGATAGGCGTAGATGCCGATATGTTTGTAGAAGGTGTGGCGCAACAGCCACTCCTCTTGCGGGATGCCACGCAGGTAGGGGATCACCGAGCGGCTGAAGTAGAGCGCCTGACTGCGTGCCCCAACGACCACTTTCGGACTGTTGGGATTTTGCAACGCCTCCAAACCGTCTTCGGCATGGAAGGGCTTAACCAAGGTAGCGATGTCGGTCTCCGGCTGCAAGAAGCAGTCTGCCAACGCCTGAATCTGACGTCCGGCGATGAAGGGTTCATCCCCCTGCACATTGATGATGACGTCGTAGGTAGTCCCTAAAGCCTCGGTGATCTTGTGGTAAGCCTCCTGCACACGATCGGTGCCACTCTTATGATCAGCCGAAGTCATAACGACACGCCCGCCGAAGCCCACCACAGCATCATAGATGCGATGATCGTCGGTAGCGACCACCGCCATGTCGACAAGGGGTGCTACACGTTCGTAGACGCGCTGGATGACCGGTTTGCCCCCCAACTGAGCCAAGGGCTTGCCGGGGAAGCGAGAGCTCGCATAGCGAGCGGGAATGATAGCAATCACTTTCATGATATTTCTCTTTTTATAAAATACATAGGTTGTCGTCGGCGAATCACAACGTCCGCACCTCCTCTACCCCTGGCACCTGCTCGATGATGCGAACCGCTTCGTTCAGCTCAAAGAGCGAGGGCACTTGGATGCGGATGGTGGTGGTGACGATGTAGTCTTCGGTGACGGTGTGTAAATTGTCGATGCTGAGTTTCAGATTCTCGGAGATGACCTTCACCAAGTCCATCAGCAAGTGGGGACGATCCACACTGTTGATGGTGATGTTGGTGGGATAGAATCTGCCCGGCAGAATGGGGAGCGAAACGTCTACGATGGAGTCGCCCTCCTTGGCGGAGAGGGTGATCGCCGAGGGGCAGTTGCGTTTGTGCACCAAGATGCCGGCATTGTTCGGCTGTTTGAAGCCGATGATTTCTCCGCCCGGCAACGGGTTGCAGTCGGGACAGAGTATGTAGGGGAATTCCGCTGCGGTAACGCCGCTCTTACTGAGGGCTACGTTGATGGCACGACGTGCCTTGTAGGTACAGACATGTTTCAGCCATTCGCGAGTCGGGTAGATATAATCGCTTGTGCCGACCTCTACACGGTCGCCGCGCTTCAGCGTGGTAAAGATAGAGCACAATTTGCCGTTGATGCGGGCAAAGTTGGCTCGATTTCCGATATTCGTGTGGATCTCGTATGCCATGTCGAGCACCGAGCTGTTTTTCGGGAGGACGATACTATTCCCTTTAGGGGTAAAGACAATAATGTCGTCGTTGTAGAACGAAGAGACTACGCTCTCCATAAACCCGCCCTCGTTACCCATCTGGGCGATGTCGCGCAGAATGTTCTTGAATTTGTTGACCCAAGTCTCTATGGTCTCTGTTCGATCCATCACGCACCCTAACTGAGAGTTGCGGTGCATGGTTTCGGTGCTGATGTGAACTTCAGCCCAACCGCCCATGTGCGTCATGACCTGCACGTGCAGACTCTGATAGCCGTTTTCCTTGGGCTGGTCTACGTAGTTAATCATGCTGTAGGGACGCTCTTTGTAGAGATCGGTGAGAATACTGTAGATGGCGAGGCATTGATTCTTCTCCGACACACCGCTCTCGGTATCGAAGGGGAAGATGATGTTTACCAAGTGAATATGCTCCAGCTCCTTGAAGGTGAGCTTGGTGTTGTGCATCTTACGCCACAAGGCGTAGACGCTACGCGGACGGGCATAGACATCGGCATGGATGCCTGCGTCGGTCAAGGCGCGACGGATGGGGACAAGGAACTCCTCAATATCGTCGTGGTGGAGCTTCATGTAGCTGACGATTTTCTTCTCGATGCGCTCGTATTCCTGCGGGGAACGGAACTTCATAGAGAGGTTCTCCAATTCGGACTTAATCTCGTACAGCCCCAAGCGGTTGGCTAAAGGAGCGTAGAAGTAGTCGGTCTCGGAGGCGATCTTCATCTGCTTGTCGGCACGCATACTGCCCAAGGTGCGCATATTGTGGAGGCGGTCGGAGAGCTTGATGAGCAGGGCACGGATATCGTACTGTATGGAGTCCAACATCTGCTTAAAGTTGTCGATCTGCTTGCTCATCTTGTATTCCGCCTTTTCCTTCTTAGTCAGGACGTCGACGAGGAAGGCGACGTCATCGCCAAAGGCGTTCCGGATGTCGGTGATGGTGTATTCGGTGTCCTCCACAACGTCGTGCAAGAGGGCTGCCATGATCGAGTTGGTGCCCAATCCGAGCTCGACACACGCGATGCGAGCCACACTGATGGGGTGGGTAATGTAGGGGATTCCGCTCTTGCGGATCTGTTGAGCGTGTGCTTTGGCTGCCAATTCGTAGGCAGCATGGATGCGCGGCATATCGACGGCAGGGATACGTTCGGCAACGCGGTCGTAGAACTCGTCGCGCATCTCCTCGACCATGCGGCGCGCTTCTTCCTCACTGAGAGACTTAACAGAGGTATTCATGGGAAGGATACAATCTAAAAAGCTAAAATTGGTAATGTTTTCACAAGCAGATTAAGCCTCGCTGAGGTCCTGAACGATCGACATCAGGTCTCCTCGGATGGAACGAAGCGTGATGATGGCTTCCTGAATGCGTTCCTCCTTGGAGGCGCTTTCGGCGAGCTTCTTTTTAGCCCCTGCGATGGTCAACTTGTCGACCTTCAGCAAGCGGTAGACCGTCTCGACCCGTGTGAGGTCTTCGGTGGTGTACCGACGGGTGGAACCCTGCGTTCTGTGCGGTTTGAGGTACCGCGGAAAGTCGCTCTCCCATTTGCGGAGCACTTCGATCGAGAGGCCGAAATGCTTGGCGACTTCGCCTATAGAGTAGTATTGTTTCTGAGGTTGCTCGGTTGTCATTTAGGATGTAGGGATTTAGAATGTGAATCAATCCATGACCTGACCGACATTCTCCGAACGTTGGATCAGTTCGTCGTATGCTTCGGGGGTCAGATCCATGAAGTAGTAGTCTGCCGGGTTCTGCGGCACGCCACGCAGGAGCACTTCGTAGTGCAGGTGCGGTCCGGTAGACTTGCCGGTGCTGCCCACCTCACCGATCTTATCGCCGCGTTTCACGACGCGCCCTTTGAAGACGTTGATCTTGCTGAGGTGTCCGTAACGGGTGACGTAGCCATAACCGTGATCTACGTCGATACACTGCCCATAACCCTGCTGCCACCCGGCAGAGATGACGCGCCCGTTGCCGGTGACAAAGACGTCGGTTCCTTTGTTGGCAGAGAAGTCCATGCCGGAGTGGAATTTACGGGTGTTGTAGATCGGATCCGTGCGCCAACCGTAGCCGGAAGCCACCTGCTTGAGGTTCTTGTCAGCCACAGGCTGGATGGCGGGGATGCACTGTAGACGGTCTTCCTGATTGCGGCAGAGCGCTACAATCTCGTCGAACGACTTGGATTGCAGATAGAGCTGGCGCTCCAACAGATCCATCTTGCGGCTGACCGAGAGCACCAACTGGGCGTCAGGCAGCGACTGCAAGGAGTCGTAGCGATAGGCGTTGTCGATGATGGCGTTGCGGTTAGCCTCCCCGATGGGGTCGCCCTGCAAGATGACGCGATAGAGGTTGTCGTCGCGCTGTCCGATGTCTTCCATCACATCCAAAGCCACATCCATACGTGATTCCAACAAGCGATATTGGCGCTTCAAGAGGTCGTATTCCCGTTCCAAACGCCATTCACGCGGCGAACCGACAAAGTAGATGAATACGTAGAGCAAAATGACGCCCATCAGACTGCCGGACATCAAGTGTTGTGCCACTGACAAGAGGTGTCGCCACGGCGACGGTTTGCTCCGCTCGTATCGTCCTTTCTTCTTGTTGTACTTGAAATGTATCCAGTGGCTCATGATTCATCCAAATTGGTTCGCGCTCTTGTCTGTATCGGTTTTATACGACTTACAATCGGCAAAAATGGTGTTTCTGCCTCATAAATCCAAACTTTTCGTTGCGAAGTTTCGGTATAACAGGTTTTTATCATTATTTTTGCACGATTATTTGAGGCAATTTGCCTCATAAAACAGACTAAAACAAATAATTTATCATCATAAACGAATCAACGAAAGCTATGCTTACTGCAAAAGAAATTCGCGAATCTTTCAAACAATTCATGGCTTCGAAGGGGCACACGATCGTCCCTTCAGCTCCCATGGTGATCAAAGATGATCCGACACTGATGTTCACCAATGCCGGTATGAATCAGTTCAAAGACATCATCTTGGGCAATGTCGCCAAAAAATTCAGCCGCGCAGCCGACTCACAGAAGTGTCTCCGTGTCTCCGGCAAGCACAACGACTTGGAGGAGGTCGGTCTGGACACCTACCACCA
>CAZGZL010000073.1:0-10222 GCA_964530595.1 uncultured Prevotellaceae bacterium | reverse complement strand
ATCCCTTCTTCGATCTCTTCTTTGGCTACCGCGGACAGCAGCAAGCGCCCCGCTCTAAAGAGGGCTACGGATCGGGTGTCATCATCAGCAGCGACGGATACATCGTCACCAACAATCACGTGATCGAAAACGCCGATACGTTGCAAGTCACCCTGAACGACAAGCGCCAATTTAACGCCGTCCTCGTGGGCACTGATCCCTCGACGGACATCGCCCTGCTGAAGGTAGAGGCTACCGATCTGCCCACCATTAGCTTTGGCGCCAGCGACGACCTGAAAGTGGGAGAGTGGGTGCTCGCCGTCGGCAATCCTTTCATGCTAAATTCTACAGTGACTGCCGGCATCGTGAGCGCCAAAGCGCGCACCTTGGGCATGCAGAGTGGCAAGCTGAGCATCGAATCGTTCATCCAGACCGATGCCGCCGTCAATCCCGGCAACAGTGGCGGTGCCTTGGTCAACACAGCCGGACAGTTGGTCGGTATCAACACCGCTATCTATTCGCAGACGGGCAATTATGCAGGCTACTCCTTTGCCGTACCCAGTAGCATCGTGAGCAAGGTTGTGACCGACTTACGTCAGTATGGCACCGTGCAGCGTGCCGTGTTAGGCATCTCCATTCGTGACGTGGACGCAGATTTGGCTACGGCACACCACCTATCCGTTTCGGAGGGTATTTACGTAGAAGAGGTTAGCGAACGCAGTGCTGCCGAAGTGGCCGGAATGCGTGCCGGCGACGTCGTGACGCGCATTAATGATGTCACGGTGAAGACGGTGGCACAGCTGCAGGAGCAAGTAGCGCGTTTCCGTCCCGGCGACAAGATCCGTGTCACCTATCTGCGCGACGGAAAATCGCAGACCGTAGAGGTGACGTTGAAGAATGTCGAGGGCAGCACCGATGTAGTGAAAAAACGCGGCATGGAGCTCTTGGGCGCCACATTCCAATCACTGACGCGGCAACAACAGATGGACTACGGCGTTCGCAACGGCGTCTTGGTGAAGTCGTTGGAGAAGAAAGGTCTCTTGGCACAAAGCGGCGTCCGTGAGAACTTCGTGATCGTCAAAATTAACGACGCGACGGTCAACTCTCAGCAGGATGTACAACGCGTCTACGAATCGCTGACCACACAGCGTGGCGAAGACAAAGAGCCTGTGATGTTCATCGTCGGCGTTTATCCCGGTGGAAAGACGGCTTATTACGCTGTGGATCTGAGCAAGTGAAAACAAGCAACCCCACTTAGCGCGGCGGCATGGTTTCGTTATTTTTAAGACTTCTTTTCGCTTTTTTGGATGTTAAAGTCTTGGCGTTGTTAACCAATACCGTTAATTTTGCCGCCGCGCTTCGCGCAGTAAATGGATGGGAGCAATTCACTGCATTCGAACGACCATTTGGGCGGGAGATAGCTCCGCGTTGTGGCGATGGGTCGATGTAGTATTTCTCCCGCTAAAACAAGAGTATAGGATTATAAAGAACCTAATTTAATAAAGATGCGTTGTGAACCAACGTTGAAGTTGATTGATTTTAATGGTGGATTCATAACAGAGAAAAAAAACACTATGAGCGAACGAGTTGACATTCAAGCGCTGAATGAGCTGATCGAAAGCAAGAGCGCATTTGTGAATCTCCTGACACAAGGAATGGATCAGGTGATTGTGGGTCAAAAACACTTGGTAGAATCTTTGATGATCGGTCTGTTGGCAGACGGTCACATCCTGTTGGAGGGTGTGCCGGGTCTGGCGAAAACGTTAGCGATTAAGACATTGGCATCGCTGATCGACGCAAAGTACAGTCGCATTCAGTTTACACCGGACTTACTCCCTGCCGACGTTATCGGTACGGTGGTCTACTCACAGAAGAAGGAGGAATTCTCCGTGAAGAAAGGTCCCGTCTTCGCCAACTTCGTTTTGGCGGACGAAATCAACCGTGCTCCCGCCAAGGTACAGTCAGCCCTGCTCGAAGCGATGCAGGAACGCCAAGTGACCATCGGCGCCGAGACATTCAATTTGGATCGCCCATTCTTGGTGATGGCTACCCAGAACCCCATCGAACAAGAGGGAACTTACCCGTTGCCGGAAGCACAGTGCGACCGTTTCATGTTGAAGGTGAAAATCGGCTATCCCAAGAAAGAGGAAGAGATGAAGATTGTGGCTGCTCATTTGGCTGGCGTCCGTCAGGATCTAAAGCCGGTTATGACTGTCGATCAGATCTTGGATGCTCGCAGCGTCGTAAAGCAGGTATATATCGACGAAAAGATTGAGAAATACATTGTAGACATCGTGTTCGCTACTCGTTATCCCGAAACTTACGATTTGGAGCAGATGAAGCACATGATTTCTTATGGCGCTTCACCACGTGCCTCCATCAACTTGGCTTTGGCTGCCCGCGCGTATGCCTTCTTGAAACATCGCGGATACGTCATCCCCGAAGATGTGCGTGCCATCTGTCCCGACGTTTTGCGTCACCGCATCGGCTTGAGCTACGAGGCTGAAGCCGCTAATCTAACCTCAGAAGAGGTAATTGCCGAGATCTTGAATAAGGTAGAAGTGCCGTAATCAGTGCCTATGGATACCAACGAATTGCTGCAACGTGTGCGGCAGATCGAAATTAAGTCTCGTGGCCTGAGTCAGAACATCTTTGCCGGACAATATCACTCCGCTTTCAAGGGACACGGTATGTCCTTTGCCGAAGTGCGTGAGTATCAATACGGCGACGATGTGCGTGACATAGATTGGAATGTGACGGCTCGTCAAAACAAGGCGCACATCAAGATCTTCGAGGAGGAGCGCGAAATGACGGTGATGCTGATGATCGACGTCAGCGGAAGCCGAGAATTTGGCACTACGACGCAGACCAAACAGGACTTGATTACAGAGATTGCCGCGACGTTGGCATTCTCTGCAATACAGAATAACGACAAGATCGGAGTGATCTTCTTCTCCGATCGCATCGAACGATACATTCCGCCTCAGAAGGGGCGCAAGCACGTCTTGGCGATCATTAGTGAGCTCATTAAATTCACCCCGCAACAGCGCGGCACCGATTTGGGGAGCGCCATTCGTTATGTCAGCAATGCACAGAAGAAGCGCTGCACAACGTTCTTGATTTCCGATTTTATGGATCTTCGCGACTTCGAACAGCCTCTGACCATTGCCGGCGCCAAGCACGACATGGTAGCGGTGCAAGTCTACGATCCGCGCGAGACGGAACTACCCGCTTCCGGGTTGATGAAGGTCCGCGATGCCGAGACCGGCGCAGAACGATGGGTAGACACCTCTTCGAAACGTGTCCGAAAGGCGTATGCCGATTGGTGGGCACAGCGTCAGAGTACTATTCAAACGACTTTCAATCGTAGTCGCGTGGATTATGTGAGCATCGCCACGGGACAGGACTATGTGCCCGCCCTTTTGGAGCTGTTCCGCAAGCGCGGATGATTCGTACAGTGATATTATGAAAAGAGATATGTGTAATCTATGGAAAACCGCCCTTTGCGGTCTGCTCCTCTGTGCTACCCCTGTTTGGGCACAGAAAGCCACGGTGAGGGCGTCCCTCGACTCTACATACGTGATCATCGGTTCGCCGACGACGATTCACTTGGAGGCTTCCGCCCCTGAGGGCGTGACGGTACAGTTCCCGCAACTGCGTCAAGCCATCGACGTCATGGACGGCGAGCAGCATTATCAATTAGAGATTTCTAACCTCTCAGCGGTCGATACAACACGTACCGCCGGTAGCAACGTTCTCACGTTGCGTCAGGAGGTCGAGGTCTATGCTTTCGACTCCGCAACGATGTATATACCCCCGTTCCTCTTCGTGGACGGGACAGATACGTTGGCTACGCAGTCTTTGGCGCTCAAGGTGGTTGTCCCCTTTGAGGTCGAGCTCGATCCGCAGAAATACTTTGACATCAAGGCGCCCATCAAGCCGGAGTTCGTCTGGATGGACTACTTGGCATGGGTGCTCTATCCGCTCTTTGCGTTGCTCGTCTTGGCGGCTGCATGGTACTATTTCTTTGTCTATCGTCGCAAACATCGCCGCGGCGCACAACCGGTAGTCCCCGTGACTCCTCCGTTGCCGCCCCATGAGGCTGCGATGTTGGCTTTGCAAGCGCTTGACGAGAAACAGCTCTGGCAACATGGCTTCGAGAAGCGTTACTATACGGAATTGACCGACATCTTGCGTGCCTACATCGAAGCCCGCTTTGAATTGCCCGCCATGGAGAAAACTTCAGACGAGATCTTGCGCGAGATGCGTCAAGCCGAAGGCTCGACTACCTCTTCGTTGCAAAACCTCCGTCAGGTATTGCAGCTCGCTGACCTCGTGAAGTTTGCCCGCTGGACACCCGCTGCCGAGGACAACCAACTGAGCTTCATGAACGCCCGTATGTTTGTTTCGCAGACCGTCGAGGTGAAGAGTGTCGACACAACCCCCGCCGTAGCCGACTTGAACGATGAACCCTCTAAAAACATCGAACAATGACTTTTGCACATCCGATATACCTGTGGCTACTACTGCTCATCCCGTTGGCGGCCGCTTATTACATCTATCGGCTCAAACATCGTGCCGAGGCAACGTTACAGATTCCCTCTGTGGCTCCTTTAGCACAGTTACCGCGTTCGTACAAGGAATATCTGCGGCACGTTAACTACGCCCTTCTGTTGGGCGCCGTGGCATTGCTTATCATCGTCTTAGCACGTCCGCAGAGCACGGATAGTTGGAGCAAGAGCAATACGGAAGGCATTGACATTGTACTCTCTTTGGACGTTTCCTATTCAATGCTGACCCCCGACTTTAAGCCCAACCGAGTGGAAGCCGCCAAGGATGTGGCTGCACACTTTGTCGCCGGTCGCCCGAACGACAACATTGGTATGGTGATCTTCGGCAAAGAGAGTTATACGATGTGCCCCATGACCTCCGATCACGCCGTGTTGTCCAATCTCTTGCAATCAGTCTCTACAGAACTGATCGATGGCTCTTCGACCGCCCTCGGCGATGGATTGGTGACGGCGGTTAACCGTATCAAGGATGGTCAAGCTAAGTCCAAAACTATTATCTTGTTGACCGACGGAACCAATAATGCCGGCGATGTGGCGCCTCGCAACGCTGCGGAGGTGGCTAAGACCTTAGGCATCCGCCTCTATACCATCGGCGTAGGCTCTCGCGGCGATGTCGAGATGGTCGTCGGCACGGATCCCTTCGGTCGCCCCGTCAAGCAGACCGTCAAGGCTGACATCGACGAGGAGACGCTGAAGGATATGGCGCAAATCACAGGCGGTCGCTATTTCCGCGCTACGGACAAGGAAACCCTCTCCGCCATCTTCGACGAAATAGACCGAATGGAGAAAACCAAGATGAGTGTGCGTGAGTTCAGTCGCAAGGAGGAGCTATACTTCCCCTATGCGTTGGCAGCGCTATTGCTCTTGTTGATTCATTCAGCGCTCCGTCTGACTTTGTTGAGACACATCCCGTGAGCCGCGCGTCGACTTACACCTTCTCCCTTAGACCTTCGGGTCGGTAACTTACTCTGTCACTATGGATAATTTCAGATTTGCCAATCCTCAGATGCTTTGGGCTCTGGTTTTGGTGGTTTTATACTTATTTATTTACGTCACGGCGCGTCACCTTTCTCGCCGTGACTTGCGCCGTTTCGGTAACGAAGCGTTGCTTCGCCCGCTGATGCCTTTTGCTTCGGAGGGCAAGAAGACTTTACGCTTTGTACTGCATCTCGTAGCTGTCGTGGTGCTGATTGTTGCCTTGGCACGTCCTCAGTTCGGCTCCAAGCTCGAAACGGTACGCAAAGAGGGCGTCGAGGTCATGGTCTGTCTCGATATCTCTAATTCGATGTTGGCTGAAGACATTGCTCCCAACCGTTTGGAGAAAGCGAAGCGGATGCTCTCGCGTCTGTTGGATCAGATGAAGAACGACAAGGTTGGGCTCATCGTCTTTGCCGGCGACGCCTTCACGCAGCTCCCGATCACCAATGATTTCGTTTCTGCCAAGATGTTCCTCAGCACGATCAACCCTAACATGGTTTCTATCCAAGGCACGGCGATCGGCTCCGCAATAGACTTGGCGGTGCGCTCATTCACCCCGAACGAGGAGAGTGAGAAGACGATCATCGTGATCACCGACGGTGAGAACCACGAAGATGATGCTGTCGGCGCTGCTACCCGCGCACAAGAACAAGGCATCAAGGTGAACGTCATCGGCATCGGTTCTCCCTCAGGCTCTCCCATCCCTGACGGTTCCGGACGTTCCGGCAGTTTCCGTAAGGATCGCGAGGGTAATATCGTCACTTCGCGTTTGGACGAAGAAAAAGCTCAAGCCGTTGCAGCTGCCGGACAGGGTATTTATGCTCGTGCCGACAATTCTAACGCAGCGCTCAACGCCGTTGTAGAGGCATTGAATGGAATGAAGAAAACCGAGTTGGAAAGCCGTGTTTATGCCGATTACGACGACCAGTTCGAATGGTTTGTCGGCGTGGCGTTCCTCTGCCTGCTGATAGATCTCTGCTTGTCCGATCGCGCCAGTGTGCTTTTCAGCAAGATTAAATTATTCGATTGAAGTTATGACGAAAAATATCTACTTAGCACTGTTCTTTGCGGCCATGGCCGCCGGTACCGCTTCCGCTCAGAAGCAGGTGCGTCAATATATCCGTACCGGCAATGATCAGTACGGCGAGAAGGACTATTTGAATGCAGAGATCTCCTACCGAAAGGCTTTGGAGGTCAATGCTACGGATTCGATCGCGAAATTCAACTTGGGTAATTCCCTCTATCGTCAGCAGAAGATGGAGGACGCTATGAAGCAGTATGTCACAACGGCACAAGCGGCACAGCGTTCCGGTAACAAAGATTTGGCAGCGCAGTCCTATTTTAATGCCGGCAACATCTATATGGCGGCTCAAGACTACGGCAAGGCGGAAGAATTGTTCCGTCAGTCGTTGCGCATGAATCCCGCCGACGATGAGGCTCGCTACAACTTGGTTTTGGCTTCCAAATTGAAACAGCAACAGCAGCAGGATCAAAATCAGGATCAGAACCAAGATCAAGATCAGAATCAGCAGCAACAAGATCAGCAACAGCAGCAACAAGATCAAAACAAGAATCAAGACCAGAACAAGGATCAGAATCAAGATCAGCAGAAGCAAGAGCCACAAAATCAAGATCAGGAGCAGCAACAACAGCAGCAACAAGCGCAAGCCTCGATGTCTCCCGAACAGGTGGAATCGATACTCGACGCCGCTAATCAGGAAGAAAAAGCTGTGCAGGATAAGGTCAAGGCAAAATTGATGGAGCAGGTGAGCCGTAAGCGCACGGACAAAGATTGGTGATCCGAATGAGTGAAAATTAACGCATCTAAGATATGACGAAACAAATCATCATGACCTCTGTGGCTACTTGCATCGTTGCCACGTGTATGGCCGAGGAGGTCACTCTGCAAATCAGTGCGCCCAACGCCGTCGCCGTCGGGGACAAGTTCCGCGTGGAGTATGTCCTGAACGCGCAAGGTTCCGGCTTCCGTTGCGATTTGGAGCAGGTTGCCGGATTGCAGGTGTTAAGTGGTCCCAATGTCTCGACTTCGATGTCGCAGACCTTCATCAATGGACAACGATCCTCCTCCGTCAAGACTTCGTTTACATTCTACGTCTCTGCAACCAAAGAGGGAACGGTGACGTTGCCTGCAGCGACTGTTTCGGTCAACGGCAAGAGCTATGCCTCCGGTACAGCATCTCTCAAGATCCTTCCCGCGGACGAAGCTTCCAAGAGCAATAGTCAGCAGCAAAGCAATGCCTCGTCGTCCAACAACGCTCGGCAGCAAAGCACCTCAGCCTCTGATGCTAATATTAAGAATGACGTCCATCTCGACATCGCGCTGTCTAAGACTAAGGTCTACGAAGGTGAGGCAATCTTGGCAACGGTGAAGCTCTACTTCCGCAACGAGAGCATCGTGGAGTTGAGTGATGCCAAATTGCCCGATTTCGAGGGTTTCACGGTGCAGGAGATCGACCTTCCGCAGCAACAAGCCACTTTAGAGCGCTATCAAGGCGCCAATTATCAAGCGTACACACTGAAACAATATTTGCTCTTCCCGCAACGATCGGGTAAGATCGAAATCCCCTCTGCCTCGGTCAAAGCCGTGGCGCAAGTGGTTGTCTCCCGTTCTTCCGGTGGATTTTTCGATTTCCCGATGGCATACACGCAGAATGTCGAAGTTCCAGCCGTGAGCGCTGCAAAAAGTGTTACGGTCGAGGCTCTGCCCACTGCCGGAAGACCGGCGTCATTCAATGGTAGTGTCGGGAACTTTACGATTCAGGCTTCACTGAATCCGGAACAAGTACGCGCCAATGAAGCGTTGACCTACCGCATTGAGATCGAAGGAACAGGAAATCTGAAATATCTGCGGAATCCGGAGCCCAATTTCCCCGCGGATTTCGAAGTCTATGATCCTAAGGTAGACCTTGCGACCAAGAATACCGCTACGGGCGTTTCGGGCAAGAAAAGCATCGAATATACGATCATCCCGCGCTATGCCGGAACATTCGAAATCCCGGCATTGGAGTTTAGCTTCTTCGATCCCAAGTCGGGACAGTACAAGACCCTGACGACTCGCTCCTTCACACTCAATGTAGAGAAGGGTGCTGAGGGATCGGGCGCAAACAACGGAGCGGTTGCTGACTTTTCGGGCAATAGCCAAGAACGCTTGAAACTCTTGGCAAGCGATGTGCGTTACCTCCATCCTTTGCGTTCCGACAGCCTGAAACAGGACGATGCTCCCTTCTTCGGAACGACACGTTACTGGGCGTTCTTTGTGTTCCCGTTCGTTCTCTTCTTGGCGTTGGCATTTGCCTATAGACGTCAACTGAAGCTCAATGCCGACCTCGATATGAAGCGCACTCGTAAGGCAGGAAAGGTTGCCACCAAACGCTTGAAAGAGGCTGCCGCTGCACTTAAGGCTCAAGACGAATCTAAATTTTACGAAGCCATTCATAAGGCCATGTTGGGCTACGTCAGCGACAAGTTAAACATCCCCATGTCCGAACTGAATCGCGACACCGTAGAGGCGCAACTGACCGATCACGGCGCCACGGAAGAACAGACACAGCGCTTTGTCGACGTCCTCTCGACCTGCGAGTTCGCTCGTTACGCCCCCTCTAAAGATGCCCACGCTATGGATGAGCTCTATAAACGAGCATCCGGCATCTTAGATAGCTTGGAAGGATCATTGAAAAAGAAAATCTGATAAGTCCGCTTAAATATGAAAAAGAATTTTCTCTCCATCATAGCGCTCTGTTGCGCGACGGCTTTCCCCCTGCACGCAGAGCCGACAGACGAACCCATAGCCCTCTCGGAGACCGCAGCCGAAGCTTTGCAGCCGGAAGAGACCACAGAGGCACCCGCGACGGATCTTTCTGCCGCTTTGCCCGCCGGAATCTCCTCGGATCAGCTCCTCACTCAGGCCAATGCCGACTATGACGCCGGACGTTACAGCGCTGCCGCCCAAGCCTACGAAACGGCCTTGGCACAGTTCGGCTCTTCAGCGGCGCTCTACTATAACTTGGGGAACGCCTATTTCAAGGATCATCAGTACGCTCGTGCCATCTTGAACTACGAACGCTCGTTGCTCTTGGATCCTACGGACGAGGACGCCTCTGCCAATCTCGATATGGCGCGCGCCAACACCGTAGACAAATTGGATAGCATTGAGCCTGTGATCTTCGTTCAGTGGAGTCGTGCTCTGCGCGACCTCCTTTCGTGTGACGCTTGGGCATGGTGCTCTATTGTTTTCTTCCTTCTGTTCATTGTAGGCTTGTTCCTCTACTTCTTTACCCACGCCTCTCAGTTGCGCCGCTTAGGTTTCTACGGCGGGCTCTTGGGATTGATTTTCTCGGTGGTCTCCATCGCCTATGCGCACGAACAGTATCAGAAAATCACCGTCCGCGATCATGCCATCGTTTTAGCGCCTACC
Organism: uncultured Prevotellaceae bacterium; assembly: GCA_964530595.1. Classification (GTDB taxonomy): domain Bacteria; phylum Bacteroidota; class Bacteroidia; order Bacteroidales; family UBA3663; genus Liminaster. Next base: position 259 of record CAZGZL010000073.1, on the reverse strand, counting down.
GTCACTGTTCGCTCATCGCCGGCAGAAAGCGGTACGCAACTCTTCACCCTACACGAAGGAACGAAGGTGCAAATTCGCTCTTCGTTGGGTGGTTGGATCGAGATTCAGCTTTCGGACGGTAATGTGGGTTGGATGCCGAAGCAGGATGCCGAAGTGATCTGATCTGCTCCCTATTGGAACGTATTTATCCCTGAATATTTGGTCGTTTATACGAAGGCGGCGCGAAACTCTTAGAGCTTCGCGCCGCTGTTTTGTTTCG
>CAZGZL010000072.1:0-10284 GCA_964530595.1 uncultured Prevotellaceae bacterium | reverse complement strand
GGCAACGGCGATGACTTCTATTTGGCGTCTCAGAACTTGGTCAATGCCTTCCGCACCAACGATCAGGGTCTACCCTACTTGGACGGCAGCTTCAATGACGAGAACATCAGCAGCGCCGACTACGAAGGGACAATAGACCCCCGTTTGGATTTTACCCTCGGTCGCATCGGTATGCCGTGGCGTTCGCACACCTACAACGAGAAATGGTGTCGCAATTTGGAGTTATACGGACAATATTCGGGCAAAAAGCCTTATCCCGCGCCGGAATCTCCTTACGTCAAGATCGGCATCGTGCCGTGGGGTGCATCGTCACTCAACTGGATTCTGATCCGCTATGCCGACGTCATGTTGATGAAAGCCGAGGCCCTCATCGAACAGAACAAAGATTTGGACGAAGCGCGCGACTTGATCAATCAGATCCGCGCCAAAGCCGCCCGTTCGGTCGATCCGAGCTACGAGCCGATAGACTGCAATCCCAACATCGCCAACTATTGGGTTAGCGAATATCCCGCCTCCGGGTGGAATCAAGATTACGCCCGTCGTGCCGTGCGCATGGAGCGCCGCATCGAGTTAGCGATGGAGGGTCATCGGTGGTTCGACTTGGTACGTTGGGGTACCGCAGTCGAGACGATGAACAATTATTATGCCTCCGAATCCAAAATTCACACCTACTATGCCGGCGCCGATTTGACCGAAGAGGAGATCTACTTCCCCATCCCCATCAATCAGGTGGATAATGCCGGAGAGCTTTACAAATAATCAAAATTACGCTATTATGAAGAAATTTGCATCCTATATTGCCGTTTTGAGCTTAGCCTGCTGCGTCATGAGTGGCTGCTCGGACTTTGATCTGACCGACCTGCCGGAGGTGCCTACATTGGCTAAAGCGGAGCAGTTGAACGCCACCGTTTCGGGACGTACCGTCACCTTGACATGGCAGCTACCCGCCGACGCAGACATTACCGCGGTACGTGTGAGCTGTGACAACGGCACACCCACCCTGCTTCCCGGCACTGCCACTACGTGTATCTTGAAGGGACAACCCATGGAACGCGAACTGATCTACACAGTTAAGTTGGAACAAAAGGGCGGCTACGTCTCCGAAGGGGTTTCTGTCCGCACCACAGTCCCCTACATAGCCTCCAAGATGGGCTACCTCCTGACCGCTGCAACGGTGGCAGATCTGCCGGACGACGATGAACGCGCCGCCGCAGAATGGTTTGTCAGCCAAGAGAACGCCGAACTAATTCGTCCCGAACAGCTGAGCGATTTGGATCCCGACCTCTACTCTGTGCTCTGGATCGAGATCGACCGTGTGGGACTGCCCCTCGGATGGCAGAACCTGCCGGAGGCGATTACCTCAGACGCTACATTGGAGGCGCTGCGCCAATATTCTGCCGCCGGAGGCTCACTGTACCTCTCCAATATGGCGACGCAGCTGACCGTTCCGTTGGGCTTTGTACCCGACGATATGGCGCCCACCGTTTACGGCAACGGCGACGGAGGGACGGGCGACGATGTGTGGGTCATCAATCCCTACCTCGGCTGGGACTTCCGCGACGGATCGGATCAGGGCTTTTATGATCGCACTTCGCACGCCGTGTACAGCGGTTTGACACTCGAAGATCCCAACAATTACGGCTATCCAACCCTCCCCCTCATCGGTCCCGGACAACGCGAAGACCACAACTGTTTGTGGGACTGCAACATCTATGGCAAGGGAGCGCAATGCGACGTCATCAAGAACTTCGAAGTGCAGAACAACGCGCTCGTCTTGGCTACTTGGGGGCACGTCCGAGACCACTGCGTCGCCGGATTGGTGGAATTTTACGCCGACACAAACCATGGGCAGTGCATCGCCAACGGTCTCGCCGCCTATGAGTGGAACCAGAACTCCGGACGCAATCCTTATCAGGGCAACATCGAGACGTTGACTCGAAACATCCTGAATTATCTGAAATAATTGAATCACTCTTTACGAATAGTTATGAATTATAAATTATGTGTCGCGACCGCGCCTTTCGTGGCTAAATCCCAAGGATTAAAGGTGGTTTGTTGGTACTTCATGCGTGTCGTAGTTAGTTGTTAGTAAAGTCCGCCGCGATCCATAATTTGTAATTCATAATTTATTCTATAACTACTGAAGGTATGAAACAACTGATCTACGCTCTACTATTAGCTCCTCTCTGCGTGCCGCAGGCACGAGCCGAGATCGTACTACACTTCCCGATGGAGCTGGAACAGGGACAAGTGTCCGAGACGGTCAGCGGCGACCGCTTCGAGGTACAGGGACATTTTGCCCCCGAACAAGTCATCGGTGCCGAGGGTGGCGCCCTCCGACTGGACGGTTATTCGTCTGTCGTGGAGGCGCACGTCGGCACGATTCTGCCCGAAGGCAGCCGGACGATGACCTTTGCCCTACGGGTAGCCTTAGAGAGCTATCCGATCATTCATATAGATCAAAATACCACCGAACAGACAGCGATAGCGGGATGTTTGGACGAGTCCTCCAAGAGCGGTTTCGGGTTCACCGTCGGCATCGACGGTCGTTGGTCATTCAAGGGCTACGTCGGCGGCTGGCCGTTAGAGGTAGCGATCGATACGCCGTTGCCCTTGGGTACATGGAACAACCTTGTCGCCACCGTAGACTGTGCCGCCCGTCGTGTGACGGTCTACAACAACGGCTCCGTGATGGGTACCGCTCGCTGTTCCGGAACGATGAAGTACGACAGCGGCGAATTTGTGATTGGTCGCAGCTTGACACCGATCACGGAGGGTCAGTTTGTGCTGAATGCCATCAACGGCGCTGTGGACGAGATCGAAGTGTGGGACGAAGTGCTGAGCGATGAAAGCATCAACGCATGGAGTGTGCAGGGCACCGCCGACCTCTCAATCCCCGCCTCTCGTTATGCGGACGATCTGCTCCGCCCGCGCTTCCACGGGATGCCCGCCACGGCATGGACGAACGAAAGCCACGGCATGATCTACGCCGACGGACGCTATCATCTATTCTTTCAGAAGAACGCTAACGGTCCCTATATGGCACGGTTGCATTGGGGACATCTCTCTTCAGCCAACCTCTACGACTGGCAGGAGGAGCCCATCGCCTTGACACCGGGCGAGAGCTACGACATGAAGGGGTGCTGGAGTGGTTGTGTGTTCAGCGACCCTATCGTCACCGAGGGCAGACCGAACATTGTCTACACGGCTGTTGATTATGCGCGTGCCGTCATTGCGGTCGCTACTCCCGAAGACGAGGCGCTGAGCCATTGGAACAAGGCTGCAAGCAATCCGATGATCGACGGACGTCCCGACGGCCTTTCGGACGACTTCCGAGACCCCTACTTTTTCCGCGACGGAGAGAACGCCTATCTGATCGTAGGTAGTTCCAAACAGGGTGTGGGCACAACCACCTTGCACCGCTACAACGCCACAAGCGGGACGTGGAGCAACGACGGGACACTATTTTTCAGCGGTAACAACGCGGCACAAGACGGCACATTTTGGGAAATGCCCAACATCACGCCTATGGACAATGGGCGATGGCTCTTCACCGCCACCCCTCAGAACACGGCGAGCGGCGTGCATACCATGTACTGGTGCGGCAGCATTCAGGAGGAGGGCACTTTTGCCCCGACCACTATCGCCGGCAGCAATGTAGAGCTATGCAGTCGCGATGGATACGGGCTCCTCTCGCCTACCATCTATCAGCATGAGGGCAAGACGTTGGCTTTAGGCATTGTCCCGGACAAGCTCTCGTCCGAACTGAACTATACGTTGGGGTGGGCGCATTGCTACTCCCTGCCCCGCGAATGGAGCCTGAACGATCGGGGGACATTGGAACAGAAACCTTACTCCGGACTGGTCGAAATGCGTTCTGATGTAGCTTACGAGCGCCGCAACTTCACCTTGAACGGATCCGAGGCACTCGCTCCGGCGCAAGGACGCGAGGTAGAGCTCTGCGGACTGTTCACCATCGGTCGCGAACCGTTTGGCTTTAAGTTCTTCAAGAACGACAACGGCGAAGCCACCCTCACCTACGAGCCCACGACGGGGGTAGTGAGTGTAGACTTCACCCACCTGAACCGCTGGAGCAACGATGCGGGAATCTACGACGGACTCTACTGCTGTTCGTTGCCGGAGGTACCTGCCATAGGGTCGGAGCTGAAGATTCAGCTGTTTGTAGATCATGCCATCATCGACCTCTTTGTCAACGACCGTTGGGCGACCTCTATCCGCGTGTTCCCCACCGATGCCGACGCCGAGGGGGTGGAAGCCTTTGCCGAAGGCGCTACCCAAGTGCGCGAACTGCACGCTTGGAATCTCAATCCTAAGGGGACGTCCGGGCTGCAAGAAGTGGTGGCAGACGAGGATTGGGGATCCGCAGACGTTCGGGTTTACGATCTTTACGGTCACCTGTTGAGTCGCCAGCCTTCACGCGAAGAGGCGCTTCGCGCTCTTGCGCCGGGGCTCTACATCGTAACGGATGGGAGAAACACACAACGTATCTGCAAGAAATCGGAATAAAAGCTCCTATGCAACGCCTTAGTTAGGCGGAATTGGATAGATACGACAACGGCGGCAGTCTTGCGACTGTCGCCGTTTTTCTATGAGCTCAGACACCGTTGAGCTCAAGGGCAACGTCCAGACAGCTGTCCCGCGCCGCAGTAGTCATCACAAATGAATTATAGGGAGATCACCCGCTCGCCGAGATCTTTCTCTAATAGTTTTCGGACGGCGTTACGTTCGTTGATGGCAGCCATCACTTGCAGAGCGTCAGCATTGGGATCTTTGAGTTGTTCTTTCAAGTCGGCAATCTCCGAGCGGACAATGGCACACTTCAGTTCCAACAGGGCGCGAGGAATGAGCTGTTCCAAATCTGCATCGGCGTCAGGGATGCCAAATGTGGCGTATTTATCAGCCAACATATCGGTGGCTGTACGACTCACTTCGGGATCGGGATGGGCGCTGAAGAAGCGCACACTGTCAAAGGGGAGAGAGGGATCTTCCGTCGCATCGAGCGCCAACTGATACATTCGGGCGTAAAGGGGATGCTGAAAGGCGATCTCCTCGCAAGTCAGTTCGTTGCCGATAAAGTCGATCACGCGCCAAGTCTCCTCGACGGGTTCCCCTTCGGCATCCACACCCTTGAGTTGGAAACTCTTGCCTCCGTCGCGGACAATGTAGCGGATCAGGGCACGCTCAAAGCGGTCGGTGGGCAGGCTACGGCGCTCCTCTTGTCCCTCCTTCCGGATTTGTTCCTGCCGCACGGCGTTATGGATCATGACGTCTACGGTTGTGGCGGTAGGCTCTTCATTCGGGACTTCCGATGCGGGTTGCACCTCGGCGGTCGGGTCGGTAGCAGGAGCGGTCGATGCGGGGAGGGTAGTCTCTGCTGCAGACAGACGTTGTAGCTGGCTGACTTGCCGACGGCGGGCTATCTCCTCCTGTTTGCGTTCGTTCTGGAAATTCTCGGCTTTCTGAACGTTGATGGCTTGGATCAAGACCTCTTCGCGGATCTCCAACAGTCGGCTGGTCTCGCGGACGTAGACAGAGACCATGATGGGGTCGGGGATGATGGCGATGGTACGCACGAGGTCGGCGATGGTGTTGGCACGCTTGATGGGGTCATCACCCGCTTCGCGTAGCAACATGGAGGTTTTGAAGCGGAGGAAGTCGGTTTCGTTGGCAGCGATGTAGTCGAGAAATTCTCGCGAGGTGTGTTTACGGGCGAAGGAGTCGGGATCTTCTTCATCCGGCAGGAGCAACACTTTGACCGACATTCCCTCTTTGAGGATCAGGTCAATGCCGCGCAAGGCGGCGTGAATGCCTGCCGCGTCGCCATCGTAGAGGACGGTGATGTTGGAGGTGAAGCGTTGAATCATTCGGATCTGACCTTGGGTCAGAGCGGTGCCGGACGAGGCAATGACGTTCTCAATACCCGCTTGGTGCATGGAGAGGACGTCGGTGTAACCCTCGACGAGATAGCAACATTGTGCTTTGGCGATGGCAGCTTTGGCTTGATAGATACCGTAGAGGATGTTGCCTTTGTGGTAGATTTCGGATTCCGGAGAGTTGACATATTTCTGGTTCACCCCCTTGGTACGCGCATCCAAGACGCGCCCGCCGAAGGCTACCACCTTGCCCGACAGGGAGTGGATGGGGAACATGACTCGTGCGCGGAAACGATCGACGAGCGACCTGTCGCCTTCGCGTTCATAGCATAGACCGGTCTGGAGCAGGGCGTCGCGGCTGAAGCCGTGCGCGATGGCAGCGTCACCGAAGCCACTGCGCGCATCGAGGGTGTACCCCAACTGAAACTTCCGGATGAGTTCGTCGCGGAAACCACGTTCGTAGAAGTAGGTCAAGCCTACGTTCTTCCCCTCCGGAGTCTCGTAGAGCTGACGGACAAAGGTATCGCGCGCGTATTCATTTAATAAGAGCATCCCCTCACGTTGTGTTTGGGCAGCCAATTCTTGGTCGGTGAGTTTGCGCTCCTGAATTTCGATGTTGTATTTGTTGGCCAACCACCGCAATGCTTCGGAGAAGGTCATTTGCTCATGTTCCATGAGGAAATGCACCGGGTTGCCCCCCTTGCCGCAGGCGAAACATTTGCAGATGTTCTTGGCGGGCGAAACGTAGAACGAGGGGGTGCGGTCGTTGTGGAACGGACAGAGCCCAATGTAGTTCTGTCCGCGCCGTTTGAGGGAGACAAATTCCGACACGACATCCAAGATTTGTGCCGTGTCGATAATCTTGTCTATGGTAATTTGATCAATCATGGCGTAATTGAAGGGTTAGGTCGATAAACTGATCGACCGACAGTTGTTCGGCGCGCAGATCGAAGAGCGGTTGGCTTAGGATCTCAGCGGCACGTTCAGGCTGCCACTTCTGCACGAGAGCACGCAGGGCGTTGCGCATCGTTTTGCGCCGCATCCCGAAAGCGCTCTTGACCACCTCACGAAAGTCCCGTTCGGAGCAGGGCAATTCGTTGACGTTGTTTCGGACCATCTTGATCACCGCGCTCTGAACTTTGGGCGGCGGGTTGAAGACCTGATTGGAGACGGTGAAACAATATTCGATGTCGTACCACACCTGTATGAGCACAGAGAGGACGCCGTAAGCTTTGCAACCCGGTTTGGCAGCCAAGCGCTCGGCAACCTCCTTTTGGATCATGCCGCTACAGCAGGGGATCCGGTCGCGATAATCTACGACCTTGAAGAAGATTTGACTGGAGATGTTGTAGGGATAATTGCCGATCAGACAGAAACGATCGGGGAAGATCTCTTCCAAACGCAACTTGAGAAAGTCCGCCTCGATAATGCGCCGATCTAACGACGCGGGGAAGTTGAGCTTCAGATATTCGACCGATTCACCATCCAACTCCACCACCTTCAGATCGTAGCCTTTCTGTAGCAGAAACTGGGTCAAGACTCCCATACCCGGTCCTACTTCGAGGACGGGATAGTTGCTATAATCGGACAATGTGTCGGCAATGCGTTCGGCAATGTTCAGATCAGTCAAGAAGTGCTGACCTAAGGATTTTTTGGGCTTTACTAAATGCGGCATAAGTTTTCCATCCTTTTATTATTTCTTTGCAAAGAAAGATAGTTTTTCCGAGTTTGGCGGTGTGCGGCAGAGAAATGTAGTAAAAAATAACGCTTATTTTTGGTTTTACTACAAAAAGCGTTTACATTTGCCACGCAGGTTTACAACAGCGGGGGAAAAATCATCTGCCTCCCTTTTCAGCCATGACTACACTCTCAGAGCGACATGTGCTGGTCAGCCGGCGAAAAAGATAAGCATCCTTTTTCTTATACACAGACTAATATTATGATAGAGCGAAACAAAGTGACGATTTATGATTTGGCACGCCATCTAAACACGACGGCTTCCACCGTATCAAGAGCACTCCAAAACAACCCGCGTATCAGTGTCAAGATGCGTGAGGCGGTACAGAAACTTGCCAAGGAACTCAATTATCAACCCGATCCCATTGCCCACCATCTACGTACAGGCAAAGGATTTGTGTTGGGCATCATCGTACCCCGTATTGATCGTAATTTCTTTGCAGCCACGATCAGTTCGTTTCAGGAGACCGTCTCGAAACAGAATTATAACGTCATTATCGCTGCCAGTAACGAATCGTTCGAAGAGGAACAGCGCGTGATCCGCGCCCTGATCAATAAGAAGATCGACGGCATCGCTATCTCGCTGTCGGTCGAGTCTTCGAAGCAAGATTACGCCGAGACTTGTGCACAATACAATATTCCGTTGGTATTCTTTGACCGCGTACCCGCAAGTGGACGCTACGACACCGTAGCAAACGATAACTTCCAGATAGGTTACGACGCGGTGGTACAACTCTACAAGACCGGATGCAGCAAGATCGGGCACTTTGCCGGTCCGCAGGCCATCAAGTCGTATGCCGACCGCTTCTTGGGCTACAAGCAGGCGCTCGCCGATTTGGGACTGCCCTACCGTGAGGAGTGGATCTTCCCCAACAGCATCACGTTGGAGACCGGCACAGAGGCGGCACAGAAGTTGTTGGCTTCAGCCAATCGCCCCGACGGAATCTTCTCGGCAGGTGACTTCTCTGCCATCACGGCGATGGATACCTTTGCCTGCAAGGGGCTTTCTATCCCACGCGACATCGCCTTCATCGGCGTTGCCAACGAGCCGTTCGACAACTATCTGCGCACTCCGCTCACCTCTTTCGACCTGCATCAACAGCGCATCGGCGAGGTGACAGCGCGACTCCTCCTCTCCCGCCTGAAAGACGACGGCGACGAGCGTTTCAAAGCGCCCAGCAACATCATCGTGAAGCACGATCTGATTTTGCGCGCCTCGGCGATTCATCCCTAAACGTGACTAATTACCGATTTAGCGAGCATACGTACACACGAGTATGCTCGCTTTTATTTTCCTTAATATGAGCAAGAATGTAACCTGTGGTCTAAGGTACACAATCTATTTCCTATCTATGATTCTTCCTTCTGTGGCGTATCTATTATTTATGCTGGGGGGGGTATTAGTAAGCAGTTATTTCTCAAAGATTTACAATCCTTTTTCTACACTGTAAATTTACACAAGAAATACCTGAATGATTATTTAGCCTTCTATCGGCTAATGGTGCTCAATCCGGCTTTTCGAAATGTTTTCTATTACCGTTTGGGAGCTTTGGCTCTACTCATTCAATGGTCTTTGCCCCCGGTGAATACTTTGGAGATCAATACCCCCCATATAGGAGGTGGCATCCATATTCAGCATGGATATTCCACCCTCATCTATGCGAAATCTATCGGAGAGAACGTATGGATCAACCAAAATGTAACGATCGGATGGCGCAATCAGGGCAATCCAACCATCGGAAATCGTGTTCAGATTGGTGTCGGTGCGCTTATTTTAGGACCTATTACCATTGGTGACGATGTGCACATTGGAGCCGGAGCAATAGTTATTAAAGATGTGCCTTCCAACACGACAATCGTGTCGCCACAGTCTTTCATTTGCAGACATAACGGACAGAAAGTCCACGAAGCATTATGAGCCGTTTGATACGGCGTGAAACAAATCGCGCTTCGATCGTCGGTGACGCCTACGCCGAGCTTCATCGAATCGTTTCGGAAGCGAACAGGAGCTATTTCAGCATCGAGAACCACGCGAAACAAGGCTTTTTGAAATAAATCGAAATAATTTCGCAACAATGCAAAGAAATTCTTTATATTTGCGTCGCCCATCAGAGCGGCGCAAATTTGTTTCTAAGGAAATTCAAACCGACTAACAACAATCTTTATACATACACAACATTATGAAGACAAACTATGAACTACGTTACGCATCACATCCCGCTGATGCGAAACATTATGATACGGCGCGCATCCGTAAAGAATTCTTGATTCCTACCCTCTTCACAGCCGACGAAGTGAATATGGTCTACTCTATGTACGACCGTATGGTGGTCGGCGGTGCAATGCCCGTCAACGAGGTGCTCCCCCTCGAAGCAATCGACCCGCTGAAAGCGGATTACTTCTTGACACGCCGCGAGATCGGCATCTTCAACGTCGGAGGCACAGGCGTTGTCGAAGTGGACGGCACAAAATTTGAATTGGGTTACAAGGAAGCACTCTACTTGGGTCGCGGCGACCGCAACGTTACCTTCGGTAGCGCCGATCCGAAGAACCCCGCCAAGTTCTATTTCAACTCTTGCACCGCACACACGACTTACCCGGACAAGAAGATCACTAAAGCCGAAGCCAACATCTTGAAGTTAGGTTCTATGGA
>CAZGZL010000071.1:0-10311 GCA_964530595.1 uncultured Prevotellaceae bacterium | reverse complement strand
AATTGCCGAATTGGAAACCTACGACGAGCGTCAGATGTTCCTCGAAGAGTTAGGCTTGCAGGAGAGTGGTGTTACCCGCTTGATTCAAGCCGCCTATAAGTTGCTCGACTTGCAGACCTACATCACTGCCGGTCCGATGGAGGTGAAGGCGTGGACTTTCCGCCGCGGCATGAAGGCACCTCAGTGTGCCGGCATCATTCACACCGACTTCGAGAAGGGCTTCATCCGTGCCGAAGTGATCAAATACGATGACTACTTGCAGTACGGTTCGGAAGCTGCTGTCAAGGAGGCCGGCAAACTCGGCGTCGAAGGCAAGGAGTACGTCGTGCAGGATGGTGACATCATGCACTTCCGCTTCAACGTCTGATGGCTCTGCGCTCCGACAACGGGGTGCAGTGTCTATGAACGCTCTGCGGAGCATTATTTAAATTCATATCATCAAACACTAAGGGTTATGGCCAAAGAAAAGAAACAACAGGGGCCTGCAACGCCAAAGTTGTCGGCACAGATCGTCGAATGGTTCGAAGCTCATCCGGCGGAGTCCTATAATTATATGCAGCTCTCGCAAGAATTAGGCATCTACGGGCGCACACAGCGCACGGAGGTCTATCATCAGTTGGTCGATCTGATGGCGCAAGACTTCTTGAAGGAGTCTTCGCCCGGACGTTTCAAGTTGGCAGCCCGTCAGTTGGATCATGAATTGGTGGGCATCTTCACCCGCCGCAACAACGGCATCCATTCGGTGGCTATCGAGGGCAGCGAGGACACTTATACCGTCTACGACGGCAATGATATGCGCGCTCTGTCGGGCGATCGTGTCCGCATGAAGCTTGTCACTCGTCCCGCCAAAAACAAGCGGGGTGGGGACAAGAAAAAGAAAGCACGCGGCGAGAGTCAAGGTCCCGAAGCTCGTGTGGTAGAGGTCATCGAACGCGCCCCGCATCGTTATGTGGGCACCGTCCAACGCAACGGCAACTACACCTTCGTGGTGCCGGATAATCGCGCGTTGGACAAAGATCTCTACATCCGTCAAGACGAATCCAAGAAATGCAAGGACGGCGATAAGGTGGTGGTAGACTTCAAGGAGTGGCCCGCCTTCTCGCGCAATCCCTTCGGCGTCGTGGTCGATGTCTTGGGACGCAGCGGCGAGAATACCGCCGAGATGCACGCAATCTTGGCGGAGTATGGTTTGCCCTACAAATATCCAGAGGCGCCCGTCAAGGCTGCGGACAAGATCCCCGACGGCTGTACCGAGCAGGAGATCGCCCGCCGTTTGGATCTGCGCGAGGTGACAACGTTCACCATCGACCCCCGCGACGCCAAGGACTTCGACGATGCATTGTCGCTCCGCAAGCTCCCCAACGGACACTGGGAAGCCGGTGTACACATTGCCGACGTCACCTATTATGTCCGTCCCGACAGCGTGATCGACAAGGAGGCTTACAGCCGTGCTACTTCGGTCTATCTGGTGGATCGTACCATCCCGATGTTGCCGGAGCGCCTCTGTAACGGTCTCTGTTCGCTGCGTCAAGACGAAGAGAAGTTGGCATACAGCGTCCTCTTCGAGATGGACGACGACGCTAATGTCCTGAAACATCAGATTTGCCGCACCGTGATCCGTAGCAATCGTCGCTTCACCTATGAGGAGGCGCAAGAGATCATCGAGACCGGTTCCGGTGACTTCGCTCCCGAAGTGTTGGCGTTAGATCGCTTGGCACGTCAGCTCCGTGCCCGCCGTTTTGCGGAGGGGGCGATCGCCTTCGACCGTGTAGAGGTGAAGTTCGAGATCGACGAGCAGGGCAAGCCTACGAGCGTTTATTTCAAGGAATCCAAAGATGCCAATAAGTTGGTCGAGGAGTTTATGCTCTTGGCTAACCGCACGGTGGCAGAGGCCATCGGCATTGCCCCTCGCGGCAAGAAGGCCAAGACCTTTGTCTACCGTATTCACGACAAGCCGACCCCTGAACGATTGGAGAGCCTATCGGAGACGGCAGCGCGCTTCGGACATAAGCTGAACGCCTTGGGCAGCAATCGCGAGCTCTCGCAGGGCATCAATCGCTTGATGAAGGAGATTCACGAACAGCCGGAGGAAAACCTCCTCTCGACGTTGGCCATCCGCTCGATGGCTAAGGCGGTCTATTCGACGCAGAACATCGGTCACTACGGTTTGGCATTCGACTATTATACCCACTTCACATCCCCCATCCGCCGTTATCCGGACATGATGGTGCACCGCCTCTTGGAGCGCTATTTGGACAACGCCGGACGTAGCGTCCCCGCTGCGCAGTGGGAGGAGTATTGCAAGCATTGTTCCGACATGGAGCAGTTGGCAGCCTCCGCCGAGCGTGCTTCGATCAAGTATAAGCAGGCCGAATATTTGGGCGAACGCCTCGGTCAGGTCTTCGAGGGCATCATCAGCGGTGTTTCGGAGTGGGGCTTCTATGTGGAGCTGAACGAAAACAAGTGCGAGGGGCTGGTACCCGTACGCGACTTGAAAGACGATCACTACCTCTACGACGACAAGAATTTCTGCTTGATCGGACGCAATACTCACCGCCGCTTCACCTTGGGCGACGCGGTGCAGGTGCAAGTGGCGTCGGTCAATATGGAGCGTAAGACGGTGGACTTCGCGCTGGTAGCGGGCGAGGAGCCTAAGAAAACCCCGGCTCCGGCATCTCGCCGTGGACGCAAGAAACGCAACGGTTAAGGCGACGTGGCATGACGAAGCACTTGATTGTATTGCTCGGCCCTACGGGGGTAGGCAAGACGGCACTTTCGCTCGGCATTGCTGAGCGCTATGGCGCTCCGATCATCTCCGCCGATTCACGCCAGATCTATCGCGACATTCCCATTGCCACCGCTGCCGCCACACCCGAACAACGGGCACTTGTGCCTCACTACTTTGTGGGGACGCATGGCTTGGAGGAGACGTTCAGCGCCGCCCAATTCGAGGAGGAGGTTCTGACGTTGCTCGATCACCTCTTCGAGACGCATGATGTCGTCGTCATGGCGGGTGGCTCGATGATGTACATTGACGCCGTGGTGAAGGGGATAGATGAGATGCCTAACGTCGATCCGGAGGTGCGTCGGCAGGTCTTTGCCGATTACGAAGCGCACGGCTTGGAGGCAATGCGCGCTCAGCTACGTCTGCTCGATCCGGACTATTACGCTCGTGTGGATCTACGCAATCCCAAGCGGGTGCTGCATGGTATCGAGATGTGTCTCACCACGGGTCGCCCCTTCAGTTCGTTCCATACGGGCAACCGCAAAGAACGCCCCTTCCACATCATTCAGGTGGGACTGACCCGTCCGCGCGAAGAACTGTACGCACGTATCGACGCCCGTGTCCGCGCGATGTTGAGCGACGGCTTGTTGGACGAGGCACGCCGTGTCTATCCGCAGCGTGCCCTCAACTCGCTGAACACCGTCGGACTGAAAGAGATGTTTCTCTACTTGGAGGGACAATATACTTTGGAACAAGCCGAAGAACGCATTTGTCACAACACACACATCTACAGTAAGAAGCAGATGACGTGGTTCAAACGCGATCCGGACGTCACGTGGTTTCATCCCGACGACGCTGACGCGGTGATGCAGTGGATAGAACAAGCACTATTGCTTACGAAGTAACACAATTCACGTATGAATAATTTTCAATATCATGCCCCGACGAACTACATTTTCGGTCGTGGGGTAGAGACACAAGTAGGCGAGCAGACCCGCAAGTCCGGCGCGCAAAAGGTGTTGATCGTCTATGGCGGCGGTTCGGTGGTTCGCAGTGGCTTGCTGGATCGTGTTGAGGCGTCGTTGGCAGACGCCGGTCTTTCGTTCCTCGAATTGGGTGGCATTCAGCCCAATCCCACCGACGGCAAGGTGCGCGAAGGCATCGCCCTCTGTCGCCGTACGCACGTCGACTTCTTGTTGGCGGTCGGCGGAGGCTCCGTCATTGATACCGCCAAGGCTATTGCTGTCGGAGTCCCTTACGAAGATGATTTCTGGGATATCTTTTTAGGCAATTATGTGCCGATCGAGGCGCTGCCTGTCGGCGTGGTGCTTACGATTCCGGCAGCCGGTAGTGAAGGCTCCGGCAACTCGGTCATCACCAACACCGCAGAGGGCGACAACGCTAAGCTCTCGTTGCGCCTGCCCAACCTACTACGTCCGGTATTCGCCCTGATGAATCCTGAGCTCACCTTCACGCTCCCCCCGTTCCAAACGATGTGCGGCGTTGCGGATATGATGGCGCATATATTGGAACGTTACTTCACCAACACGCCCGATGTCTCGCTGACCGATCGCCTGTGCGAGGGGGCTTTGCGCAGCATCATGGAGACTGCGCCGCGCCTCCTGACCCGTCCGGACGACTATGAGGCACGCGCCAACATCATGTGGGCAGGAACCATCGCGCACAATGGCATTTGTGGCGTGGGGCGTGAAGAGGATTGGGCATCGCACTTCATGGAACACGAACTGAGCGCCACCTACGACGTCACACATGGCGCAGGTCTTGCCGTCGTCTTCCCTGCGTGGATGAAGTTTATGGCGCTCCGTCCTCACAACAGCAGTGTCGGCAAGCCTCAGCGCGTCGCTCAGTTTGCGATTCGCGTGATGCAAGTCGCCCCCGAAGCGGAAGAGGCTGAGATCATGGCTTCGCCGCAACGCACACAGGAGGTCGCCTTGGAGGGCATTCAACGCTTCAAACAATTCCTCTCCTCCTTGGGGTTGCCCACGCGCATGAGCGAGCTCTACAACGGCACGGTAGACATTTTGGCATTAGTGAACCATCTGCACGCCCACAAAGGCCCGCTCATCGGCGCCTACGTCAAGCTGAACAGCTACAACACCGCTACGATATATCGCTACTGTTGCGAGGGATAAGCATCACGCGCGTATCCCTCCTTTGTCGCGCAAACACAGACATCACAAAGACGTAAATATCCCGCAGCTTGGAACTTTCCGAAGCGGCGGGATATTGATTTACATTTGTCAAAATTCTTTTGAGTAGTCGGTTGCGCACGTTCGTTCTGTCAAACAATGCGCCGAAAGCATAGCAGAAATAAGAAAAGTAGTGTTAAAGTATAGCATTTTTGATACAAAGCCGGAGCATGAGCGTAAAATAGATGTATCTTTGCAGAGAAAGAGATATAAAGTCTAAGAGAAGAGACGTTCATGGATATGATTCATCACACTAACCTATTCCGAAGGCTCATGGTCTCGCTGTGTGCGTGTGTGCTGCTTCTCGCCAACACGTCGCTCCGCGGAGCCTCGCCGGAGAAAAACACATTATTACCCGCCCATATCACCGCTCAGTTGGATTCGATGAAAGGACTATCTGAGCAATACGAGCAAGCCGGCGATTACGAGCACGCCTATCGAGAGGAGCGCCGCCGTCTCCAGATGCGCGATTCGCTACGTTCCATCTACCTATCTTATTTGATCGATCAATATGAAGAGACTTTTCGCAACGAAGATCTCGAGATGACCCGTGTGCGTCTGCTCAACCAGAACGCACAGATGGAAATCGCCCAAGAGGAGAGCGCTCGCGAGGTGCTCTTGCTGCGCGAGGAACAAGACAGCATCCTCATTGAGAATACCCATATTCAGTTGGATAACGCTGCCGCTAAAGAACTTTTGGCGGAGAAGAATCGTCAGCTGCAAGAGGCGGAGATGCAACGCAAGTACGACGAACAGCGATGGGCGTCCCTCTTCCTGTGGGCGCTGATCGTACTGATCTTGGTTGTGCTGGGCTTTAGTATTTACTATCTGATCTCTGGGATCCGTGGCAACGCCGTTCTCCGTCGGGAACGTGCACGAGCGCGCCAAGAATTGCATCGTGCCCAAGCTGCAATCCGTGCTCAGAACGAGTTCATGCAGCAGTTGAACGAGGATTTCCAACGTCCGTCGCAAGAGCTTTGTGCCGCTTCGCGCGCCCTCTGTGAAGCGGATGAAGCATCATCGGGTGCGAAGCTCAGCGAACAGGAACGTGAGGCGATGATGGAACAGATACGCCGCAAGACCGCAGAGCTGTTGCACCGATTGGATGAGGTGGCAGAACGATGCAGCGAGTCGCCGATCAAGAAGACTCTCTGTTTGCTGCTGTTGTCCCTGACGACGATGACTCCCGCCGCCCTCCCGCTACGCGCCCAACACAACTCGTATGGCATCTCAGACGAGTTCTATCAATACTACAAGCGCTGCGATCGCAACGTACAGGATCCCTCGGTGTTGGCTATGTGCGACACCCTCTTTGCCATGGGGCAGAAGGCAGGCGACAAGCTGACACAATGCTTGGCGTATAATATGCGCATGGGCAATGCCTACTTTACGCACGACATCAAGAAGATGCGCGAGGAACAACGCCGCCTCTACGATTTCGTCATCACAACCCCTTACAAGGATTACATCTTCATGGGCTGGAATCGTTTGATCATCCACTATTTGGATCTCAATGATTTCTACCAAGCCATGCGTGAAGCACACAGTTACCAAGAGGAAGCGCTCCGCATCAATAATGCTTACGGCATCGCACGCGGATATTATTATATCGGCGAGGTCTATCGTCTGCGTGGTATGCGTAGCGAAGCTATCGAGCAATACAACGCCGCCATGAAAGCGCAGCAAGAGTTCGGCGGTAACGGACGTATCGAAGCCGCCGCATGCACGCGTATCGGCGAGATCTACCTCTCGGAGGGCAACTACGCCGCTGCGGAGAAGTATCAACGTCGTACCCTCTCGAAGCTCAGCTATGATTTCGAGGCGGTGAATCCCACCATCGAACTTTTCCGTCTGTACGTCCTCATGGGGGATACGACTCGTGCCGAAGCCGAAATGTCTAAGTTGGAACAGTATCGTCGGGACGATCGAGTCCGCGGCTCTTATTTGCAGAAATACACTGCCGGTCAAGTGCGCTACTATCTGTTGAAACAAAACTATGACAAGGCGTTGGCATTGGCGGCTACGATTGCTGACCGAGATCCGGAGACGATGAGTTTGGTGCAGGCGGCTGTGGGACAATATGCCGAGGCGCTCCGCTCACTACGCCAGTCCGTCAGCCATCAGGAGCAACTCGAAGCCTCGCTCGACGTCTCACGTCTGCTCTCGTTTCAGACCGAATACGACCATATGTTGATGGAGAAGCAGAACGATCTGCTCAAATTGCAACAAGCTCAAATTCATTTGGAACAACTGCAACACGACAAGGAGTTGGCGGTAGAGAAGAACCGACGCGATAGCATTGCCATCTACAACCAACGACTACAACAACAAGCCATCGAGTCGTCGGGCAAGTTGCGCGAGGCAGAGCTTTCGTATAAACTCGAAGTCTTAAAACATGATGAACAAGCGACGGAGTTTCAGCATAAGATTCAGTGGATCGTATCTATTATCTTGCTGGCTTTCTTGCTGTTTGTGCTGATCGCGCTGAGACTGCGCCGTCGGTACACAATGCGTCTAAAGCGAGAATTGAGTGCCACGGAGAGCGCTTCGCGTGCTGCGGAAGAGGCCATCGAGCGCAAGCGCAATTTCTTGCAGCAGGTGTCGCATGAGATACGCACCCCGCTCAATTCAATCATCGGATTTAATGAAGTGTTGAGTGATTCCCACCTCAGCAATAACCTTTCGCCTGCCGATCGTCAAGAGCTGCGTCAGCGCAGTTCGGCGGCTACGGAGTCGTTCGATCTACTGATGAACAGTGTCCTCGAACTTTGTCGTGTGGCGAGTGGATCTTATAGCCCGACGGCAGAACGGGTGCAGATCTCGGAGGTGGTACAACGTGTCATCGACACTTGTCGTCCCCGTTGTCAGGCGAGCGTACAGATTATTGCGCTCGGAGATGCCGATGCCACATTTGTCACCGACACTAAGGGCTTGACGCTCATCTTGACTCATCTGCTCGACAACGCCTGCAAATTTACCCCTTCCGGCAAGATCACTGTCGACTATCAGCTGAGCGACGGTCGCCTTGAGCTCATCGTCACTGACACCGGCTGTGGCGTACCACGCAAGAAGGCGGACGAGATCTTCAACAACTTCACCAAGCTCAACGCCTTCGTCCCCGGCATTGGCTTGGGGCTTACGCTTTGCCGTTCGTTAGCCAAGGCGCTGCAAGGCACCATCTCGCTCGACACCGCCTATACCTCCGGTTGTCGTTTTGTAGTCTCGCTCTCCCCATTGTCGCAGGTTGTGGAAGACAAGCGATGAAGGGAGCCATCTGCCCATGCGTGTAAATACGGAAGTATGTTTGCTGATCTAATGAATTCTGCACGGATGCAAAGTGTACATAGGATTTCTACACGACCTAAACTCGTTCGGCGCAAATAAAAACAACAAAGTTGGGCGCTATTGTCTTGAATTTCGAAATAAATCTGTACTTTTGCCGCGGATTTTTCGTTTGGTAGATTATCAGGCGGAATTTCGCTTTATAGGAAAGCGTTTACTAACGCTCTTTCTTGACACCTTGGAACTTCGCAACTTCTAATCATCGTCAAGGATGTAGCAATAGTAGATGCCACGGGTATGTATTATACCCTCAACGGGGTGTGTCCTTTTTTTTGTAGGGCACATTCCCTTTGGGGCTGTATTCCATACGGCGTGGGCGTCTGCGTTGCTCGTTCTACGATGATGGGCAATGCGAAGGCCTCAAGGTGTGGGACGAGTAACGAAGTACAGATTCCCCACGCCTTTTCTATTTTTTACACCAGTCGCTACGAGGGGGAGCCGTGGCTATGATCCTCTGATGAAACCCTCCGTATTCGAGACGCCGACCGACAATCTGTACTACAAAGGCGACCATGAAATTACATCTCTCCAAGTGCTTAAAGCTTTTGCCGCGTTTGCGGTGGTGATGCTTCATACGATTTCTATATTTAGGCCCGATTTGAGGCCGATCCTTCGCAATGCCGTCCCACTCTTCTTCATGATTACCGGCTACTTTTTGCTAGACAAGAACGGCGTTTTGACGTTAGATAGGCTCAAGCGTAGTATCTTTAAGCTACTCAAGTTGACAATCGTTGCACAATGTTTCTATCTTGTGGTGACGGCGATTCTTAATCCGAGCTACTTATTCCCGTCTCTTTCTTACCCGGGTACGTTTCTTTTGTTTCTAAATGGAGATTGGTACGGTTATCACCTATGGTATCTTAATGCGGTTGTCGCGGCGCTAATAATCTTTTATATAATCCTTCGGTTTGAGATGACAAGGCTCTTACCGTTCATAGCCGTTTTTGCACTACTTCTTAATCTGCTCATTGGTTCTTATGCTATGTTTTGGTTGGATAGTAGATTAGCTAATATGGTTCATCGCAATTTTTTTACGATTGGCATTCCTTGCCTCTATTTAGGGATGTGCATCCGTCGTTATGAGCATAAGATCACCATCTCGTTAGCCAGGTTAATCGCTCTGACAATTCTGCTCTATGCCTTACTTTATGTCGAATATCTGTTCATTCTTAAGGGACAATCATGGGGTGATATCTTTCTCTTAACGATTCCAACTTCAATCTGTACGTTTATTGTCGTTCTGCGTGCTTCGGTGCTGAACCAATGGGAAGTATTGGCAACGATCGGACGTAAGGATAGCTTGAATATATATGTGTTACATGTTTTCGTTTGGAAGATTCTTAGACGCAGTGAGCTGGTAAGTGTATGCTACGAGTGGTTCTATGTTTCGATTCTCACCCTTCTACTCTCCATCGCCTTCCGTAAAACGGTCACAATCTTCAAGCACAAATGCACGAAAGTATAATCGCAAAGTTATCACGGGATGGACGGATTTGACATCCTTCACTGCGACAACAATTTGCGATTATTGGGGGGGGGGAGATTGTAAAAACGTATTGCAATGCGCGACGCCCAAGTAATTTCGCTTTATTTAGCTATGAAATTACTTCACGTTGCGCATATAATTGTATAATGTTTTCTTGTTTGATTCTGAAGCCGCTACCGTGATCATGTGACTTGCCGTATTTTGGACCACTGTGATATGTACCTATTCGAATATCGTACATAATTTTGCCATCGTCCAACATTTGCAGAAATTTGTCTAATGAAGGCTCTGTATAGATTTCTGCGGAATCGAAATAAAATGATTCTTCACCATCTGTTTCTATCCTTTTTTGTGCGGTCACATAAAATAAATTATGGAGTTTATCTTTTAATGCCTCTTCGATATCTTCATAAGTATAGTATGTAGCACTATCTAAGACGTTATAATTAGGTAATGATAAAACATATATATATATCTTTCTCTCTATTCGATTGTTGAACAAGCGGAAGGAGTATTTCCCTAAAAAGCTGTTATACTTATTGGCGAAT
>CAZGZL010000070.1:0-10499 GCA_964530595.1 uncultured Prevotellaceae bacterium | reverse complement strand
CCCTCGGCATCATCAAGAAGTCCGGTTCCTTCTTCAGCTACAACGGCACGAAGATCGCTCAAGGTCGTGACGCCGCCAAGCGCGTCATCGCAGACAATGTGGAGCTCTCCGACGAGTTGGAGGCCAACATCATGGCGAAGCTCAAGGGGGGAGAAGAGATTCCCGTAGAAGAACCCTCTGAAGGCGACGGCGAAGATTAATCGTTGGTCAACCCCGGCACAGGGTGCTACAAAATAAAGCAGCGGCGCAAGAAACGTGTGAATCGTTCTTGCGCCGCTGCTTTTCGTTATCGAGACGTCCCGTAGGCGGTTTAATGCTTGAATTTGTTGATACAGTCGATGTATGCCTCGACGCTGGCCGTCACAATGTCGGTATCGGCACCGAAACCATAGTAAATATGACCATCGTATTCCACCTGCATATGTACCTTGCCGATGTCGTCGCTGCCTTGTGTGATGGCTTGGATGGTGAACTCCTTGAGGATCATCTTGCGGTTAATGATCTTCTTGAGCGCTTTAATGGCAGCGTCCACAGGACCATTGCCGGAGGCGGACTCTTCGAAGATCTCGCCGGCGATGCTGACCTTGATGGCAGCCATGGGGGCAACCCCCTTGCCGCTCACCACTTGGAGGCTTTCCAAGCGGATATGATGGTTGACGGAAGCACCGGCGCCAGCCAAGATGAGGATGTCGTCGTCGTTGATCTCCTTCTTCTGATCTGCCAACTTCAAGAAGGCTTCATAGACTTTATCCAATTTTTCTTGCTCCATCTCGATGCCCAACACCGAGAGACGATGTTTCAGTGCGGCACGACCGCTACGAGCAGTCAAAACGATACTGTTTTCGTCGATGCCGACCTCCTTGGGGTCCATAATCTCGTAGGTCTGAACGTTCTTGAGCACGCCGTCTTGGTGAATGCCGCTGGAGTGAGCAAAGGCATTCTTGCCGACGATCGCTTTGTTGGGTTGAACCGGCATATTCATCAGGCTGGAAACCATACGCGACGTGGGATAGATCTTAGTCGTGTTGATGTTGGTCTGCACCGGAATGCTCTTGTGGCATTTGATGATCATCGCCACCTCTTCAAGCGAGGTGTTGCCCGCACGCTCTCCGATGCCGTTGATTGTGACTTCCACCTGTCTTGCTCCGTTCATGACGCCTGCAATGGTGTTGGCGGTCGCCATGCCCAAATCGTTGTGGCAATGGGTTGAAATAATCGCTTTGTCGATGTTGGAAACGTGCTCCATGAGGTACTTGATCTTTGCCCCGAACTCCGTAGGCAAGCAATAGCCTGTGGTGTCAGGAATGTTGACCACGGTAGCTCCCGCTGCAATGACGGCCTCCACGACACGCGCCAAGTAAGCGTTGTCGGTACGTCCTGCGTCTTCGGCGTAGAATTCTACCTCGTCAACGAAGCGGCGTGCGTACTTCACGGCAGCGACGCCACGCTCAATGATCTCCTCGCGGTTGCTGTTGAACTTGTATTTGATGTGTTCGTCGCTTGTGCCGATACCGGTATGTATGCGCTTGTGCTTAGCGTAGCGCAAGGCGTCGACAGCGACGTCGATGTCTTTCTCGACTGCGCGGGTGAGGGCGCAGATCGTTGGCCAAGTGACGGCCTTAGAGATTTCGATGACCGAATTGAAGTCACCGGGGCTGGAAATGGGGAAGCCGGCTTCGATGATGTCTACACCGAGGGCTTCAAGTTGACGCGCTACCTGAATTTTCTCGACGGTATTCAGCTGACAGCCGGGGACTTGCTCGCCGTCGCGCAGCGTGGTGTCGAAGATGTATAAGCGATCGTTCATAATGATAATTAGATTACGTTGTTCTTAGGGGATGAAACCGATTCGGCACGCTCCATTCAGCGGCTACTCTCAAGGGTGTAGATGAGCTGCATCTGTTGCGCCG
Source organism: uncultured Prevotellaceae bacterium (assembly GCA_964530595.1). Lineage (GTDB taxonomy): Bacteria > Bacteroidota > Bacteroidia > Bacteroidales > UBA3663 > Liminaster. The sequence goes on along the minus strand of CAZGZL010000070.1, from coordinate 8,589 downwards.
CGTCGCCACGACGGAGTCGCATGGCTGTGGGCAAGATGTAGTTGCTGACGGAGAGAACTGTCCCGTAGGTGCTGTTGGTCGTCAATTCGACCGGAAGGATCGCCATGGAGACGGTATAATCTTCGTCCATCGGTTGGAGGCTGCTTTTATTCCAGCCCGCCTCTTTCGCCAAGCCGAGGATTACGGAGTTTATATTGCCGAAACTGTAATAGTAGAGATCATTGGTGACGCTATCCGCCACGTAGGCTGCGTAGCACGAAGTCTCGCTGTCGGGAAGGCTCTCCTCTTCGAAGAAGTCGTTCATTTTGCTTTGCTCGACCATCAGCACGTAGGGAGCCGGCGCATTGTTGAGCACCGCGCCATTCGGCTTGTAGCCTTGCAGGTAAAAGTTAGCGGCGTTCAGGAAGTAAGAGGAATCGAGTGGATTACGCATCTCGTCGTTGACCATTTTGTTGATGATCTTGCCCACCGGCAAATCGACAACCGTATAATAGCCTTGCGGCGACGTAATGTAGGTGGTGTCGGGCTGTTCGAGTCGTTCGGCTTGCCAATCGTCGTGGAAAGCATATCCACTCATCTGAATGACGTCCGGAGTGACTGCCAAGTACTTCACGTGGTTGGTTACATAGGTACTGTCGGCTGAGTCGTCCTCATTTCGGAGGAGCGTGCCGTCCACATCATAACGGTGGAAGGAACTATAGAAAAAGTAGATCGCCGTGTAATAAACCTTGATCAGCGAGCCGTCACCGAATGTATTTTTGACGCAGACGCCGGGCAACAAGTTGGAACGGAATGTCTCGATGCTTTCAAAGAGATCTCTGTAGTCGCCGGCGTGCGGGTTCGACTTGTCGCGCGCTACGGCAGCTTCTACGGCAGCGCGGTAGAAGCGCTCCTTCAACGCATCGTCGAGGCGCACTTCGATGTACGGCATATAGGAACTCAGCTCGCGTATTGAGTCGCTCAGCTCGCGGTTAGCAGACGTGTAGGCTTTGCTGCCGAGCAGGTTCTTCGAGTCGTAATAGGCGGAGAAATCATTGTCGCTATAGAAGGAGCGATTGGAAAGCGCCTCGAAGTCGATGCCATCGTTCAGGGCGTATACGGACGCCATCATTGGGCTCAAAGAATCGCCATATTGCGTCTGATAATAGATGCGCAGCGTCACGGAGTCGATGCGGTTGCCACAAAGCGAGTCCCACGATGTATAATGATAGTCGTTCCAATCATATCCTAATTGAGCGGGTGCGGAGGTGCGCAGCAAGTCAAAAATGAGTGAGTCGCTACTGTCATAGGAGTTGAGGCTGAAGTCGCTGCTGACGTAGAACTGCGCCAAGTAGCCGGCTTCGACAGATCCGAAGGCGGGGTCTGTTATGTTGCCCAAAAGGGGATAACCGGTGCGGACGTAGATAGAGTCTCGATATCCGGTGTGTGAGGACAGAGTGACGCTTGAAGTTTTGACTGTGATGCCGTCCGACGAAGGGCGTGTTGAGGCGCCTAACTCGTTCAGGTCATCGTTGCATGAAACAAAAGAAAAAGTTCCTATACACAAAGCGACCGCGCAGGCGGAGAGCTTCATTGATGGCTTTATGTTTCTGTTCATTGATGTATCATTCAGCTCCCGGATTTGGTGGGAGGGGGATTGTTGCTTTAGGAATATTTATTCCACGACTTGATCGTAGAAGTCTGTGTAGGCGGGCACATAGTCTTTGGACTCGCCTTCGGGGTGTTGCATCACCGGCAGGCCGAGGCTTTGTGCGTATTCGATCACCGAGGCGTCGGCAGAGGGATCCATCACCACCAAACCGTCGCTATACTGTACCGCCAACTTGCATAAGTCGGCGTGCGACACTTCGCGGTTTGCCAAATCGCCTAAATCGGAGAGTGCGATGCCCTCGCGTAGAACTCCTTGGGCGAAGTCGGCTGCAAAGGGTGTTTTGAAGGCGTCGTCGTATAGGGAGAAGACCACCTTAGAGTTGCGGAAGCAAGGATCTTCGGCGAAGCACTTCTTGATGTAGAGCGGCGCCAAAGCGGTGAACCAGCCCTGACAATGCACAACGTCTGGCACCCAGCGCAGTTTGCGGATCGTCTCGATCACGCCGCGGGCAAAGAATTGACACCGTTCGGCGTTGTCGGCAAATTCGACGCCGTTCTCGTCCGCATAGAGGGCGCGGCGCGTAAAGTAATCATCGTTGTCGATGAAGTAGACCTGCATTCGCGCGGCTTGGATCGACGCGACTTTGATGATCAACGGGTGATCCGTGTCGTTGATGATTAAGTTCATTCCCGAAAGACGAATGACTTCATGAAGTTGGTTACGTCGCTCATTGATGATGCCAAACTTAGGCATAAAAGTTCGAATTTCATGACCTGCTTCTTGAATACCTTGCGGCAAGCGGCGGCCGATGTTTGAAACTCTGCTTTCGGGCATGTAGGGGAGGACTTCTGTGTTGATGAAGAGTATTTTGGTGGCTTTCATAGATGAATGAACTTTCTTTGTGAGAGCAAATGTAACAATTTATTTTGACTTAACGTGCTTTTTGTCCCGCAAATCGGAGCAATGTGCCTGAAATTTAATGCTATTTACAGGTCGGTTCGTCAAAATAAAGTTCTTTTTGGGGTGCTATGACATTAGTCGCCCCACGTGGAACGATCTAATTTGCGGTAACTGACCGCTTCGGCGACGTGCGAGGCGGAGATCTGCTCTGAGCCCGACAGATCGGCTATGGTGCGTGCCACTTTGAGGATTCGGTCGTAGGCGCGTGCCGAGAGATCTAATTCCGCCATGACATTTTTGAGCAGGGCGATGCCCCCGGCATCGAGGACGGCGTAGCGGCGCAGCAGGGCGGGGGTCATCTGTGCGTTGCAGTGCACGCCCGGGCAGTCGGCGTAGCGTGCCTCTTGGATCTGTCGTGCGTGCGTTACCCGTTCGCGGATCGTGGCGCTGTCTTCGCCCTGTGGATTGCGGCTCACCTCTTCGAACGAGAGGGGGACGACCTCGATTTGGAGGTCTATACGATCCATCAGCGGACCGGAAATGCGTCCTAAGTATTTGCGCACTTGCTGTTCGGTGCAGGTACACTCGTGTGTAGGATGATTGTAATATCCGCAGGGGCAAGGGTTCATTGAGGCGACGAGCATCATTGAGCTTGGGTAGGTGACGGTCTGGCGGGCGCGGGCAATGCAAATCTGTCGATCTTCGAGCGGCTGACGCAATACTTCGAGTACTTCGCGACGGAACTCCGGGAGCTCGTCGAGGTAGAGGACGCCATTGTGTGCCAACGAGACTTCGCCCGGCATCGGATTGCTCCCGCCGCCGATCAGCGCAACGCTCGAAATGGTGTGATGTGGTGCGCGGAACGGTCGGTGCGTGATTAGCCCCGATTCGGAACGCAGTCCCGCTACAGAATGAATTTTGGTGGTTTCCAGCGCCTCTGCCAAAGACAGGGGCGGCAAGATAGAGGGGAGGCACTTGGCCATCAACGTCTTGCCGGCGCCGGGAGGTCCCACCATGATGAGGTTATGTCCGCCGGCGGCGGCAACGGCAAAGGCGCGCTTCACCGTCTCTTGTCCTTTGACGTCGGCGAAGTCGACAGTGAAAGTTTGTTGCGCTTGCTGAAAGAGGGCTCGTGTATCGGCTTCGAGCCGTTCCAACTGCCCCGTGCCGCCCATGAAGGCGAGCACGTCGCTCAGCCGATCGGCGATGAGCACGTCGAGGCGATTGACCACCGCGGCTTCGCGTGCGTTTTCACGTGGAACAATGATGCCTTTCAGCCCCATCTCGCGTGCCTTGATCGCCATAGGGAGGCAACCGCGCACCGGTTTCACCGTGCCGTCCAGCGATAACTCGCCCACCAACATATATTCAGCGAGGCGATCGGGGGGCAATACGCCGTCTGCCGCCATGAGCGCCACGGCGATGGGGAGGTCGTAGAGCGAGCCCTCTTTGCGCACGTCGGCGGGGGCTAAATTGATGACGACTTGCTTGCGTGGCAACCGTTGCCCCGACTCGCGCAGGGCGCTCTCGATGCGATCGCGGCTCTCTTTGACCGCGGTGTCGGGCAGCCCGATGATCAGAATGCGGCAACCTACAGAAACAGAAACTTCGCAATAAACAGGGGTGGCATCGATGCCCAAAAGGGCTGCCGAGATGGATTTGACAACCATGATAGATTTAAGTGATTACTTCGCCTTGGTGTCGCGGGTCGGAGTGACGCGCTGCTCCGGCAGGCTGTCGATTTGCTGCCGCAGCTCCGATTCCTGAGTGCCGCGATAGAGCAACTTGGCGGAGGGAGAGATGAGGAAGAACGTGCCGGAGCGATCGATGCCCCACGCGCGCAGCAGCGGATGATTGAGTCCGTCGCGCAGCCAAACTTTGTGGTCGGCGGCAGAGACGTCCGCTTTGCGCCATGCGGCGCTGTCGGCGGCGTGGAGACAGATGCTCACGATGCCGACCTTCTTGTGCCATGCCTCCATGCGCTTGAGTGGAGCCTCGGAGGGGGCGTCATAATCCGCCCAGAAGTAGTAGAGCTGCGCCGAGCGGTTGAGGGTGGAGAGATTGACCTTCTCACCCTTCTGATTGTAGAGCAGGAAGTTGCGTTTCATAGTGCCGTCGAACGATGTTTCGAATCGTCGATCCATCTGCCGATCTATCGCCTCCATGAGCCATTGCGGCTTCGCCTCAGGGGTGAGATGCCCCAAACAGCGACGCAGGAAGAGTGTGTCGCGCACCGTGGCTACCATCTCGCGCAGCAAGAGCGTCGTGCGCACCTCCGAAGCTTCCGCTCGGCAGAGCGAATCCAAGGTGGTGCGCAGCGTGTCGCCGCTCAGTGACCGCAACCGCTCGACGGTGGTGTGCAGCCAACCGTTGAGGCTGTCTTCGGCGGCAAAGGTGGGGGCGCCGTGCCGATCTAACGTCAGTCGATAATGCCCCCCTGCGGCAGCATAGAAGTGGCGGGTAGAACCCTCCGGATGCTGCAAATAGAGTTCTGCCACATCGCGTGTCTGTCCCTCCCAACGGAAATGACCGTCGGCGGTGGGGCGCAACGTGTCGACGCGCAGCTGGCGCACCGCCTCGCCCGGCAGGGTGTCGGTGTGCGGGCGGTAGTGATCGTCTATCGAGAGGTAGAGCGCCTGTCGGCGGGCGGTGCTGTCTGCGCTGCTATCGTAGGAGCCTTCGAAGGTGAAGGCTTGCAACGCGGGACGTTCCTCGACGGGGGCGACCTGCGGTTGCTCCCGGCTGCACGAGGTGCCGAGCCATAAGAGGGCGCTGCACAAACTCATGCAGCAGATAGGTAGTGATGTCATTGATTTCATTTTAGCAACCATACCGATCAGCGGAAAACCTTCTCTACCCGCACTGTGCCGTCGGCGTAGCGCGTGCGGCGCAATAGGATGTGCGGCGTGGGGAGGACTTGTGCCGCACAGCGGCGTCCGTCGATGGTGAAGTATTCTTGTGCCACCACCGATGCCTCGCTGCTGACATGGTCTAACGCTGCGCTGTTGCCGCCGATGGGCGACATTGCGGCGTTGAAGATGCGATTGCCGGTGCGGAGTGTTTCGGAACGTTCACTGACGAAGGCTACCGCCTGCATCTGTGCCAAGTCCCATGCCTCATCCGGCGTGTAGGCATAGTGCATCGTGAACTCATTGCCCTCCCAAACGATTGGCTCGCCCCAGCTCGGAGTGACTACGGCGCGGAGCACGTTGTTGTGGACGAACGACGAGGAGGCGCCGATCTGATTGATGGAGGCAATACCGTCCTCTTTCAGCATTAAGTGCAGATAGGGAGCGGGACACTCGTCGTCGAATGCCGCATCTTTCTCTCCGTGGACGGTGAAGAGCAGCTGCCCCTCCGCCTGTGACACCTCGACTTGGAGACCGACGCGCGCCATGGCTTCGATCTCTGCCGTCATGAGGCTGCCGATCTCGGCGGCGGTTCCGACGCTGTTGATCACGCTCTGATAGTCGCTCAATCCCTCGATGCGGGTGCGGTCGTAGATGATGGCGGGAGAATAATATCCTTCGGTGTAGAACCATTCATATTCCTTGCTGGCGTCGATGGTGAAGGGATCGTAGGCGTAGCCGCCGTGATGCGCCACCCAGATCACCTGTTCGGGGGTCTCGATTTGGTCGATGGCATTCTCGATGCGTGTGATGGCTTCGGGACAGTTGACGCAGTATTCTGACGTGAATTCTTCGATGAGACAGTAGCGTGCATACGCATTATCCAAGAGGGTAAACGGCAGGTCGATGCGGCTCTGTATCTCGTAGTTCCGTTCCGTCATGCCGGGGAAGGTCATCTGCACGTGCAGTGTATGGGCGCCGCTATTCATGGTGGCGGTGGGCACCGTGGTGCGGAATGTCGCGCTGGTGTGGTAGGGCACGTCGGCAAGCACCGTGTCGGTAGCGACGATCTCGTCGCTGTCGTCAAAAGAGTAGGCGAGGTAGTAACGCTCTACCGTCCGCAACCCTAAGTTGCGCACAGAGCCCTTCAGGGTGAGGTCGGAGCCGATGCGTAGTTTCGCCGCCGTGAGTGACGCGGTGGAGAGCTCGACGGCGTGCTGCGGCATTTGTTCCCCTTCGATCACCGCCTCGATCGCCATAGATCCGCGCGAAGCGTAGGGATGGCTCCATGCGGAGGCTACCCCCTTGGACGAGATGGCGCGACTCCACGCACCATCTTCTGCCGCAGGTCCGGCGATCGATATGGCGATGAGTTTCTTGCGTTGTGTATAGCTGAAGCCGACGTAGAGCTCACTCTCGCCGGTCAGCGCGTAGCCTTCGGGCAGGGCGACCTCGTTCCAACCCTCGGCGAGCCCGTAATAACGTTGTTCGGCGACGTTGGCAGAGTCGCGGTTGGTGCGTACCCAGACGGTCAGGGAATCCACGTCCGAAGCGTTATCCATCATGCCGACGCGGATCGCGGTCAGCCGATTGCCGGCAAAGGGCAACAGTTCGTTGGCGGGAATACGGATGGCGCATTCCACCGTCACACCGCTCAGTCCGTAGGCTACGCCGGACGTTCCGGCGGCGATGGCACCCTCACAGTAGCTCCATGTGATTTGTTCGGCGCGCAGTGTGCCGGGGATCCAAGCACAGAGAAGGCTCAAGACGAGCGAGAGGCAGAGGGGAATGCGTAAGAGATGTTTCATACAACCAATGGTTTTCGTTCAATAGATCTATAGATGCAGACCGCCACCGGAGATGCGGCGAGGCGCTTTGCATTCGCAAAGATAGCCATAAACCGCGGAGCAACAAAAAATTAATGCAGTAGGGCAGCGAAATTTCGTCCCATAGTAGCCTCTGTGTAATTTTCGCGGTAGATTCGGCGGCAATTTTGGCTCATGCGTTCGTAGAGCGTTGGCTCGGTATAGAGGCGGGCGAGGGCTTCGCTCCACGCTTCGGCAGTGGCATCCACCAAGAGTGCTGTCTCCCCCTCGATCACGTAATCTTGTACCCCGGCGCTGCGCGAGGCGATGATCGGCTTGCCGTATTGCATGGCTTGGAGTATGGAGAGTTGTCCAGCGGAAATTGTCGGGTCGCGCAGCGGCACCGCGACGCAATATGCAGTGTCGAGACAGTGGAGCATATCCCGATCGTAACAATCGTGCAGCACTTCTACGTTGTCGGGGGTGTCGGACAGGGCTTCCTCGCACGCCACCTTGAGCCGCAACTCCGGACGCAGCCGCAGCGCGGCAAGTAGCAGGGGATAGTCGCGGTTGCTCCGCCCGGTGGCGAAGATATAGCTTGCGGTGGTGCTTCGGGTGGGCTCCGCGGGTTCGGCATCTGCGTGAACTCCTAACGGAAGGAAGACGAACTTCGATTCCTCTACGCCGAAGGTTTGGCTATAGCTGCGACACTCGGCACGGGCATAACATACGATGCGATCCACGTAAGGACTGTTAATAGCGTAGTGCAGGTAGTGGTAGTAGAGCTTACCCAAGAGTCCCCTTTTCGGCTTGTAGATGAAGGTCATCACCGTCAAGTCGAAGCGCTTGGGACGGTGGAATAGTCGTTGCCAGAACGCTATGCTCACGCCGTAAAACTGTTGCCAACCCACGACGCGGCTGTATGAGTGTCGCCCCAAAAGAAACAAGAGGGGGTAGAAGATGTATTGCAGACAACGAAGCAGGTTCTTCACTGCTGAGCCGTGCAGCTGTTCGTTGCGCCATAAGCGCACCTCCCATGCCTCGCCTGACGCTTCGCGCAGCGCGGCGAGGAATTGCCAGTCGGCGCCCGGATCGAAATCGACCAGCAGGACGTTCCGTGTGGTTGAATGATTAGTTTCTTTCATAAATATCCAAAAAAATAAGGCTGCAACAGTGAGCCGCAGCCTTATTTATAACGTGAATGTTGATACTTTATTATAGGGCGCTGTTGCGCTCCCTCTAAAGTTCTGTGTGGGGGCGATGGGTTAGATCACGCCCTGCTCCATCATGGCTTCTGCCACCTTCATGAAGCCGGCAACGTTGGCGCCCTTGACGTAGTTGATGTAGCCGTCGGGCTGCGTACCGTACTTCACGCACGAAGCGTGGATAGCGCGCATGATGTCGTGCAGTTTGGCGTCGACCTCTTCGCGGCTCCAGCTGAGGC
>CAZGZL010000069.1:0-10528 GCA_964530595.1 uncultured Prevotellaceae bacterium | reverse complement strand
GTGATTTATGAGGCTCGTCCCAATGTCACGACCGATGTATTCTCTTTGTGCCTCAAGGCTGGAAGCGCTTGCCTCCTCAAGGGGGGCAAAGAGGCAGCTGAGACCAATGCTGCTTTGGGGAAAATCATCCGCGGCACTTTGAACGAAAGCGGTCTCCCCGAAGCCCTCTGCACACTGTTGCCAAACACCCACGAAGCTACGACGGAGCTATTAGAGGCAGTGGGGCAGGTCGATTTGGTGATCCCCCGCGGCAGCAGCCGACTGATACAATATGTGCGTGATCATGCGCGTGTGCCTGTCATTGAGACCGGTGCCGGCATCTGTCACACCTATTTCGATGTGGCGGGCGACCTACTGAAGGGGGCTGCCATTGTGAACAACGGCAAGACACGACGAGTGGGGGTATGCAATGCGTTAGACTGCCTGCTTATTCACGCCGATCGACTGACCGATCTGCCCGATTTGGTGGCGCCGTTGGAGGTGTCGTCCGTACTGCTCTATGCCGATGCTCCCGCTATGGAAGTGTTGCGTGGACGCTATGCAGAACACTTACTCCAACCTGCCACCGAGGAACATTACGGCATGGAAATGCTCTCCTACCGTATGGCGATCAAGACGGTGCACAGTTTAGACGAGGCGTTGGATCACATCGCTCTCTATTCGTCGCGCCACAGTGAGTCGATCGTCTCGGAAGATCCAGTGGCGTGTGCTCGCTTCACTCAATGCGTGGATGCGGCTTGCGTTTATACCAATCTCCCCACGTCGTGGACAGATGGCGGTCAGTTCGGTTTTGGCGCCGAGATCGGCATCAGTACGCAGAAGCTACACGCTCGCGGACCGATGGGATTGCCGGAAATCACCACTTATAAATATATAATCGCTGGCGACGGTCAGGTACGCAAATAAGCCGTCACCTACCCAAGCGCACAGTATACAGATTGATTAATAACTTTATTCTTTTAACATCATGCCTAAAGTTTATATTGCTCTTGCCGAAGGCTTCGAAGAGGCCGAGGCATTGTTGCCTTTGGATATTTTGAAACGTGCTCGCATCGAGGTAGTGCTAGTTTCGATCGGCGCAAGCCGCGAAGTGGACAGCTCGCACGGCGTACGTATTGTTGCCGACGCGCTCCTCTCAGAGACCGACGTGATGGACGGAGATCTGCTGTTTCTACCCGGCGGTATGCCCGGCGCACTGAATTTGGCAGCTTCGGAAGCCTTGGCAGCGGTCATCAACGCCTATCAGCAAGCTGACAAATATTTGGCTGCGGTTTGCGCTGCCCCTATGGTATATGGTCAGATGGGACTGCTCGAAGGTCGTGAAGCAATTTGTTATCCCGGATTCGAAGATAAGTTGACGGGGGCTCAGATCGTCAAAAAGAGCGTTGTGCAGGACGGACATTTCATCACGGGTTGTGGCGCCGGTGCCGGTTTTGCCTTGGGCGCCAAGATGGTAGAGGCTTTGGTGGGTCGTTCTACAGCCGATGCCGTGCTTCGTCAGATGATGTTCGGCGTCTACTCGGATTAGTACGCATTAGTGGGCGGTTGGTTGAAAAACTCAGCCTACTGCAGGGCAGACGCCCAAAAATAAGCTATCTTTGCCGCCGCAGCGACAGAGATGGTCGCCCGCACTCCGGGCTACAGACGGGGATCAAGCTGCTGATCCCCGTCCTTGCAGTATGTTATAAACAGTTCCATGGTTAATTTTTTTATCAGACATCGTTTTTTTATTGGTTGCATCTTGCTTTTTGTTTTTTGTAGCTTAGGCTGCTTCACCTCGTTGCGCGCCGATAATGTTTCCGGTCGAATCACGATCACCGGAACCGTACTCGACTCTATCACGGGGGAACGCTTGGGCTACATCACCATTCAGGAGTTGGCAACGACCAACGGCACGATGACTGATGATATGGGAACTTTTTCGTTAAACGTCAAGTCGGGGGCGACGTTGCGTGTCTCTTGCGTAGGCTATCGTCCCAAGACGCTCAATGCCGGCAAATACAGTCACAATGTTACGATTCGCATTGCTTCATCCGATCAGGAAATCAAGGAGGTAGTCGTCAAACCCAAGAGGGAACGTTACCGCCGCAAGTATAATCCGTCGGTCGAATTAGCGCGTAACATCATCGAACGGAAGGGGCTACACGCTCCGTCCGAACATGATTACTACAGCTGCGAACGCTATGACAAGATGACCTACTCCTTTAATAACTTCGACGAGGGGCTGCAAAAGGCGTGGAAAAAGAAGTTTGACTTTATCGAGAATTATATTGATACGGCGCTGCTCTCCGGCTCGCCCATCCTCCCTATCTCGACCGATGAACGGGTGGAAACACTCTATTATCGCCGTGAACCGCAATCCCGAAAGACGGTGATCGAGGCAATGCAGCATGCAGGCATGGACGATATGTTCCCCGACGAATTGGTACAGCTGATGAAGACTGAGGTCTTCCCGGAGGTGGATCTCAACGAGAACGACGTCTATCTCTTCACAAACAAATTCGTCAGCCCGTTATCTTCGTTCGCCATATCGTTCTACAAATTCTACATCCTCGATACGGTGCAGTGGGCAGATGGAAATAGATACATAGACCTTGGCTTTGCCCCTTTGGTTCCGGAGTCGTTCGGCTTCATCGGACATTTGTATGTCTCGACCGATTCAACGTTCTTCGTGCGTCAGGCAGAGTTGAATGTGCCGCCGGATATCAATCTAAACTTCGTGCGCAATATGCGCATTACATTAGATTATGATCGACTGCCCGATAGCACGCGTATTTGTCGTTCGAGCACCTTCGATAGCGAAATGAATTTGACACAGAACACGATGGGACTTTATGCCCACCGCACGTGTGCCTATAGTAATTATCGCTTCGAAGAACCGCAAAATACAGGTTTGACAACCTCTCCGTTCAACGCATTGGGACCCGTCATCGAGGCGCCCGATCTGATGAAGCGCGGTGAAGAGTATTGGAGTATGCACCGCTATGGTAAGGGGGTGCCTCATGAGAAATCGGTAGCGTCGATGCTCTCCGAGATGCGCAAAGTGCCGCTGTTCTATTATAGTGAGAAAGTTTTGACGATGCTGTTCAAAGGCTACGTTCCAATGGGTAAAAAGCCTTACGAGGAGAATAAATTCTTGGTGGGACCATTGAATACAATGATCAGTCACAACTCTTTCGAGGGTTGGCGCGTCCGTACCGGCGGTCTGACAACGGCGGCGTTGGATAAGCATTGGTTCGGGTTCGGCTATGTCGCTTACGGCTTCGATGACGCCAAGGTGAAAGGGGAAGCTAAGTTGGAATATTCCTTCAAGCCCAAGAAGATGCATGCCAACGAATTTCCGATACATAGCATTCGTGCTCGCTTTAACTACGACACGAAGTTGTTGGGCGAGGAGTTTAGTACGAGCAAAGACAACTTTTTGCTCTCCATTAAGCGCGACGACGATGAAAAGATCACTTATGAGCGCAATTTCGAGTTGACTTATACGCGCGAATTTTGGTCGGGATTCAGTTTTTATTTAACTTTGGCGAACCAACGCAATTTCGCTACTCGACTGACGCGCTTTGAACGTGTGGGCGACGGATTGGAACTGCCGCATTACGACATGAATACCGCTACACTGAATCTGCGTTATGCTCACAACGAGCGCTTCATGCAGTCGCGTACCAGCCGTATTCCGGTGAACAAACAGACTCCGGTGTTCTCGCTGACCCATACAATGGCACGCAAGGGGTTGTTGGGCACGGATTACGATTATCAGCGTACAGAGTTTAAGTTCTCTAAGCGCTGTTGGCTCTCTGCGTTCGGGTATGTCGACACTAATCTGGCGTGTGGCAAAGTCTGGACGGAATCGCCCTATACAATGCTCTGTTTGCCTAATGCGAACTTGGCATACACGATACAAGACCAATCTTTTGCCCAAATGAATGCGATGGAATTCATCAACGATGAATATGCAACGTGGGATTTAGTTTACTTCTTGAACGGTTGTGTGTTCAACACTATCCCGCTACTGCGTCGTCTGAAGTGGCGCGAGGTGGTCTCGTTTCGAGGCTTGGTGGGTAGCTTGAGCGATAAAAACGACCCGAACAGTGTGGCAGACGATGGTGCTACGCCTCTGAATCCGGACTTGTTCCGCTTTCCGGACGAGAACTCCGTTTATCGTATGGAACATACGCCGTATATGGAGTTCGCCGTTGGTGTGGAGAACATTCTGAAGTGCTTGCGTGTCGATTACATTCGCCGACTGACTTATTTGGATCATCCCAATATCAATAAGAACGGTATTCAGGTGACGATGCACTTGACCTTCTGATCTGCACGGAACTGAAGATACATTATACAAATAAGAAATGGTTATAACTATTTTGTAATATCTAAAAACACATGAAACAGCTGTCTGATGAACTGTTCTACGTCGGTGTGAATGACCGTCGTAAACATTTGTTTGAAGGAATGTGGCCTGTGCCGAATGGCGTGACCTACAATTCTTATTTGATCGCGGACGAAAAGATTGCTCTGATTGACACGGTAGACGTGGCTTTCTTCCCGCAGTTTTTGTCCAAGATTCGTGAAGTGATCGGCGAAAAGCCCGTCGACTACTTAATCATCAACCACATGGAGCCCGATCATTCCGGCGCCATTGATCTGATACGTACGTATTATCCGAACATCACTTTGGTGGGTAACAAGAAGACTGCCGAAATGGTTGCCGGTTTCTATGGTCAGAGCGGCAATTTCCAGATCGTAGCAGAAGGGGAGAGCCTTGTATTGGGTAAGAATGTCTTGAAGTTCGCGCTGATTCCGATGGTGCACTGGCCTGAGACGATGGTAACTTATTGCGAGACCTCCGGTGTGCTGTTTTCCGGCGATGCCTTCGGTTGCTACGGCGCTTTGAATGGTGGCGTGACAGATCAGGATATAGATGTGCACGGCTACTGGAGCGAGATGCGTCGTTATTATGCCAACATCGTGGGCAAATACGGCGTCCCCGTGCAACGTGCGTTGCAGAAAGTACAAACTTTGCAGCTCTCTATGATCTGTCCGACGCATGGTCCGATATGGGTAGAGCAGATTGCGAAGGTAATTGATGTGTACGATCGCTTGAGCCGTTACGAGGCTGAACCCGGATTGGTGGTGCTCTACGGTTCGATGTACGGCAATACGGCAGAGATGGCTGAAGCGGTGGCTCAAGGTGCTGTCGAGGCAGGTTTGAAGCGCGTTGTAGTGCATGATGCTTCTGTGTCACATATTTCGTATATCTTGGCAGATGTATTCCGCTATAAGGCTTTGGCGGTAGGAAGTCCTACCTACAATGGTAAATTGTTCCCCGTAGTGGAGTCCGCTTTGAATGCGATCTCAGCGCGCGACGTGAAAAATCGTATCTTCGGCTGTTTCGGCTCTTTTACGTGGGCTTCAGCTGCGGTTAAGGCGCTTACCGCGTGGAACGAGACGCAACAGTTCGAAACGGTCGGAACGCCGGTGGATAACAAGCAGGGATGTGATGCGCAAACCTTGGAGGCGTGCCGCGCCTTAGGACGTGAATTGGCACAGAAAGTGCTCTGATAGACTTTCGGCTGCGAGGCAAATGCGACGTTTTGAACAGCACGCTATCGCAGCCGAACTCTTTTCGATAGAGGGTCGAAATGAATCGTTCAAACGAAAATAGCCCTATTAAAATGCGAAATTCGGGCTATTCGTCTTTGCTGACGCCTATTTTTAGACACGAACGGCAGCGAATGTGAACTTTTTACCTCAAATCGCAAAGTGAAACAAAAAAAAGTTTTATCTTTGCCCTATCCAAATATATAAATATTAATGGTTGATAGTAATTTGAATCAAGACCGGATTATCAAGGTCAATATCGAGGACGAAATGCGTTCTTCGTATATTAACTATTCGATGTCCGTGATCGTGGCGCGCGCATTGCCGGATGTCCGTGATGGCTTTAAGCCGGTACATCGTCGCGTTCTTTATGGAATGAACCAGATCGGCAACTGGTCTAATAAGCCGACCTTGAAGTCTGCTCGTATTGTCGGTGAGGTGTTGGGTAAGTACCATCCACACGGCGATTCATCTGTCTACGGCGCGTTGGCGCGTATGGCACAAGAGTGGAACTTGCGCTACCCGCAAGTTGATGGTCAAGGTAACTTCGGTTCGGTGGACGGCGATTCACCTGCCGCTATGCGTTATACCGAGGCGCGCCTTTCGAAGATTTCCGAAGAGATGCTTCGCGATATTGAGAAAGACACCGTGGATATGCAGGATAACTTTGATGGTTCGCTGAAAGAGCCCACCGTTCTGCCTACCCGCATCCCGACGCTTTTGGTGAACGGCGCGAACGGTATTGCCGTAGGTATGGCAACCAATATGCCGCCGCACAACCTTTCGGAGTGCGTGGACGGTATCTGCGCGTATATCGACAATCCGGAAATCAGCATCGAAGAATTGATGCAATATATCAAAGCTCCAGATTTCCCTACGGGTGGTATAATTTATGGATATGCCGGCGTAAAAGAAGCATATGAGACCGGTCGCGGTCGCATTGTGATTCGCGCCAAGGCCGAAATCGAAACAGAAGGACAACACGACCGTATCGTCATTACGGAGATCCCATATGGCGTCAACAAGGCGGAATTGATTCGTCACATTGCGACCTTGGCAGACGAGAAGAAGATCGAAGGCATTGCCAATGCTAACGACGAATCAGATCGTCGCGGTATGCGTATCGTGATTGATCTAAAGAAGGACGTGAACGCAAACGTCGTCCTGAATAAGCTCTACAAGATGACGGAATGCCAAAGCGCATTCAGCGTTAACAATATTGCCTTGGTCGGTCCTACCAATCAACAGCGTCCACAGTTGCTGAACTTGAAGGAACTTATTTACCACTTTGTCAATCACCGTCACGAAGTGGTGGTTCGTCGCACAAAGTTCGATTTGGCAGAGGCTGAAAAGAAGGCGCACATCTTGGAGGGTTTGATCATTGCCTGCGATAATATCGAAGAGGTGATCCGGATCATCCGCGCAAGCAAGACTCCGCAAGAGGCTATCTCCGGTTTGACTGAACGCTTCGAATTGGACGAGATTCAAGCTCGTGCGATCGTAGAAATGCGTTTGCGTCAGCTGACTGGTCTTCTGTTGGACGAGCTTCACGCTAATTTTGAGGAACTGCAGAAGCAGATTGCCTACTACAAACAGATTTTGGCAGACGAAAAGCTTTGTATGCAAGTGGTCAAGGATGAATTGATTCAGATCAAAGAGTCTTATGGCGACGCGCGTCGCACGGAGATCGTCTACAGCTCAGAAGAGTTTAATCCCGAAGATTTCTACGCAGATGACGAGATGGTCATCACGATCAGTCACCTCGGTTACATTAAACGTACTTCGCTCTCAGAGTTCCGCACGCAAAATCGTGGCGGCGTAGGTTCGAAGGGTAGCAATACTCGCGACGAGGACTTCATCGAATATATGTATTCAGCTTCGATGCACAACACGTTGATGTTCTTCACGCAGAAAGGTCGTTGCTTCTGGACTAAGGTCTACGAGTTGCCCGAAGGCAATAAAACGTCCAAAGGACGTGCTATCCAGAACATGCTCAATATTGACGCAGACGATAAGGTAACAGCTTTTGTCAAGGTGAAGAGCCTGACCGATGCAGACTATAATAACTCGCATTATCTCATCTTCTCGACGCGCAACGGTTTGGTCAAGAAGACCTCTTTGGCGGCGTATGCTCGTCCGCGCGCAAACGGCATCAACGCGATCTCGATCAACGAGGGCGACCAAGTCGTCGAAGTCGTTTTGACCGATGGCACAGAGCATATCATCTTGGCTAACCGCAACGGACGTGCTATCTGCTTCCCGGAGAACAAGGTACGCAAGATGGGACGCGTAGCTGCCGGAGTACGAGGTATTCGTTTGGACGATGCCGACGATGCTGTAGTGGGTATGATCGCATTACAATATCCAGGCTTGGACGTCACAACGGAGTCCGAAAATGAAGATCCTGAAGTTGAAGAGAGCGCTCAAGAGCCGAGTGATTCACTTTTCTCAGACAACGACTTTAATGATGATGATCCGGCGATTGAAGACGAGGCTACAGACGATGAAGCACTCGAAACCGATGATCAGCCTATCGACGACGGAGATCCGCACTCCATCTTGGTCGTTTCGGAGAAGGGCTTCGGTAAGCGTTCGGCTGTCACAAGCTATCGCATTACCAATCGCGGCGGCAAGGGTGTCAAGACTTTGAACTTGACGGATAAGACCGGCGCTGTAGTGGCAATCAAGAGCGTGACGGAGAGTGACGACTTGATGATCATCAACAAGAGCGGCATAGTGATCCGTCTGCACGTGGCAGGTTTGCGTTTGATGGGTCGTGCAACGCAAGGCGTTAAGCTGATTGATCTGACAAAGAAAAACGACCGTATTGCCTCGGTTTGCAAAGTCGTATCTGAAGAAGAAGAGCTGGTCGTCGCAGCGGAGGCTTCTGCTGAAGCAAGCGAAAACGCGCCGCAGTCATCAGCGGTAGAACTGGACAGCGAACAGTAATTCGCCGTCAGATCGAGCATTCGTAATTTTATTCATAATTACATTTACATAACTAACTTCTATTCTTATATGAAGAAAAGATTTCTATCCACCGTACTGTTGGCTGCTTGCTGTGCCGGCGTTTTCGCTCAGGATTTGGATCCCAAGGCCTTGAAAGCAGCTACCAAAGAATTGGCATCGTCTATTAAGACTGCCAAGACTGAAGCTACACGTGCTGAGAATCCCGACTACGCCGCTGCACGTGCAGCTCTCGAAAAGGCTTTCCAGAGCCCTGTGGCTAATGGCAATGCTGAGCTTTACTACACTGCCGGCCTTGTAGAGTATAACAACTTCAACACGGAACGTAACAAACCGCAGACAGGCGGCAAGCCGGATGAGCAGACCATGTACACTTGCGCAAAGAAGGCTTACGACTACTTCGTTCAGGCTTACGATCTCGACCAAACCCCGGACGCGAAGGGCAAGGTTGCCAATAAGTTCTCTGCGGACATCGTTACCAATATGACGAACCTTTTGGGCTCCGGAGCATTCGCAAATGCCGCGATTTACTATTTCAATGCTCCGAATGAGAAGTTTGACGTGGCTTACGACTACTTCAATCTCTTCTTGGATAGCCAGAAGTTGAAGATGTTTGACAACAATCCTCAAGCTCAAGCTGTTTTGATGCAGTTGGGTGCAGACGAGACTGTCAATCAGATCGGTTTCTATCGCGCTTATGCCGCAATGAAGATGAAGGACTCTCAGAAGACGATCGACGCTTGTAACTTCATGAAAGGTCGCAACTACGAGACCGATAACATTTACAAGATCCTTTCTAATGAGTACATCACGATGGGCGATTCTGCAAAGTTCGAAGAAACTTTGAAGGAAGGTGCTTCGATTCTTCCGGAAGAACCCTACTATCCGCAGACCTTGATCAATTTCTATTTGGGCAAGGAAGATTACACTTCTGCCGTAGAGTTCCTCGACAAAGCATTGGCTCTCGATCCGAACAACGCTAAGTATTACGATCTGAAGGGTCGTCTGTTGGAGACTCAGAATAACGAAGAAGGTGCCATGGAGTGCTACAAGAAGGCATTAGAATTGGACGAATATTTGGCTTCCGCTTACGCCAACATCGGACGTATCATCTTCAACCGTGCGCAGTCCAAGGAGGATGAGCTTTACAGTAAGAAACGTTTCGAAGAAGCTGATCGCGTTACGGAGCCGATCTACAATGAGGCTTTGCCCTATTTGGAGAAGGCTTTCGATCTCGCAACCGAAGTAGATACCAACACTGGTGTCGGTCTTCGTCAGATCTACTATAAGCTCCTTCAGAAGCCCTCTTGCCCCAACAAAGCCGAATTGCGCGAGAAATACAACGCTGTTAGCGCTCGTCTCGGCATGGAGCAACTGAAATAATTGGAGTCGTAGCTCTAAGCTACTGAATCTTATCAATTCACTGTCGCCGCAATCTTATTCCGATGGAATATGCTTGCGGCGATTTTTTTGTCCGAAAAATCCGATGGATACAGAAATGCAATGAGCATTGACGCATCAATCGTCAGATTGTAAACTCTACATTGTATTCTTCACCTCTTGGTTTCCAGTGGGTTACAATTCACTGATGGGCGTAAATCAAGCGCTTTGTGCACTTAAATGCATCGTTTTGCTTAGCATATTTAGCAAACAAAACTCTAAAAGGGGCGAATGCTGTTAAAAAAGAACGATTTAGTTGGAATAGTATTGCGCAACCGATGAAACACCTTACCTTTGCACCAGTTCAAATGAACGAAGTTTATTAATAGTTTTTATTTAAGGTATTAAATAATCAAACAGTTATGGAAGCAATTTTGAAAAGTAAACGTCTTCAGTTTGTTGCGATCACAGCTTATGTATTATCAATGGCTTACATCGCTTGGGAAATGGTAAAATAAACCAAATCCCTTTTGTTCGAAAAATCAATTATTATCTTTATAGCCTCGTCTCGAAG
>CAZGZL010000068.1:0-10973 GCA_964530595.1 uncultured Prevotellaceae bacterium | reverse complement strand
ACAGGCGTTAGCAGCGAGCATGTCGTAGCTGATCCCGCAGACGGTTCTACGGTATCATCGCTCAGCAAGATCTACGTCACCTTCACAGATACAGATGAATGTGGCATTGACAACTATAATCATGACATCACGGTAACGGATGCCGAGGGCAACGTCGTAACGACCGCAGCCTTTGAGATTGATTATAATGCCGAGATGAACGTTCTTGTGATTGCTCTCGATCAGGAGATCACAGCGGACGGTGTATATACGGTTAATGTTCCTGCACTCATGGTAATCATGGGCTCGAACTACGACCAGTATTCTAAGGGCTTCAAGCTGACCTATACGATCGGCACACCCAATGGCATTGAGGGTATCAACGCCGACAAGGAGGGCGTTTACACCGTCTACAACCTCCAAGGTGTACAGATCCTCCGCAGCACGGATGCCAATGCACTCCGCAACTTGAACGCTGGTGTTTACATCATCAACGGCAAGACGCAGGTGATTCGCTAAACATACACTCACTGCGAGACCTCTCGCAGTGAGACTTACACCCCTATAAAACAGATACGGTGTACACGCTGAATAGTCAGCGGTACACCGTATCTGTTTTTTTGTTTCCGTAGGAACTTAGATCAATGGCGGGAGTCCGGTGTCCTGATCTTGCTTCTGCGGGCGGCGACGTCGCCACAGATAGAGCGCCAAAGCGATTGGGACGAGTAGCAGCAACCACCATGCCGCCGCACGTCGATTGTCCGGCACGTGGATCAGCAACACACGCTCGTTGGCGCACCATTGTCCGTCGTGATTGGTCGAACGGATGTGTAGCCGCAGCGTGCCGCTCGGCAGGTTGACGTAGTTCACTTCCGGCTTGTCTGTATAATTCCAATCATGATCTACGCCATCCAAGCGATAGGCGTAGCGCGTCAGCTGAGAGGGGTGAAAATCCAATGCCGCGAACGATAGGCAGACGCTCCGTGTTCGGCGGGGCAGGGTCAGTTCTGTCATATCGTTACACTGTCTATTCGCCACGTCGCCGGGATAACGATAGCCGGTGAAGGCGATCTGAGGCGTAAAGGACGACTTGTGCAGGCTGTCGGTGTGGAAGGTGAGCACTCCGTCTGTCAGTCCGAGCCACAGTACCCCCGCACTGTCCACGCAGGGGGTAGCCTCCGTGAAGCGGTAGTCGCGGTCGAAGTCTGTGCGGTCGTAATAGGTGAACTGTCGATCATCGGGGTTGAACATCGAGAGCACTCCGTCCGAGAGCGTCCAGAGCCTGCCGCTGCGATCCTCGCCGGCGGCGATCACCACATTGCCGGCAGCGTTCACGCGGTTCATATAGGTAACGTAATGCAACGTGTCGCGCAGCAGGTTGCCCTCTACCACCTCGCTGATGCCCAAGCCGTAGGAGCAAACATAGTTCTTGCCTCGCGATGAGTGCATCACCGCCATGATGTCGTTGCCCGGCAGCGACGAGGGGTCGCCTACTCGCTTGCCATGTTGATAGAAGTTGATTGCCGAGGGGCGGCTGAAGTGGGTCGGCACCGTCAGCAGTCCTCCGGTTGTGCCCACCATCAGTGCGCCGTTGCCCGTAGTGGCGAGACAGCGCACCTCGGCGAAGTCCAAGATGGGATAGCCCTGAAAACGATTGTTGACATTGATGAAGCGCACCGTATCGCCCTCTTCATCCACCAAATTCAGTCCGCCGCCATAGGTGCCCACCCAGAGGTGTCGCTCTTCGTCCTCGCAGAGATCGTAGATGTTGTTATTGTTCAGCGAGTAGCGGTTGCCTTTCTCCTTCGTGTAGTGCTCCACGCGGTAGCTTCCCGCTGCTGTCGGGGTGAAGCGGAACAGTCCATCCCCCTTGGTGCCTGCCCACAGTGTCCCTCGCTGATCGCGCAATAGGGTGTAGACCCCCTGTCGAGCTATCGGTACGTCGTGACCGCTCAGCGTGCCATCGGGCTGCATATAGCTCAGTGTGCCGTCGGCGGAGCGGAACATCAACCGACCGGAGAGGTCTCCGATCCATGTGCCGTGCCGCTCCTCGTCGGTCAGCAATGCGCGTGTATCTTGCCCCGACGGGGTGGGGAGATAGCGAAACTGACGATCTTGGAACGTAAAGTAGAGCAACTCCGACTGTGAGGCAATCCAGAGGTTGTGCTGATGATCTACGCAGAAATTATTGTAGCGCGATACCTGTTCCCGGTGATTACCGTCCATAGCCTCTGTGTAGCTGTGCAGCTGCTCGCCTGCCTCGTCGAACCACAATAGTCCGCCGTGTTCGGGCTTGCCCCATAGCACCCCTTGAGCATCTTCGAACATCAGGTGCATTCGGTAGCGTTCTTGTGTCGTGTAGGCTCCCTCCGGCGCGGGGAACCACCGCAACCGCTCGTCGGCGTCGATGCGGTAGAAACCGTTGTCGGCGGTGAAGAGCCATAGCCGTCCGTGGCTGTCGGGCTGAATATAGTCCACCTTGGGGAGGGGGCGCCCCTCAGTCGTCTGTCGGTAGAGGCGGAATTCGTTGCTCCGGATATTGTAGAGATATAGTCCTGCATCGGTAGCCACTGTCAGCAGCGAGTCTCCCACCGGAGCGGAGGTGATCACCTTGTGTACCGGTTGCGGAAAGTCTATGTATTTCAGCGTGATGCCGTGCTCACATTCCGCCATGGCTCCGTCGGGCGAGAACAGGAAGATGCGGTCGCCCAACTCGTGGATGCGGAAGAAGGGATGATCTGTGAAGAGGGGACCCTGATAGATCTGAGTCCCCCAGTCGGACAGAATCCACTCGCGCCCTTGGCGGTCGAGGTAGATGTAGTAGATGGCGGGCAGAAGCCCCGACATATTAGAAACGTTCGGCTTGGAGACTAAGCGTTCGTAGTGGTTCAGATCCCCATCGTGCATACGCAGACAAGAGCCGTCGCTCAAGACCACCCACATGATCCCCTTGGCGGGGAGGGCGTAGAGGGCGCGACGGGTTTTGGGCATGAAACAAAGCCCTTGGATGGAGTCGAAGACGGCGGTGAAGGTCGACGTTCGGCGGTCGAAGCGATACAGACGTGAGTCGTTCGTCACACACCACAGGTTTTGCCGACTGTCCATTTCGATCTGAGAGATGCGATTGTTGAGCTGCGGATTGTTGTTGGCGGGATCGGCGCTGAACAGGGTGAACGTTTCGCCGTCGAAACGGCAGAGTCCGTTCCATAACCCCATCCATAGGAAGCCTTGGTCATCCTGAGCAAAGCAGCCCACGCGACTATGCACTAATTGCTGCCCCGACTTGTATTCCGTGTACTGGCAGTAGGGGATCGTCGTAGACTGAGCTTGTAGCGTGCCTGTGGTCGCTCCGGACAGACAGAGGAGCCAACCCGCCGTGCGGCGTAGATGAAGCGTATAATTCATGACATGTGCGTGTCTTTTAGATGATAGATACTACAAAGATAGAGGGTTGCGACAGCCATTGCACAAAGTGAGCTCCTTTTTTTGTCGTTTTATATCTCCAAAACGAGGAATCTGCTCTGTGCGGCTTCATTTTATCGCCTCGCCGTGTGGGGCGCAGATATCCGATGCCCCGCCTCCGACCATCCCCTCGCGGAGCTCGCCTGCATCAGCCGGATGGGGCGGTCGCCGTGTGTTCGCGGGGCAAAGCCTGTACCTGATAGCCTCGCAGTCCGAAGGCGGGCAATACACTGAGCAGACGCTCCGTAATCAGCGTTTGTTGACGTTCCACATCGACCCAGACGGTGACGCGGAGGAAAAACTGAAATTCCAACGGGAAGCCTTCGCCCGTCGTGTCGCGTGCACGGATCAACAAGAAGGGCTCCGGACTGACCTCAGGCAGGTGGCTCAGATAGCGTTCCACCCACCGATGCAGGAGGGTGAGGTTGGTCAGCGTCTCTGCCTCCCGCAGCTCGGCGTGGTATCGTTCCTGTTCCTCCGGCGGGAGTAGCCCGGCGAGTAGGGGCGAGGCACTGAGCGCCGCAAGCTCCTCGGTACGCAACGGACGGATGCTCTCCCAGTCGAAGAGAATTTGCCGCCGCACCAATCGGAGGCCTCCCTCCTTCATCCCCGACCAATTCTGATAGGTGTGGGTCAGGAGGGTATAGGTAGGAACGTAGTAGTAGGTGTTGTCATGGTCGCGCAGACGTACGGTCATGATGTTGATCTCCTCGATGACGCCTTGCGTCGTCGTCCCGGGCAGGTCGATCCAGTCGCCCGGTCGGAGCATCCGATTCTGTAACAACATCATGCCGGCAATGAAGCCCAAGAGGGTGTCTTTGAAGATCAACGCCAACAGTGCGGCGAAGGCGCTGAGTATGGTGATGAGTCCGCTCAGCGTCAGGTCGAGCAGGATGCCGCCGATGGTGAGTACCATGAGGGTCTTGATGAACAGAGTCGCCATCTCAAGGGCGCTCTTGTAGGGATGGGTGGTGCAACGCCCGTGGCGCAGGTGGTAGTAGTCGAAGGCGCTCCCCGCCAAGGCGAGCAGTACTCGTTGCCCCAACACCGTGAGGTAGATGATCAGCGCCTTGGAGAGCAGGCTGTTGAGCTGCGTCCATGCGGGCGCAATCGCCAACGGGAGCAAGATCCACACCGTCAACGGCGCCATCATGTCGAGGGCGTGGCGGAAGAAGGTGCGCTGTAGCAGAATGCTGTCCCATCGGAATCGGGTGTGGCGCACGGTGTAGTGGATGATGGGGGCGAGGACATAACGCCCCAAGAGGTGTAACAGCGCCCCCGTGAGGAGGATTGCCGCCAAGATCAGCAATCGATCCTGCCATGCGTCACGCGCAGGATCCAACCCCGCCTCGGTCAACCAACGGTGGATGTGCCGCAGCAGGAGGTCGGTCAGTCGCGAGGGATCGTCTTCGACGGGGTGATCTGTCGGTAACGTCACCGGTCGGAAAAAGCTGTGAAGCAATAGAAATCTCATACGTCTCTAATAGAATGCTTCAACCGAGCGTTATGTTTGTCAGATCTTTATGCTATCTTTGCACCCAAAACTCAAACACTTATGACGAATATTGCAGCCCTCCTGTCCGGAGGCGTGGATAGCTCCGTGTCGGTGCACCTCTTGTGTGAACAAGGATATAAGCCCGATCTCTACTACATCAAGATCGGTATGGAAGACCGCGGCTATATGGATTGCCCTCAGGAGGAGGATCTTGAGATCGTGACCGCTATGGCGCATCGCTACGGACTGAAGTACGAAGTTGTAGACTTGCAGCAGGAATATTGGGACAACGTGGTGGCGTATACCATCGACAAGGTGAAGCGCGGCTTGACCCCCAATCCCGATGTGATGTGCAACAAGCTGATCAAATTCGGCTGCTTCGAGCAGAAAGTGGGTCACCTCTACGACCTCACCGCCACAGGGCATTATGCCACTACGGTGGAGCGCGACGGGCGTGTCTGGCTCGCTACAGCACCCGATCCGGTGAAGGATCAGACCGACTTCTTGGCTCAGATAGACTACCTGCAAGTCTCCCATCTGACTTTCCCCATCGGCATCTATCGCAAGGAGGAGGTGCGCCGCATCGCCGAAGCCGCCAAACTCCCCTCGGCACATCGCCGTGACAGCCAAGGCATCTGCTTCTTGGGCAAGATAGACTACAATCAATTCATCGAGAAATATTTGGGACGTCGCGAGGGTAAGATCGTCGAATTGGAGACCGGTCGCATCTTGGGACATCATCAGGGCTTCTGGTTCCACACCATCGGACAACGCAAGGGCTTGGGCTTGAGCGGCGGCCCGTGGTTTGTCTGCCGTAAGGACATCGAGGAGAATGTGATCTACGTCTCTAAGGGTTACAACCCCGAAGCGCAGTTAGCACAGGAGCTCTCGATGCGCGACTTTCACTTCATCACCGCACAGCCGTGGAGCGACGAGGAGTTGCGCACAGGCGTCGAGGTGCGCTTCAAGATCCGTCACGTCCCGGAACTCTCGCACGGCCGTCTGGAACGTCGTGCCGACGACCAATGGCATCTCTATGCCGACGAGAAGATCAATGGCGTTGCCCCCGGACAGTTCTGCGTCATCTACGACACGGAGGGACACCTCTGTTACGGTAGCGGCGAGATTGCATGGGAGTAAGCCCACACCATTTCTACTTGATTCATCCTCTGCATGGAACGTAAAATCCCTTCCCCCTTCATCTCTCTCTTGCCGATCTTCTTGTTGATCGGATTGCTCTTCCTGACGATACGCACCTTTGGCAGCGATGCCTTGGGGGGCGCCAGTCAGGTGGCGTTGCTCACGACGACCGCTTTCTGTGTCCTGATCGGCATGGCCTTCTATCGCATCCCTTGGCGCGACTTCGAAGAGGCTATAGCGGAGAACATCAAAGGTGTATCGTCAGCCATCATCATGCTCCTGATCATTGGTTCGCTCAGCGCCGCGTGGATGCTGAGCGGCGTGGTGCCGACACTGATCTACTACGGCGTGCAGCTGCTGCATCCCGACTTCTTCTTGGCGTCGGCATGCATCATCTGCGCCCTGATCTCCATCATGACCGGCAGCTCGTGGACCACCATCGCCACCATCGGCATCGCGCTGATGGGCATCGGTGAGGCACAGGGCTTCGACAAGGGGTGGATTGCCGGCGCCATCATCTCCGGCGCTTACTTCGGCGACAAGATTTCGCCCCTTTCGGACACTACCGTCTTGGCGTCGTCCACTACGGGGACGCCCCTCTTCAAACACATCCGCTATATGCTCATCACCACCACTCCGACGTTGTTGATCACGTTGCTGATCTTCACCATCAAGGGGTTGACGCACGGAGCGGGCGAGGGGACTCAGATCGCTGATTTCACCGCTGCCTTGCAACAGCGCTTCTGCATCACGCCGTGGCTCTTTGTCGTCCCGATCGTCACGGGGCTCCTCATCGCGCGGCGCGTTCCCTCGCTGATTACCCTCTTCATCTCGGCAGCCTTGGCGGGGGGCTTTGCCCTCTACTTCCAGCGCGACGTGCTGTTGGAGGTAGCGGGCGATGGCAACCTCTTCCGCGGCTTAATGCTCTCACTCTACGAGGCAACCTCGCTCCAAACCGACAGTCCTATGCTCACTGAGCTTGTCGCTACCCACGGCATGGCGGGCATGATGGATACCATTTGGCTGATCCTCTGCGCGATGTGTTTCGGAGGCGCAATGACAGCGGGGGGTATGCTGCGCAGCATGACGTCACTCTTTGTCCGCTTCGTACGTGGTCGTTTCAGCCTTGTTACCTCGACGGTGGGCTCCGGCATCTTCCTCAACCTTGCCACTGCGGATCAATACATTAGCATCATCCTCACGGGCAATATGTTCGGTCACATCTATCGGGAACAAGGCTATGAGAGCCGCTTGCTCAGCCGTACCACCGAGGACGCTGTGACCGTCACCTCGGTGTTGATCCCATGGAATACCTGTGGCATGACGCAGGCCACCATCCTCGGCGTGGCTACGATCGCCTATTTGCCCTATTGCTTCTTCAATCTGCTCAGTCCGTTGATGAGTATGTTGGTGGCAGCCCTCGGCTACAAGATCCCCAAGCCGCAGCCACAGGTGCTCCCCTTCGAAGAGGAGGGCTAAAGCTCCGCTCGCTGCGGGCATCCTCTACGCCCAAATATCCAACAACGCGCCCTGCGTCACCGATCGTTGCCGATCCGGTAGACGCAGGGCGCGTTGTTGGTGTAGGTATTGGGGACGATGTGCATCAGGCAGGATTCTCTTTACCCTTCAGGGTCGAGAGCATCCCACACGCCGCAAAGATGTCTTCGCCGCGACTGGCGCGAAT
This sequence comes from uncultured Prevotellaceae bacterium, assembly GCA_964530595.1. Classification (GTDB taxonomy): domain Bacteria; phylum Bacteroidota; class Bacteroidia; order Bacteroidales; family UBA3663; genus Liminaster. Next base: position 3,213 of record CAZGZL010000068.1, on the reverse strand, counting down.
AGTCGCCGTGAGTCCGTGCTCGTTGAGCTGGTCGCGGAAGCGCTCCATGGTCGCCGTGTCGGAGGTGCGTAGGTCGACGTTGGGGATGGCGTGGAAGCGGATGAGGTTCACCTTGCAGGGCAGACCGCGCAACAGTTGTATGAGCTTACGTGCGTGACGCGGCGTGTCGTTCAGTCCGTCGAAGATGATGTATTCGAAGGTGAGATGGCGCTGATGGGCAAAGTCGTAGCCGCGTAGCAGTTCGAGCACCTCCTCGATAGGCCAAGCCTTCTGCACCGGCATCAGCTCGGCACGCTCGTCGGCATAGGGACTGTGTAGGCTGATTGCTAAGTGACATTCGCTCTCTTGCAGAAACTTGGGGAGGTTGCCCATGTGTCCGATGGTCGAGACGGTGACGCGGCGCGGGCTCCAAGCCATGCCCCACGGCGCGGTGATCACCTCTAACGCGCGGAACAATCCTTCAGGATTGTCTAACGGCTCACCCATGCCCATGAAGACGAGGTTCGTGAGACTCCCGCTTTCGGGGATGGCAAAGATCTGGTTGAGAATCTCCGTAGCCGTCAAGTTGCCGTTGAAGCCCTGCTTGCCCGTCATGCAGAAGTAGCAGTTCATCTTGCACCCCATCTGCGACGACACACACAGTGTGGCACGGTCGTGGTCAGGGATGTACACGCTCTCGACGAGCTTCCCGGTGCCGGTGCGGAACAGATACTTAATAGTGCCGTCGGAAGATACCGCCGCCTCTGCGGGATCGCACACCCCGACGCAATAGTGTTGCGCGAGGAGGGCACGGTGCCCCTTGGAGAGGTTGCTCATCTCCTCGATGCTGCGTACGCGCTTCTCGTAGATCCATTGAGCGATTTGTTTGGCGGAGAACTTGGGCATGCCGAGCGACACGACAATCTCGGTCAGTTCGTTCAGCGTCTTGCCGAGCAGCGGCTCTAAGGTCGTGCCGGTGGGAGAGGGAATAGGCGTAGTGTTCATAAATAAAAGGTGAAAAAGAAAGGCGGCTCGGTGGCCGCCTTTCGGTATGGTTTGAATCGTGGGAGGAACGGATAACGCCTCCGCGTAGAAATCAATAGAAAGAGATGCGGTTGTCCTCGATCTTCGAGTACTTGGCCAAGATGTTGAGGGCGTTGCGTACGGCGTAGTAGTCACGACCTGAAGCAACGGCTTGCTTGGCTGCCTCCTCGTCGTAGGTAAGACCCTTGTTGATCTTGTCCGTTACGGAGAGGACAACGACGCTGTTCTTGCCTGCGATAGGACCAACAACCTGACCGGGCTGTGCGGCAAGTGCTGCGGCAACCACTTCGGGCTCAATGCCGAGACCAAAGATGCGAGACGTCAAATTGAAGTTGACGTGCGTTGCGGTGTCGATCTTGCTGTCCAACGAAGCTGAATATCCGGCAAGGCTCTTGTCGGTAGTCTTTGCATCAAGGTCTTGTGCCAACTTGACACTCTTGGCCTCATTCAACAACTGCGATTCGATGCCTTTGTAGATGATGGAATCCTTGGGAGTGAGATAGCCGTCTTCGGTGGCTCCGGTGATAGCCAACACGAGCAAGTTGTCATCACATTCGTAAATCTCGGAGATCTTGCCCACTTCGTTCTGGAAGGCGAAGCGTACGGCTTGACGTGCGTCGTTGACGCGATCTACATTGTAAGAATCACTCGACAACGTGGTCTGACGCATTACGTAACCCGCAGACATAGCGCTGTCTTGCATGAGCTTCACCGTCTTGTTGGCGATGAGGAAGTTGTTCAACTTGCCGTATTCGTCACGACGGGTAGCGCTCGACGGGGTGACTTCGATGGCGTAAGTAGCGACGTTAGCCTTCTCTACGCTCTTGGTAGCTTCCTCAACCTTGCCGATGATGTAGGTCTTGGAGGCCATGCCGTCGATCTCTGTGCGGAACACATTGCCTACGCCGGTGTTGTAGATCTTGGCGGTCGTCTCTTTGCCGAACGCCTGAACAGCGGCAGCCTCTGTGATCCAACCAAATTCGCCGTTCTTAGCAGCCAACTGCGGATTCTCGCAGCTGTCTTTAGCTACCTGTGCAAAGTCGTTGTTTGCGCTGACGAGGTTGTAAACGGCGTCTGCCTTAACGGGGTTGCTGACAATGATGAGGGAGAGCTTCAACGAGTCGGGTGCCTGCTTCTTGCCTACGAGACGAGACATAAGGTAGACGTTGCCTTGGCGTGTGGGCTCAAGGATATCGCCGACATTGCCGTTATCGACAAATGAGCGTGTGGCTTCATCAAAGTCGCGGAGGGCAACGTATGCGTCGATGTAAGGAACTGCGGAACCGGCGTTGATCAACTCTTCCAAGTCGTCGGTCGTCGTGAATTCATCGCGCATTGCATTCAACTCGTCCAAAGCTGCGGCATAGTCTGCAGCGCTCGGACGCAACGGAACGGCGATGTAGTTGATGGTGCGCGTAGCCGGCTCCTTGTAGAGGTACTTCGTAGCGTTGTAGCGATCGTTGATGCTCGAAGAGCTGACTTTAACCAAGGAATCGCCAACGCTTTGGAAGCCTTGCTTCACATAAGCGAACGTACACTCTGTATTCTCGCCTTCGAACTGATTCTTAGCCTCGAGGGAGTTCGGCGTAACGGCTGCCGAAAGCAATGCGGTGTATTTCTCGATTTTGCGGTTCAGCTTCACCTGATCCTCGATGACGAGCCAGTTGTTGAGGGTTGCCCACTCCGGCATCGAGCTGCCAGCTTGACGGTACTGTTCTGCTACCTCCTCGAAGTTGTTGTTCACAACGAGGTTGATCCAGAAGTCGACAGCCTCTTTCATGTACTGTCCGTTGCTCGGGTTCGTAAAGATTTGACGGAGGATCGGCGAAACATTTTGACCCTGTGTCAATTCGTTTACTTCTGCGTCCGACACGGTGATGCCGAGTTCTTCGCCTGCCTCGTCCATCAAAGCGTTGGAGACAAAGCTCTGATAGATTTGATTGTTGATCTGCTGCGCGGTTTCGTTAGACTGATCATTGCGTCCGAACAAAGACTTCTGGAGCTCAGCCATGTTGTTGCGAGCGGTCTCGTACTCTTCGAACGTGATTTTTTTACCATTGATGGTGACTACTTTGTCGCGTGAGCTCTGCATAATAGAGCTGCTGCTCGTCAAGAGGTCGCCAACGATGAAAGCTGCCATCGCCAGACCCACGATGACCAAAAGAGCTACCGAGTGGTTTCTGATTCTTT